>CADEDG010000030.1 GCA_902826035.1 uncultured Alphaproteobacteria bacterium
CGAGGATCGCCACGAATTGCGCCACCACGCGCATCCGCATCGCCTTGTTCGACCAAGAGCGGCCGAAATCGCCGCCCCTGAACAAGGAATAGATGCCAAAGCACAAAGCCGCGAAGACCAGGAGCAGCGCGGCGGGGATGAGGTATGAGAAGATGTTCATGGCGCCAGACTAGCTGCTTGGCGCGATCGCTTCCAGCAGGAGCGGCGCTCAGTTCCTGCAATTCTCATAGGGACCGCCGGCGGCGCCGTTTAGGAGCGCTTCGCCGTGATGCTCCCAATACTCGACGCGTCCGTCGAAATAGCGCGCGCCCGAAGCCGCCACCACGCCCGGGAGGCGATAGGTCCGCCCCCCGGCGACGATCTTGGCATTGCCGCCGCTGGTGTTGTGCGCCCTGAAGCTACGTCCGTCGTCACACCGCCAGAGCAGCGCTTCGCCGACGGTGACGTCGGCCACGCTGGCGCAGGCGGAGAGGGAGAGCAGGACCGTGAGGAGAAGAGGTTTGAACACGGGAGTGTCTCTACGCTTCGCGCGAGCATTCCGCCAGACTTGGCCTCGGCAAGCCGTCAGACTTCCAAAAGCGTCTCGAAGCCCCCGAAAATCATGCGCTTGCCATCGAATGGCATGGGCGCTGCACCCGGTTGCATGCGCGGGTCGGCCATGGCTTTGGCCATGCCCGCATCGCGCGTGGCCTTGTCCGGCCAGGCGATCCAGGAGAACACGACGTTCTCATCCTCGGTGCATTTCACCGCCATGTAGAAGTCGGTAGTTTTGCCCTTGGGCACGTCGTCGCCCCAGGTTTCCACCACTTTGAGCGCGCCATGTTCCTTGAACAGCGGCGCCATGGCGCGGGCGGCCTCGATGTAGGCTGCGCGGTTCGATTTCGGCACCGGGATGATGTAGCCGTCGATATAAGTCATCGGTATTCCTCCTTCGCACGCCGCGCAAATTCTTCAAATCTCTGCACGTGGATTTTTGGCGGCGCACTCCACTATTTTAACTCGATGAGCGCGGCCTTGGCGCGGTTCTCCGGCGATGGTTCGTTCATCGCCCAATCGATCCCAAACGGATCGCGCAGCTGGCCGTAGCGATCGCCCCAGAATTGCTTGGCGAACGGCGTCACGATTTCGCATCCCGCTTCAACCGCGCGGTTCCACCAAAAATCGCCGTCATCGACGACGAGCTGCATGGTGAAGCCGCGTCCACCCCTCGCGGCGGGTTGGCCCATATCCGGAAATGTGTCCGACAACATCATCACGCCGCCGTTGATGACAAGGCTCACATTGGCGACGCGCTCGGTTCCCGGCATCAGCGCGACACCGCCATGCATCAGCGCGCCGAAGGCCCTGCGGTAGAAGGCAATCGCATCTTGAGCGTGGTCCAGTGCGAGATAGGGGATGATTCCTTGCATGAGGCGTTCGTGGGAGTTGCTCATGTTTGCTCCAAGTTTGGGTTGCGCGGGCCCGGGTTGCTGCTTGGGTGTGCTCAGGTCACCGCTTTAACGGCCGCCTCGATTGCGGCGATGTCGATCTTCTTCTGCTTCATCATCTCCGCCATGGCGGCTTTCGAGACGGCCTCGTTGGAATGCATCGTCAGTTCTGTCAGCCGCTTGGGATACACCTGCCACGATACGCCGTAACGGTCCTTCAGCCACCCGCAGGCGCTTTCCTTTCCGCCATCAGCGGTCAGCGCGTACCAGATACGGTCACTCTCGGCCTGATCGTCGGTCTCGACCGAGATCGACACCGCCTCGGTCAAGTCAAAGTGCGGGCCGGCATCGAGGATCTGGTAGGGCGCGCCGCCCAGCGTGAAGTCGGTTACCGATGCGGCGCCCATGCCGTTGTCGAACCGGAAAATGCGCTCGACGCGGCTGCCTGGGATCAGCGCGCAGTAGAAGGCGGCGGCCTCCGGTCCTCGGCCGTCCTTGAACCAAAGGCAGGTGCGAATGGAATTTGTCATCGTGTTGCTCCTTATTATTTGTTCGTGTACTGCGGACCGAACGCTCTCGGCATTCTTGTTTGTGAAGACCGCTAGCTGGCCGGCGAACGCGCGCTTGTACGCGGGACGCGCCTCGCCGCGCGCGACGTAAGCGGAAAGGTTCGAGAATTCGCCGAGAATGCCCGATGGTTTCAGCCTCTGAAGCACATGCACCATCATTAGGTCGCCGGCACTGAAGGCGCCATCGAGCCAATCGGCGCCACCGAGACGAACGGAGATTTGCTTCAGTCGGTTGCGGACTCTCTCATGGAGCAAAAGCAGCCTTTCCTCGCTCCAGGGCTTGTCGCTCTCCACAAGCTTCGCGGTAGCGAGTTCGAGGATTGGCGGCTCCACCGTGTTGACCGCGGCGAACATCCACGCAATCGCTCGCGCCCGAGCATTCGCGTTGCTCGGCAGAAGGCCCGCATGACGCTCTGCGATGTGGAACACAATCGCGCCCGTTTCAAACAGGCCGAGATCGCCTTCCTCGTAGGTCGGGATTTGACCAAATGGATGCAGGGCCAAATGCGCGGGTTCTTTCATCGCTAGAAACGAAAGAAGGCGAACCTCGTAAGGTTGGCCAACTTCTTCCAGCGCCCAACGAACACGCGTGTCGCGCGCCAGCCCTTGGCCGCGGTCAGGGGACGCCTCGAAAGCTGTGATTGTAATTGTCACTATCGTGTTGCCTCAGCCCGGAATCTCGGGCTCCACGAGGTGCGCAAGCAACGTGAGCGACTCGCCCCACCCGAGATAGCAAGCCTCCGGCGGGATAACATCCGGAACGCCAGCTTGTTCGATCGAGAGTTCGGTTCCCACCGACACTTTCTTGAAGTCGATGGTGACGCGCATCTCGCCGGGCAAATTCGGATCGTCGAACTGATCTGTGTGGACGATGCGCTCGTCCGGCGTGAGTTCCACATATTTGACTGTAAAGGAATGGCTGCCGCCGGTCGTGAAATTCGTGAAGCTCATTCGGTAACCGCCGCCGACCTTGGCGTCGAATTGGTGCATCTTGGCCGTGAAGCCGTGCGGCGGCAGCCATTTGCAAAGCGCATCTGCGTCCAGAAATGCGCGATAAACTCGCTCTGGCGGCGCGCGCAGCACGCGGTGAAGGCGAATGGTGTTGGGCATTGCTATCCTCACTTGGAAAACAGAAGACGTACGTAGCGTTTCAAATGCGCGACCATTTCGCGCGCGATCTCCGGGCCCCCCTTCGCCTTAGCCAGAATGAACGCGCCCTGCAGTACTGCTTGGGTGTGCAGCGCGAGGCTTTTCGCGCTCCAATCGCCGCCGATCTTGTGCTTGGTGCGCGCGGCTTCGATGTCGGTTTCGAGCGTGGCGGCGTGGCCGAAGATCGAGGCTTCGCAGGCAGCGCGGATTTCGTCGCTGGCGGCGTATGCCTCCTGCACCATCGTGCCGGCAAGGCACGTGAAGTCCGCCGGTGCGCCATCGATCAATTCGACGCGCAAATCGATATAGGCCAGCACGCGATCGAGCGGATCGGCGTGATCATGGTAGGGCGCGGCGGCAAACAACGCGCCGGTCACCGCCGACCAGTACTGCGCCGCCGCCACCGCCAGCCCATCCTTGCTGGCGAAGTGATGGAAGAACGCGCCCTTGGTGACCCCTGCGGCGCGACAGAGATCGTCGACGCTCGTGGCGGCAAAGCCCTGGGCACGGATCACCTGGATCGCAGCGTCGAGAAGCTTGGCGCGCGCGTTGCGGGCTGTATCGGGCTGAACTTCGGTGCTCACAGAGAGACCATACCAACCGGTTGGTATGAGTCAAGGTCGCCGCTGCGTCGGCTCGGCGCCCCAACTCCGCTAAGCTTCGCCCATGTCCGAATCGCTCCCGATCATCCTGCTCCTCGCAGCCCTTGCCGCAGCTGGCGCGGCGATCTGGTTTGCGCAGCGTTCGGCCGGCGTCGAACCGATCCGCGCCGAGCGCGACCGGGCGCTGAAAGAGCTTGAAACCGCGCGCGCGGAGAACACGCGGCTTGCTAGCGAACTCGCCGCCGCGAAGGCCGCTTCCGGCGCGCGTTCGGAATCGGAGGAGGCGCGCTTTCTAGCCATCGCGCAGCAAGCGCTCGAGGCCTCGCAGCGCTCATTTATGTCGCTCGCCAACGAGACGTTCTCCAAACACAAGGAGGCGGCGGCTGGCGGGGTGAAGGAAGTGCTGGCCCCCGCGCAGGAAGCGCTATCGAAACTGGCGTCGAGCGTTGAGGCGCTCGACAAAGCGCGCCTTAGCGATAAATCCGCGATCGGCGAACAGGTGCGCCAGATTGTCGATGCCGTCGGGGCCACCAACAAAACCACAACGCAATTGCTCAGTGCGCTGAAAGCCTCGCCGAAAATGCGCGGTCGTTGGGGCGAGCAGACCTTGCGCAATGTGCTCGAACTTTCGGGACTATCCCCACAAGTGGATTTCATCGAGCAAGCATCCACCACTGATGGCGAAGGCGCGCGCCTGCGGCCTGACGTGGTGATAAATTTGCCTGGCGGACGCTGCATCGTCGTCGATTCCAAGGTTGCGCTCTCGGGTTATCTCGACGCCATGGAAGCCGCTGACGAAGCCGCGCGCGAGACGCATTTGAAGAAGCATGCAGCTGAGCTCAAAAGCCACGTGCGCAACTTGGCGTCGAAAGATTATTGGAAGCACGTGCCTGACACTGCCGATTTCGTGGTGCTGTTCGTGCCGGGTGAAAATTTCCTCGCCGCCGCCGCCGAGCGCGATCCCAATCTGTTCGAGGACGCGCTCGCATCGAAGGTGATCATCACCACGCCGAGCACGATGGTGGCGCTCGCGAAATCGGTGGCGTACGGCTGGCGACAAGAACAAAGCGCCAAGAACGCGCAGGAAATCGCCGATCTCGGGCGCGAGCTTTATCGGCGCATGGCGATTATGACCGACCACCTGGGCAAGGTCGGCGACGCAGTGGGGCAAACCGTGTCGCGCTACAATGCGCTGCTCGCATCGGTCGAGAGCCGCGTGTTGCCGCAAGCACGTAAGTTCAAGGAGCTTGGCGCAGGTGATGCCGGAATCGATATCGCCGCCGCCGCGCCGATCGAGGCCGCCCCACGACTGCCCGCCCCGCCGGAACAGCTGGAGCTCACCCCGCCGCCGCAACCGGCCAAAAGGGGGCGCTAAGCGTTACAGGCGCTCACCCCAAGGAACAGCCCATTCGTCGCGTTAGCGATGCAAATCGCGGATCAACCCGCTAAGCCCGCCGCCGGAGGATCACCCATGAAACGCCTTGCCCTCGCCGCGCTCGCGGCGCTCGCGCTCGCTGCCTGCAACCAACCGCCAGCGGCGCCTACCCCTGAAGCGCCCCGCGAGGTCAGCGCCGACGCCGCTCACATCGTGGCGGCGCTTGCGGACGCCCGCCGCCCGCAGGAGGACAAGGATCGCGACAGCGCCCGCCATGCCGCCGAGACTTTGGCGTTCGCGCGCATTGAGCCGGGCGACAAAGTGGCCGACCTCATTCCCGGCGGCGGCTATTTCACGCGCCTCTTCGCGGTCGCGGTTGGCGAGGAAGGCCGCGTCTATCCGGTGATCCGGCCCGACGGCGTGGCGAAGGATTTCGAGACGCCGATCCTCGAGGTTGCCGCCCAATACCCCAACGCGGTGATGGCGCGTACGCCCTATGATGCCTTGGCGTTCCCCGAGCCGCTCGATGTCATATTCACGGCGCAGAATTATCACGACATGTATTTGCCCGAGTACGAATTGGGCAGCGCCGCGAACATGAACGCGACCGCGTTTGCAGCGCTCAAGCCGGGCGGATTGTACGTTGTGATCGACCATTCCGCCGTTGCAGGTTCAGCGTTGGAAACCGATGCGCAGGCCGCTTTGCACCGCATCGATCAGGCGCGCGTGCGCTCTGAGGTCGAAGCAGCTGGCTTTGTGTTCGACGCCGAGAGCGAAGTTCTGCGCAACGCCGCCGACACGCGCACAATTGGTGTGTTCGATCCAGCGGTCCGGGGTCGCACCGATCAATTCATGATGCGGTTTCGCAAGCCTTGATGCATCATTAGTTCCCGGCACGCGGAGCGTCATCCGGGACCCAGGGGCGACAGCTGCGCTCTACGATCCCCTGGGTTCCGGGTTCGCCCTGCGGGCGCCCCGGAATGACGGAACTTTTATTCCAACGGACAACCCCACTACTCCTCCCCTCGCGGTCGCGCGCGCTGCGCTTTCACGTTGCCGCGGCGCACCTTGTGGTCGACGCGCCGTTGCTTTTCCGCGCGCGGCACACGGGTCTTGTGGCGCGGCTTGGGGCGATGCGAGGCTTGTTCGACCAGCGCGACCAGGCGCGCGAGTGCGGCTTCGCGGTTGCGCTCCTGAGTGCGGTGCTCGTCGGCGCGGATGACGATCTCGCCATCCAGCGTCAGCCGCCGGCCCGCGAGCGTCTCCAATCGTGCGCGAACATCGTCCGGCAGAAAGGTGTGTCCGCCGAGGCGAAAGCGAAGCTCGACCGCGGTCGAGACCTTGTTGACGTTCTGGCCGCCGGGACCGGCGGCGCGAATAAAGCGCTCGTCGAGGTCGCGCTCGTCGAGGGCGAGGAGGGGCGTCACCGGAATCATTTGGCCAGATGTCGGGCGTCAGAGCCGCTGGTGTCAAACCGTGCAGACCTGTTATGAGAGCCCAAATTGTTTGGAGGCGCAGCATGCGGAATTTTATGTTGGCGACGTTTGTAGCGGTTTTGGCTGGCGCCTGCGCCGGGGGCGCGATCCCTGGGATTATGCTCGAAGGCGCACCTGCCGTCACCGCTGTGGCGCCCCATGTGGTCGCCGCCATCGCTGACCCCCGCCGACCAGAGGCAGATGCAGCGCGCGACGCTCTCCGCCATCCAGCGGAGGTGCTCGCTTTCGCGGGCGCACGTCCAGGTTGGCGCGTAGCCGATGTCGGGCCCGGCGGCGGCTATTATTCGCGGCTGTTTGCGGTGGCGGTCGGCGATGGCGGGCGCGTGTACGCGGTGGATCGTCCCGGCACCGCTGAACGCCCGCGCGCTATGGCCGCAATCGCGCCGACCTATTCCAACATTACCCATCTCACCGAAGGTTATGCGGGATGGAACGCGGGCGAACCGCTTGATGCGATTTTTATCTCGCAGATTTATCACGACTTCCATCTGCAACAGCTCAACATCAATGTGCCGGCGCTCAATCAGCAGATGTTCGCGGCGCTGAAGCCCGGCGGCGTGCTGGTGATCATCGACCATGCCGCGCTAGCGGGCGCACAGGTCGGCACGGATGGCGCCACCGCATCGCACCGCATCGATCAAGCGCAAGTCGTACGTGAAGTGACGGCGGCGGGCTTCGTGCTCGACGGGGAAAGCCAGGTGCTGCGCAATCCGGCGGATGATCGCAGCCTGCGCGTCTTTGAAGGCGACATTCGCGGCCGCACCGATCAATTCGTGCTGCGGTTCCGCAAGCCGGGCTGACGCCCGCGTTCTAGAGGGGAAGCGCAAATGCACACAATTCTTGCGTCGGTGATGGCGCTTGTCGCCTGGTCGTTGATCATGTTGGCTTGGCTCGCGCTGGCGCGCTTTCCGGCCATGGCAAAGAACAACATTCCGTTGTCCAAAGTTCCGCCGGGCGGGCGAGGTCAGAACCTCGAAGGCGTGCTGCCTGACCGTGTCAATTGGCCGTCGCATAATTACGCGCACCTGATGGAACAGCCGGTGCTATTCTACGCTACTGCGCTGACACTGCACCAGCTTGGGCCGAGCGAAGTCGCGATCCAACTGGCATGGGGATATGCGGCCCTGCGTATCGCGCACAGCTTGTGGCAGGCGCTGGTAAACCAGGTTCCGGTGCGTTTTCTTCTGTTTGCCTTCGCGACTGCTTGCCTTGTTGGCATGGTTGGTGAAGCGATACGAGCCTTGGTGACGACTTGATCGCACCCTGGGTGCGATGGCGCGCGCCGGGATCCCTCCCTGCGCGACAGTCGCGACCGCAAGCACTGCCTGTTAGCGCTTATTCAAAGTGTCACCGCCCCGCCATATCGTTCAGCCGCTGCAGCAGCAGCCAGAGCGGTGGAAGTGACATTCCTATGGCGGCTGCGATCAGTACGGCGTAGAGCCGCCGGCGCATGCGCGTCCAGAATCCGTTCTTGCGTACTACCTTGAACGGGATATCGATTACCGCGCCGGCAGGTGGGGCGGGGTTGCGCGCTTCGCGCAGGCGGGTGGTCTTGCGACGCGCCATGGCTCCCTGCTGGCCGCGAAACTCGGCGAGGATAAGGCGAATCGGCGCATGGACAAGGCCGGTCGAGGCGCCCATAGAGGCGCAGGGTTCACGAGAGATACGCATGAACGATCTGGTGGTTGTGTTTGGCGGTTCGGGCTTTGTCGGCAAGCAGGTGGTGCGGGCGCTGGCGAAAGCGGGCAAGCGTGTGCGCGTGGCGATGCGGCGTCCGCATCTGGGCGCGGAGCTGCGGGTGATGGGCGATGTCGGCCAGATTCAGCTCATTCAGGCTAATGTGCGCTATCCCGAAAGCGTTGCGCGTGCGCTTGAGGGTGCGGATGCGGTGGTCAATCTGGTTGGCGTCTTGCATGAAAACGGCAAGCAGAATTTCGAGGCGCTGCACCTGGAAGCGGCGCGCACGATTGCGGAGGCGGCGGCCAAGCAGGGAATTGCCCGCTTAGTGCACATGTCCGCTTTGGGAGCGGCGTCCAAGGGCGCGCGCTACGGGCGCAGCAAGTATGATGGCGAGCGCGCCGTGCTCAGCGTTTGTCCCAACGCCACGATCCTGCGCCCGTCGCTGGTGTTTGGCCCGGAGGACGATTTTTTCAATCGCTTTGCCAACGCGGCAAAGTTCTCTCCTGCGCTATTCTACACTGGCGCCAAAGCCAAGTTTCAACCGATCTTCGTCGGCGATGTAGCCGACGCCGTCGTCGCCGCACTTGATCGCGCCGACGCGCGCGGGCGCGTGTACGAGTTGGGCGGACCCAATATCTACACGCTGCAACAATTGCTGCACTTCACGACCAAGGAAGCTGGCCGTGCGCGGCCGCTGATCGATCTTCCGTTCGTGATTGCGTTTCCGATGGGGCTGCTTGCGGATTGGCTTTTCAAGCTCATCCCCTTCGCTGATCCGCCGGTCACTGGCGATCAGGTGACGATGCTCCAGCGCGACAATATCGTCGGCGCTGAGCCGGGCGCGGGAGCCATTCAGGACTTAGGTGTCACCGATCTTGAGAGCGTCGAAGCCATCGTGCCCAGCTATCTCTGGCGCTTTCGCCCCTACGGACAATTCCAAACCAAGCAGAACCCGGCGTGAAGAGCCGGAGCTTTACCATCACGACGCTCGCTTTCGGGGCGGCGTCGATCGGGATTTTCGTGGCCTTCACGCTGCTTCCCGAGGTGCAAACCGCGGGCGAATGCCTGCCGGCCGGCGCTGTGGTGCAGTTCGAGTTGGCGCGGAACGGCGAGGAATTGGCGGCCATCTTTGGCGCGGGCGACGCATCCTGCGGGCCGCGCGTCATAGCGGCGATGGACGCGATCAACCGGCTCGATCTGCTGGCGTTCATTCCGAGTTACACGACATTCGCACTGGCCGCGGCCTTGTTCCTCGCGGGAGGCGCGCTGCGTCCGCTCTCGATCGTCGCTGCGGCGGCGGCTCTTGGCGCGGCGGCTGGCGATTATCTCGAGACGACGACGTTGCTAAAGATTACGCAAACTCTTGGCGCGCCCGAAGCATTGTTGGGGATGTCGCAAGCGGGGGCATGGAGCAAGTTCGCTCTGCTTGCAGCGCATGCGCTTTTTTGCGCCGGCCTGTGTTTCCTGGGCGAGCGGCGACGGCCGGTCCTTGGAGCGCTTCTGCTCCTGCCCACGTTCGGCGTCGCCGCAGCCGCCTACGATCACGTTCGGCTGGCCAATGTAATGAACGGCGCTTTCGCGCTTGCTTGGTTGGGCGTATTGGCAACGAGCGCGCGCGAAGTGTTTGCGAAGGTGGCGGCGTGAGCTTGGATCGCCGGCGTCCTCGCCGGCATAAGGTGGCGCAAACACACTGCCGTCAGAACGGTAGTGAACACCGTAATGCCAGCGGGACGCCGGCGGCCCAAGTTTTCAGCTCTTAAGGAGCAGACTCCGGAGCAATGTGCGTCGCCTTGAGCGCGCGCTTCTCCAAGTGTTTGGCGAGTATGGCTCGGTGACACTCGCGCCAGTCGTGCTCCAGGCACATAAGGCACACACGTCCCTGGCGCGCCAGTTCCGCAGCCTCCTCGAACGCTAAGACGCTCTCCGGTTCAACCAGGCGTGCTTCGAAGATGCGATGCATGGTTTTGCTGTCGCCCTTGCGCGCTGCCTCGCGCCCGGCCTTGGGTGTGCCCAGCGCCTTCATGTGAATATAGGCGATGCCGGCTTCGTCCAGGCTGGCTGCGAGCGCCTTCTTCGAGAAACCGGCGCGCCGCGAATTGGCGACCTCGCGCACATCCACGAGCGTCTTTATCTTCGCGGCCTTAAGCGTCGCCACGAAATCGGGCACGCCCACTTTCTCGTAGCCGATGGTCCAGAATTTACCGCCCGCCATGATCGTCCGCCGTTACGCCGTCGTCCCAAATGCCATCGCGCCCAGCATCAGCGCGCCCAGTGCGATGCGATACCACGCAAAGGGTCCGAAACCCACTCGGGTCACGAAGTTGAGGAACGGTTTCACCACCACGAGCGCGGATACGAACGCGAAGAAGAACCCGACGCCGATTTCGGCGATGCGATCGGCGCCGATGCTGTCCTTTACTTTGATAAAATCGTAAACGAACGCAGCACTCATCGTGGGCATCGCCAGGAAGAACGAAAACTCAGCCGCCGCGCGCCGGTCGAGCCCGAGCAGCAGACCGCCATAGATGGTGGCGCCGGAGCGCGAGACGCCGGGGATAAGCGCCAGCGTCTGGAACACGCCGACACAGATCGCGCGCCAAATCGGGGTTTCGGCGGCGTCCGTGACTTGCGGAGCGGGGCGGAAGCGCTCGATGCCGAGCATGGCGAGGCCGCCCAGGATCAGCGCCCAGGCGATTATTCCAAAACTCTCGTATAGAACGCTCTTGACGAAATCGGCGGCGAACAAGCCAATGCCGACCGCCGGCAGAAAAGCGAGAAACAACATGAGCGCGAAGCGCCGCGCCTCTGGTTTGGTAGGCAAGCCGACAATCACGTCGAAGATGCGTTGCCGGTAGAGCCACATCACCGCTAGGATCGAGCCCAATTGTATCATCACCGTGAACACACCGCCGGGGTCGTCGTAACCAATCAATCGCTCGCCGATCAGCAGATGCGCCGTCGATGATACCGGCAAGAACTCTGTCAGCCCCTGCAGGATGCCGAGCACAGCGGCGCGTGCGAGTTCGAGAAGGTCCAAAGCTTTGCTCCTGAATCGGTGGAGCGAGCATGGCGCACGGCGCAGGGGTGGGGAAGTGCGGATTTTCAGGGCACGCAGAACGAACTTCGGCGCCTGGACCGGCAGTTCAGCTTGCGTTAGTGGATCGGTTGCGTCTTCGAGTGGAGCTGGTATGCGCGGTTTCTGGGCGGCGATGGCGCTGGGGGCGTGCGTGATTTGGCCGCCGCTCGCGAGCGCGCAGCAACGATCCGAGCCCAGTGTCGCGGCAGTGGAGGCGACGCTCGCCGATGTCGGGCAATGGACCCTGGAATACAACGCGGTTCTCGGCGACGCAGGCGCCGTGCTGGACGAAATTGATCCGTTCGTCGACATTCTGGATCGTTTTTCGGCTGGCGAGATTAATTCTACTCCTGCGCTCCGTCGGATCGACGAGTGGCGGCGCAATGCCGCCGATCGGATAAGCGCTGTTAGAACTAGCGTGGCGGACCTGCGTGAACCGCCCTCCCTGGCTTGGTTGGGTTCGAGCGCCGCCGGCCTCGATGGCGCGATGGCGACTGCTAGGAGAGACCTTCCGCCGCTCCTGAATGAAATCGCAAACATGCTTGACGAAGTGGCGGCGATGGGCGCGGATGCCATCCGCAATCCAGAGAAGGGCATCGAGGCGCGCGAGCGGGCGGTCTACGGCTCGGTGATCCAACTGATACGCATCGACCTGCGGCGCATCGACGCTAACATCGCTGCGCTGCCAACCGATCATCCCAATCGCCCGATCATGCGCGCGACACAGATCTATTACAGCGCGTTGATGCTCATCCCCCAACACGAGATCGATGTCATGGATGGGCTCGAGCCTGGGCCGGTGCGGGTTGCGGCTGGCCTGCGCCTCGCGGCCCAAGACATGCGAGCACAGACCGCGCAGAGCGCGCCGTTGGCGCAGCGCATGCTTGAAGGGCTCCGCGCGCGGCCGGCGCTGCCCGGGAGCGAAAACATAATCGGCATGATAAACGACATGATGGCGACGTTTCCAGACACAGTGCGCGCCTACAATGGCCTCGCCGACAGTCTCGATCGCGCGGCCGTGCATATCGAGGCGGGTGGGGCGGTTGCCGATGCTTCCGAGGTTCACGATGCGGCGGCCTTGCCCTATTTGCAGGAAATCGAGCGGTTAGAGCGCGTGCGCGCCAATCTCGCCGCAACGATTGGCCGCCGTGGAGGGGTGTAGCGTGTCGTGCAGACGCCCGTGACGATCAAGGCTGCGCTTTCGACGCGGGCAGCGGCGGTTGGCTTTGATGCAATCGGGATTGCCGCCGCAGATGCACCTTGGCCAGCGGGAGCTCGGCTTGAGGAATTTCTCGCGCTTGGCCGTCACGGCGACATGAATTGGCTTGGCGATCTTGAACCGCCGGCGCCCTCGCCGGGGTCGTCGCTGCATCCGCAGAAAAACGCCGGCGAGACGCCGGCGGTCCAAGATCGGCGCTCGCATCCGCAAGCGTTGTGGCCTGATGCGAGGAGCGCGGTGCTCGTCGGCCTAAGCTACGCGCCTGCCGATGATTCCATCGCCTTGCTCGAACGAAAAAGCGACGGCCTCGTCTCCGCTTATGCGGCGCGGCGCGACTACCACGATGTTATCAAGGGCAAGCTGAAGGAATTGGCGCAATGGTTCGCGCGGGAAACTGGCGCCGAAGTCAAGGTATTCGTCGATACCGCGCCCTTGATGGAAAAGCCCCTCGCTGAGCGCGCGGGACTTGGGTGGCAGGGCAAACACACTAACTTGGTTTCGCGCACGCACGGCTCGTGGCTGTTGCTTGGCGCCATCCTTACGAACGCTGAGCTAGAACCTGACGCGCCACACGAGGATTATTGCGGCTCGTGCCGCGCCTGCCTCGATGTCTGCCCCACCGACGCGTTCCCCGCGCCATACCAACTCGATGCACGCCGTTGCCTCGCCTATCTGACCATCGAGCACAGAGGGCAGATTCCACGCGAGTTCCGCGGCGCGCTCGGCAATCGCGTGTTTGGTTGCGACGATTGCCTGGCGGTATGCCCATGGAACAAATTCGCGGCTGAAGCGCGAGAGGCGCGCCTGAGCCTGCGCGAGGATTTGCGTCTAGCGCCGCTCGCGGAACTGGCCGCGCTCGACGAGGCAAGCTTTCGGACGCGCTTTGCCGGCACACCCGTCAAGCGAACCGGTCGCGACCGATTTGTCCGCAACGTCCTGTGCGCTATCGGCAATTCCGGCGACCCATCTCTCGTTCCCGCCGCGGAGGCCGCTTTGGACGATATTTCGCCTTTGGTGCGTGGCATGGCGGTGTGGGCGCTATCGCGCCTGCTTGACGGAACCGCGTTTCAGCGCCTCAAATCGCAGTGGAGCGGGCTCGAATCCGACGCCGGCGTTGGGGAGGAATGGGAGGTATGAACCCGGACGAAGAACCCACGCCTCAGCAACCCAGCGCGCCGCAGCCGGAGACGCCGTCGCCGCGCCCGCATGTGCCGCCGCGCCCGCAGAAGGCTAGTGGGCCGGCGCCAGAGATTCCGATGCCCGGGGAGACGCGCATCGGCGGCGTACGCGCGCACGTTGGGCGCAAGAACATCGATCTCGACCTGCGCCGCATCAAACGGCGCAAGCGCTTCGGCTATGTCATCACGGCGCTGACAGTGCTGTTCGTGGCGTTTATCGTCGCGCCGGTGACGTGGGTGGCGGTGTACGCTTTCATCGATCCGCCCACCAACGTGCTGATGATCCGCCGTGCAATGGAAGGGGAGGCCATCCGGCATCGCCCAGTCCCGCTTGCGCAGGTTTCGCCGCATGTCGTTCGGGCTGTGATTGCGGCGGAGGATAACAATTTTTGCTCGCACTCCGGTTTCGATTTCGAGGCGATCCAGGATGCGATGGCGTCGAACGCGCGCGGGAAACGTACGCGCGGCGCCTCCACCATTAGCCAGCAGGTGGCGAAAAACCTGTTCCTGTGGCCCGACCAATCCTGGGTGCGCAAAGGCCTGGAAGTTTATTTCACGGTGCTGATCGAAGCCATGTGGCCAAAGCGGCGCATCATGGAGGCCTATTTGAACGTTGCCGAATGGGGTGATGGAAATTTCGGCATTGAGGCTGCGTCCCAGGCGCGATTTGGCATACCAGCCTCGCGGCTGTCGCAATTGCAGGCAGCCCGCTTGGCCGCGGTGTTGCCGAGCCCGAACCGTTGGCGAGCAGATCGGCCCGGCCCGTACGTCCAGCGGCGGTCGGCCATGTTGGTGGCGCGCGCGCGCACGGTAAAAAACGAACACCTCGCCGGCTGCGTGCTGTTGCTCGACAGCGTGCGCCCACGGAAATAGAGAAGTTTCTGGTGTTTTCGGTGGACGCAGCGGGGGTATAAACGTGGCGCCGGGGCTGAAGGGGGCGTAAGGTGGCACCGAGGAAGGTCTAGTGTTGGGGGACCGCTAGTGACAGGGGACAGGCTATGATGGGGATCGCGCAAATCGTCGGCTGGGTGCTGCTTGCGCTAGCCCTCGCCTATTTTGTCTGGAAATTCTACCAGACCCGGGTCGATTTCACTTACATGACCCACAACGATCAGGGCTTCAAACGCGCCCTGAAGGGGCGCGGCTTCCTGATCGACCCGGAAGAATTCATCGTCAGGGGTCCCAACGCTCCGAAGATAGAATTCGTCGCGCTCGATCCCGCCACGGGCCAACGCAAGCTTGTGCCGCTGCTGAACCAGAAAACAGGCGCCATCAACTTACGCCCGCAATTTTGCGTACCGCTGCCGTTCCCTGGCATCACCGCTGACGACCATCCCGTCGTGCTCGAAGCGCGGGTGCAGTTCAGCTTGAACCGCGACAAAATGTATTTCGTCTACAATGTACAAGATTTCGGGCTCGCATTGGAGACGCGCATCCAAAGCGCCGTGCGCGCCGAAGTGGGCAAGCGCGAAGATCAGCAATTGCGCGCCAATCTGGGAGACATTGAAGAAGCAGCGACCAAGCGCTTGCGTCAGGCCGAGGACGACGGCGACGAAGAACACGAGATGGGCATCGCGCTCGGTGTGAAATTTCACGGCATCAGCTTCACCTACACCTCCGCCGAAGAATATGCCCGCAGCGGCGCGGCTGCGACCGTGGGTGGCGTGGTGGGCGCAGCGCCTGGTCCAGCCGGCGCGGAAGGCGCGCAGGCGGGAGGCCGTGGCGCGTACCGGCCAGGCGCGCTGAGCTTGACGCCGCAACAATTGGACAAGCTGGCCGACCAGTTCCGAACTCAGACCCCGCAATCGACGGCCGCGCTGCTGGCGATCCTTGAGATGCAGACCCGGCAGAACATCGCCGAGGCGCTAGCGGGGACCGGCCAGCTTATTGTGGTTACACCCCAGGAACTGGGTCTCGCAGGTGCAACTGTGCAGGGACAGGTTCTCTCGCGACATAGCGAACCGGCACCGGCGCCTGCGCCAAGGGCCTGACGAAGGGAGCTGGGGGCGGCGCTTGCGCGGGGGGTGGCGCTGCTGCCATGAGGAAGACGGGATCGCTTGCGCGCCCCGAAGACTAGGCGTGTAAAGGCGAATGCGACTGCTTCTGATCATTGGTGTTTTCATCGGCATGATGGTGCTGTGCGTCATCGGCTTGCCCAATGGTGGCGCCGGGGGATTGGTGGGCGGCGCGCTTGGCTTTCTGTTTCGGCTGGGCGGGCGGGGCCTCGACTGGAAAGAGCGGGTCGGCAACGCCTATGTCGGGGCCCTGATGGGTATGCCGGTCGGCTTTCTGGCCGGCGGGTTCATCATGCTGGGAACGCCCTACATAGTCGGACTTATCAACGCGCCGCAATGACGCCAAACCCGGGCGGCAGAATATCGTCCGGAGGTAGAGGCGATGCGGTCCTTGATATTGGCGGTGGCGATGGGTCTGTTTGCGACGACGGCTTGGGCTCAGCCAAAGCCGCCATCGTCAAGCGTCGCGCAAATCGACTACCAAGGGTTCGCGGCCTCACCGCTGAGGTCGAGACCTACCGCGCTGGCAGGCTCGTCGGTTTGGCCGAATTTCAGGGCATGGCGGGTGAGCCCAACACGCTCATTCTGGATGCGCGCTCCGCCGACGCCTATGCCGAGGGCCATATCCGGGGCGCAGTGAACCTCCCATTCACCGACTTTACCGACCTAAGCCTCGCCGCGGCGCTTGGCGACCCAAACGTGCGCATCTTGATTTATTGCAACAACAATTTCTCCAACAATGCGCGCCCGGTCTTGCTGAAGCGGATCGAGCTGGCGCTCAACATCCAGAGCTTCATCAACCTCTACGGCTACGGCTATCGCAACGTCTATGAACTCGGCGAGGTAGTGGATTTCAACGATCCCGCCGTGGGCTGGGTGCGTGGTTAAAGCTGGCGTGGATCGCCGGGCTGCGCCAGAATGTGGCGACGGGGGAAGCCATGAACAGACGGATGCTTTTGATTTCGGCGGTCGCTGCATTTGCGACGGCGTGCTCGCGTGAGCCAGAGAAGGGGGAGCAAGCGCCTCAAGGGCCGGACCCCTCCGCGGTGATCGCGCCGCTCTATCAGCCCTATATTGCCCATGGCGTGATGGTGGGGCTGCAGGATCAGGCGCCTTGGTCGGCTGAGATGCGCGCCGCGCTGGTTGCAATGATGGAGCGCTCCCAGGCCGCGGGCGAACCGATCCTCGACTTCGACCCGATCATTGGCGCCCAGGATTACGAGATCAGCGGGCTGAGCGTGACCAACGATGCGTTAGCGCAGAACAGCCACGCGGTGGTGCGTGCACGCTTCACCAACCTCGGACAGAACGTGGAAGTGCTGTACGACATGGTGTGGCGCGACAATTCCTGGCGGGTCGATAACATACGCGGCGACGGTTGGGATCTGGGCCAGATCGCGACGTCCGCGCCTTAGCGCCATTGCTCTTCGAACCTCATTTTTTAACATGGTATAGGGAAGTCGGGTGATCGGCGTCATAGCACTTCCCGTGCTTGCGCGGTCGTTTTGGTCGCCAGCGAGAAGCGCGGGTCTGGCGCGCGCCCCGCCAGAACCAACTCGGCCATCAGCCGCCCGACCTCAGGGCCATGCTTGAAACCGTGACCAGAGCCGCCGCCGAGCAGGAACACGTTTGCCAGCGTGGGATGGCGATCGATCAGGAAATCGCCGTTGGAGCTGTTCTCGTACTGGCAGACGCGGAACTCTGTAAACGGACGTCCGGCAAGCGCGGGGAAGCGACGCTCGGCAAACGCGCGCAAGAGACTTGCGTCTTCCTCGCTCATGCGCCGATCGCCGGTGTCGGGATCGAAATGCCCTCCATGGGCGTCGCGCGCGATCTTGAAGCCGCGGCCTTCCAGATTGGGAAAGCCGTAATAGAGATCGCCGCCATTGAAATCGGCCCAGCCGGGGAGGCGGCCGGGGCTGAAATTGTCGTCGCCATCGGGCGGGGCGATGAATGCGACTTCCTGGCGCGTCACGAAAATGCGCTCGCCGAGTATCTCTGGGAACACCTTGGGGAGCCACGGACCGCATGCATAAATGATCGCGTCGGCTCGTTCGGGGCGGCCGTCCAGAAGCACCTCGTGCGGCTGTGCGCTCGGCTCGGCCCGGGCGAGTATGTACTCGCCGCCGTTGGCCGCGAAACGCGCGACCAATTCTTCTACCGCGCGCCGCGCCATCAGTGCACCGAAATCTGGTTCGAACAAGCCGAACTCGACGTCGTCGAAATTGATTTGCGGGAAGCGGCTCTTGAGCTGGGCGTTGTCGAGCTGTTGGAGCGGAAGGTCCAATTCTTGATGCACGGCAAACGAGTCGCGCGCGTAGTCGACCATTTGCTCGAAGAAGAAAAGTACGCCGCATTGGTGGAACAGAGGCAGCGCGGATCGTTCCGAGAGCCGCTTCCACTCGCGCAGCGAAGCAAGCGCCATCTGCGTATAGATCGCGTCACGCCCATAGGCCGAGCGCGTCATGCGGCTTTCGCCACCGGAGGAGGCGCGGGCATTCGCCGGCCCCATCTGATCGACCAGGAGCACGGATTTGCTGCGCCGGCGCAGATGTTCCGCGGTCCAGGCGCCAAATGCCCCCGCGCCGACGACGATGGCGTCGTAACCTTGCCTCGAGCACCCCGTCAGGGCGGCGCTCACGCCGGTCGCCAGCGCTGTTCTGCGGCTAATGCGCATGCTCTCACCCTCCGCGCGCTATGAAACGCGGCGGCGAGGCGATGTGCAAGAGTTTAAGCGGCTTGCGTGCGCGGAGCGCAGAGGCCGGCCATCGCTGCAAAGCTGTCGCCCAGTTCGGTGCGGAAAGAACGCGCCTCGATCAACGCCATGGCGACAAGGGCGAGGTCGCGGGCCTGGCGCACGTCACCGCTCGACCAATTGTGCGGCGCGGTATCGATGGCGCACAGCGTTCCGAGCGCGTGCCCCTCGGCGGTGATCAGCGGTACGCCGAGATAAGCGCGAATGTGGGAAGGGCCGAGCACGAGGGGATTGTCGGCGAAGCGTGGATCCTCGAGCGCGTTGTGAATGACCAGGGGTTTAATCCCGCAAATGGCGTGCCCACAGAACGAAACTTCCCGGGGCGTTTCATTGGCGTCAAGGCCGATCTTGCACAGGAACCATTGCCGATTGGCGTCGACCAGCGAGATCAGCGCTACTGGCGCGTGCAGGCTCCAGGCTAGGCAGCGCGTCAGCGCGTCGAAGCTGGCGTCCGGGACGCTGTCGAGCAGCTTCAGCCGCAACAAGGCGGCGAGACGCTGCATTTCATCGACAGGTGTGGGGGCTGGGAGCATGTCGCCATTCCAGCATATACACGTAAAGGTTGAGTTACCTTGGGTGGTGGCTCTGACGAGCGCCGGCGTCTTGCCGCTCTTTGTTTGTGCGGGAGCCCAGTTCCCACCGCTTCCCGGACACGCGGAGCGTGATCCGGAATCCATGCGTGCGGCAAGCACGGCCCGCGTTCGCGCAATCCATGGATCCCGGATCGTCGCCATTCGCGGCGTCCGGGAAGCGGTGGCGGGAGCGTGTGGTACAAAAAGAAGCCGGCTGGAAGCCGGCGCTCCGTCGGCGCTTCAAACCACACTGATCCTGGGCGCCGGTTTCGCGAGGCGCGCGATATTCCCGCGTGCGGCCTCTGCGATTTCCCGGAAGCGCTGGGCGGTGGCGCTGTTGGGCGCGCTTGCGACCAGGGGGTGGCCCATATCGCTGGCGATGCGCAGTTGGATGTCGATGGGCATTTCGCCGAGAAAAGGCACGCCGGCCTCAGCGGCGGTGCGCCGGGCGCCGCCTTCGCCGAAGAGGTGCTGACGCCCGCCGTCCGGCGTTTCAAGATAGGCCATGTTCTCCACGACCCCGAGCACTGGCGTGCGGGTCTTGTCGAACATCGCGATGCCGCGGCGCACGTCGGCGAGCGCCATTTCCTGCGGTGTCGAGATGATAATGGCGCCGGCCAATCCCACGCGCTGCACTAAAGTTAGTTGTACATCTCCCGTGCCGGGCGGCATGTCGATCAACAACATGTCGAGTTCGCCCCACACCACTTCGTCGATCATCTGCCGCACCGCGCTGGTAGCCATCGCCCCGCGCCAAATCATGGCGGAGGCTGCGTCCACCAAATAACCGATCGACATCGTTTTCAGCCCGTAGACTTCCATCGGAAGGATGGTTTTGTCCGGCCCCGGCGCGGGCTTTTCGCGCACTCCGAGCAGCGTCGGCGCCGAAGGGCCGTAGACGTCCAGGTCTAGCAGCCCGGTCTTGAAGCCGAGCGCGGCGAAGGCGCATGCCAGGTTCACGGCCAATGTCGATTTGCCAACTCCACCTTTGGCTGAAGCAATGGCGATAATGTGCTTCACCTTCGCGATGCCGCCCGTTTGCCTCGGCGGGCCTTCATGGGCGGTCAACACCGCGACCACGCTGGTTACTCCCTTCATTGCGCGCGCGTCGGCTTCGGCGCGGTCGCGCAGCTTCGCATAGCGGGCCGCCTCTCCGGCGGGCGCTTCTATGGTGAACGAGACCTTGCCGTCGTCGCGCCAATCCAGCCCGAGAATGCGCCCGGAAGTGAACAAACCCTTGCCCGTCAAGGGGTCTTCGATGGCGTCAAGACGCTCTTGGAGCTGCGCCAACCGGTTGTTCATGCTTGATCCTTTAGGTGGGGAGCCACATATCGGCGCGCACACGCGTGAGCAACCGCCAAGAATTCGGCGGGGTTGGGATAGAACATCTGATGCCTTGGAACGATCAATCGGGCGGCGGCTCTGGCGGTTCTGGAGGCGGTTCTGGCGGCGGCGGCCCGTGGGGCGGCGGTCCGCGTCGGCCCTGGGGCCAACCCCCGCCACGCCCCCCGCAAGGCTCACAAGGGCCTGACCTCGAAGAAATGCTGCGCCAATGGCGCGAACGCTTCCGCATGGGCGGTGGCGGTGGAGGCGGCGGCTCTGGTTCTGGCGGCGGCGGAGCAGGACGCGGAATTTCTTGGCGCGTTGTGGCTGGGGTGCTGTTCGCGGGCTGGGTTCTGAGCGGGGTATATACCGTCAACGAGACCCAACAGGCGGTGATCACCACCTTCGGCAAATACACGGCCACGACGGGTCCAGGCATTCATTGGCACGCGCCCGCACCAATTCAAGCGCGTCAGGTTGTTGGCGTCACCGAGCAGCGCACCGAGGAAATCGGTTGCACGATGTCCGGCGAAGTCTGCGCCTCGGACGTTCCCGACGAAAGCTTGATGATCACCGGCGACCGCAACATCGTGCAAGTGCATTTCCGCATCACCTACAATGTCAAGGATGTGGAGGACTTCGTGTTTGTGGTTCGAACTCCTGTCTCAAATTCAGGCGAAGAGGGCGGCGCCGTACGCCAAGTCGCCGAAAGCGCCATGCGTGAAATCGTCGGCAGGCGTCAGCTTGAACCGATCATCACCACCGATCGCGAAGAAGTAGCTCAGGATGCCAAGGACCTCGCCCAACGGATCCTCGACGATTACCGCGCGGGGGTAAATCTAGTGGCGGTCGAGCTCCTGAGCACCACCGTACCCCCCGAAGTCACCGAGGCGTTCAACGACGTGGTGAAAGCAGGTCAAGATGCGGAATCTGCGAGGAACAACGCCAACCGCGAGGCCTCCCAGATAGTCAACGATGCGCAGGGGTATCAGGGGCGCGTGGTGCGCGAAGCCACCGGCGAAGCGCAGCGCTTCACCTCTGTGTACGATGAATACCGCCAAGCGCCGCAAGTCACCCGCGACCGACTCTACATCGAAACCATGGAACGCGTGTACCGAACGGGCAATCTTATGATCCTCGATCAGCGCGGCGGAGCTGTCCCGTATCTGCCGCTCGACAATTATCTGCGCCGTCCCCAGCCTGCGCCGCAGAACCAGCAGCAGGGAGGACGCTGATGGGACGCGGAACTTGGATCGCCGTCGGCCTTCTCGCGACGGCCCTTGTAGTCTTACTGAACACGGCGTTTGTGGTGCGCCAGGATCGCCAGGCGATCGTGCTAAGGTTCAACGCGGTGGTAGCAGCAATCAACGCGGGCGAGGCCAACGAAGCGGGTCTGCATTTCAAGGCGCCGTTCATCGACAACGTCGTCATCTATGACAAACGCAATATGGGGCTCTTGATAAGTGGCAGCGAGGACCAGGCGGTCGTCGCTTCCGATCAGGAGCGCCTGATCGTCGATGCCTTCGTGCGCTGGCGTATCCGCGATCCGCGCCGCTTTTATCAACGGGTGGTGAGTGAAGAGCAAGGCGCCAACCAATTGAGCCGCAATGCCGAATCGGCGCTGCGTGGTGTCCTGGGGGGCGCGTCCTCAAACGACATCATTTCCGGTCGCCGCGCCGAACTGATGCTGGCTATTCGCACCCAACTCAACGCCGCTGCAGCAGCTGAACTAGGCGTCGAAATTGTCGATGTGCGAATCCGCCAAGCGGACCTGCCGCGACAAACGCGCGACCGCGTGTATGCGCGCATGAGCACCGAGCGCCAACAGGTTGCGGGGCGCATCCGCGCAGAGGGTCAGCGCGACGCGTCGTTAATCGTCGCCACCGCTCAGCAGGAAAGCGAACGCCTGCGCGGCGAAGGCGAAGCGGAACGCGCGCGCATATTCGCTCGCGCCTATGGTCGGGATGCGGAGTTCGCGGCGTTCTATCGCTCTATGCGCGCCTATGATGCTGCGATCGTCGAAGGCACGCCGATCATCATTTCCCCCGATAGCGACTTCTTCCGCTACATGCAGCGCCGTCGCGGGCAATAATGGGGCTCACCAAGCCCCAGTGTTGCCCATGCTCGCCCACGGTTCTTGCGGAGGCAGGCGGTCGCCTTCTTGCAAGAGTTCGATCGAAATGCCGTCGGGTGAGCGGACAAACGCCATGTGGCCGTCGCGCGGCGGGCGGCTGATGACAACCCCTGCGTCCATCAGCTTCTGGCAGAGCGCGTAGATGTCCTTCACGCGATAGGCGAGGTGGCCGAAATTGCGGCCGCCGGAATAGTCGTGTTCGTCCCAATTGTAGGTAAGCTCCACCAACGGCGCCTTCCGCTCGCGCGCAAGGTCGATATCGTCAGGCGCGGCCAGGAATACGAGCGTGAATCGCCCGCCTTCGTTGTCGTAGCGGTGCATCTCGATCAACCCCAGTTTGGCGCAGAAGAAGTCGAGCGCCGCCTCGAGATCGCCGACGCGGATCATGGTATGCAGGTAACGCATGGATGCTCCTCACTAGCTGCTATAGCAGTTTTGCGCGCGCGCCGTCACGGCAACTGTAATTTGCGTGTAATGCCGGCTTGCCGCGAACCGATGAACTTGCGATGCGCCATGCAAGATGAACAAGAAACTCCCGCCGCCAAAGCTCCCAGGCGGCCCCTACGTAATGGGCGTATTGAATGTCACGCCGGATTCCTTCTCCGACGGCGGCCAGGAAACAGCTGCGACCCCTCGCGCGCTCGCCATGCTGGTGGCCGGCGCCGATTTGATCGATGTCGGCGGGGAATCCACGCGCCCAGGCGCGGCGGCAGTTGACGAGCGCGAAGAGCTGGCCCGAGTCGTGCCCGTGATCGCAGCGCTGCGCGCGCAGACAGATGCGCCAATCTCGATCGACACCATGAAGCCTGGGGTCGCTCGCGCCGCCTTTTCCGCCGGCGCGAGCGTCTGGAACGACGTTGCAGCACTGCGACAACCTGGCGGGGCTGCGATCGCCGCCGAACTCGGCGGGTCGGTAATCTTGATGCACATGGCAGGCGAGCCGCGCACCATGCAGGACGATCCGCGCTACGATGACGTCGTCGGCGAGGTGATTGCATTCCTGCGGGTGCGGATCGTGGAAGCGGAAGCGGCGGGCGTCAAGGACTTGTGGGTGGATCCCGGCATTGGTTTCGGGAAAACGCTTCACCACAATCTCGCTCTATTGAGCGCGGTTGCGCGTATTCGCGAAGAGACTGGCCGTCCGGTTCTCATTGGCGCCTCGCGCAAGCGCTTTATCCAAGCGCTCGACGCGCGCGCGGAGAACGCGGCAAAGGATCGCTTCGGCGGGTCGATCGCGGCAGCTCTGATCGCGGCGCAAAACGGCGCGGCAATGGTGCGGGTGCACGATGTGGGGGAGACCGTGCAAGCTCTGAAAGTATGGCGCGGGATCAGCCAGAGTCGATAGATTCGCATCGCGTGTCCGGGATGACGGACGTGCGCGATTGTGCGAAGCTCGACGCATGACCAGGCAAGGCCGCGTTCTCATCATCGCCGGCTCCGATTCCGGAGGCGGGGCGGGGCTGCAGGCCGACATTAAGACCATCACCATGCTTGGCGGCTATGCGACGAACGCTGTCACCGCGGTGACTGTGCAGAACACGCTCGGCGTTTCTGGCGTGCACGAAATTCCGCCCGAGGTCGTGGCTGCACAAATCGAAGCGGTGATGAGCGATCTCGGCGCTGACGCCTGGAAGCTCGGCATGCTGGGCTCGGCGGCGCATGTGCGCGCCGTGCGCGTGGCGTACGGGGCTTGCGGTGCGGGTGTTCCTATGGTGCTCGATCCGGTGATGATCGCCAAGGGCGGCGCGGCGTTGTTGCCGGAGGACGCCGTCGCCGTTATCCGCGACGAACTGGTCCCGCTCGCAGCTATTGTCACGCCGAACGCGCCAGAGGCGGAAGCGCTGACCGGCGTGAAAGTTCGCGATCTCGATGGGCAGATGGAAGCGGCGGAGGTGCTGGTCGAACACATCGGCGCGTATTCAGCGCTGGTGAAAGGTGGCCACATCGACGGCGCGATCGTGCGCGACGTACTACTCACGCGCGAAGGTTATCGCGTGTTTGAGAGCGAACGCATCAACACGCGCGCCACCCACGGCACCGGCTGCACGCTCGCCTCGGCAATTGCGGCGCACATCGCGCAAGGCGCGGCGATCGAGCCGGCGGTAGAGCGCGCGCGCGCCTATCTGATGGAAGCGATCCGCAATGCGCCGAGACTTGGGGCGGGGCACGGGCCGTTGGGGCACAATTGGGCGCTTTCCCGGTGACACGCATTCGCGTGAACATCTGGGGAAGTTTGGCGGCCCGGTCCGGCGATTGTGCGTCTCCTCGTTCCCGGCGCCATAATTTGCGCCAAACTGGCGACTTGGCTGGCGATTGCGAACCTGGGAAGCCATATTCTCCCCCCATGAAAATCTGGATCGTGCACGCTTTCACCGATCGGCTGTTCACCGGCAACCCGGCCGCTGTGGTGCCGCTTGAGCGCTGGCTGCCGGACGCGACGCTGCAGGCCATCGCCACCGAGAACAAGCTCTCGGAAACCGCGTTCGTCACCCCCACCGGACTGAAGGGCAACTACCAACTGCGCTGGTTCACCCCCGCTTCGGAAGTGCCGATCTGCGGGCATGCGACGCTCGCGGCTGGCGCGATGCTGCTCTCGGAGCTGGAGCCTGGGCTGGAAGTCGTGGTGTTCGATACTCATGCTGGCGCACTGGTCGTGCGCGCCACGCCGGAAGGCTACACGCTAGACCTGCCGAAGAAGCAGCGTGCGCCGTGGGAAGCGCCGGGCGAACTCGCGCGCGCACTTGGCGTCAATGGCTTCGCCGATGCTTTCGTAGCCGAGTACGCCAACGTCGTGCTCGAAAGCGAAGCCGCGGTTGTGAACATGAAACCCGACATCGCCGCCATCAACGCGATCATCCGTGGGCCCCGCCAGGGATGCCTGGTCGTCACCGCGCCGGCGGACGAGGGCAAGCCGTACGATTTCGTCTCGCGCTTCTTCGCCCCGGGCGCAGGCGTTGATGAAGATCCGGTGACCGGCTCCGCGTTCGCCGACCTCGCGCCTTATTGGTGCGACCGCTTCGACATGGAAAGCGTGGTCGGCTACCAGGCCAGCAAGCGCGGCGGCTATATGCGCGCGATCCAGACGTTGTCGAGCGTGCGACTGTTGGGACAAGTGGCGGTATATCTGCGCGGCGAACTCGATCCATCGCTGGCGCGCCTCGCCAATCGCGTCGATGAACACCCCGAGGCGCCGCCGCGCAAGAAGCGGCGTGCGCGCAAGGAGCGGCAATTGCCGGCGATTTTCGAGGCGCCCTTGCTACCAGGGATGGATGCGCCGTCTGCGCCGGCAAATGCCTCACCGCCGCCAGCGGAGGAGCTGCGCCCGCCAACTTCGCACCCTGCGCCGCCGGAAGCAGGGCATGCGCCTCGGATTGTCATCACCGGGAAATAGCTGTCGCGTCGGTGTTGCCTTCTGGGGCGAACGCCGCCATCCCGACCCTGGGCCATCCGCTCCCAACGGCGGACGTCCATCTGTGAGGATGGGAGAAATCGATGAGCGTTCCTGCAAAACCGGCCTTACGTCCGGCCGATCCCCGGTTTTCTTCCGGTCCCACAAAAAAACGCCCCGGCTGGAATCTCGCCGCGCTCGAAGGCGCAGCGCTTGGGCGATCGCATCGTTCCAAAGCAGGCAAAGCCAAACTCAAAGAAGCGATAGACCGCACCCGCGGGGTGCTGGGCGTTCCCGATACGCACAAGATCGCTATCGTCCCGGCATCTGATACCGGGGCGATGGAATTGGCGATGTGGTCGATGCTCGGCGCGCGACCTGTCGATCTGTTCGCCTGGGAGAGTTTCGGCGAAGAATGGGTGAGCGACGCCGTAAAGCAATTGAAGCTCGACGCCAAGGTGCACGCCGCCGCCTATGGCGCGCTGCCGGACCTGAGCGCGGCGCGGCGCGACGCCGACGTAATCTTCACCCAGAATGGCACGACGTCGGGCGTGCGCATTCCCAATTTCGACTGGATTCTCGCCGACCGCGAGGGACTCGCCATCAACGACGCCACCAGCGCCGCCTTTGCTCAATCCATCGACTGGGCCAAGTGCGACGTGACCACGTTGTCCTGGCAGAAGGCGCTGGGTGGGGAGGCGGCGCACGGCATGATCGTGCTCTCGCCGCGCGCGATTGCGCGATTGGAAAACTACACGCCGCCCTGGCCGCTGCCGAAGATTTTCCGGCTGACCAAGAAGGGCAAAGTCGATTTCGAAATTTTCGAGGGCGCCACCATCAACACCCCGTCCTTGCTCGTGGTCGAGGACTATCTCGATGCGTTGGCGTGGGCCGAGAGCGTCGGCGGCTTGTCCGGGCTCATCGCCCGCGCCGACGCGAACGCGAATGTGCTGTTCGATTGGATCGAGAGGACGCCCTGGATCGCCAATCTCGCTGACGATCCCGCGACCCGCTCCAACACCAGCGTCTGCTTGAAGGTGATCGATCCGCGCGTTGCGGCACTGCCGGCGGATGGGCAAGCAGAATTCGCCAAGCGGCTTGCTTCGATGCTGGAGCGCGAAGGCGTTGCGCTCGACGCCGGCGCGTATCGAGCCGCGCCGCCGGGCCTACGCATCTGGTGCGGCGCCACAGTGGAGCGCGCCGACGTCGAAGCGCTGACGCCATGGATCGAATGGGCGTTTGCAACCGGCGTCGCAGAGTTGAAGCAAGCGGCGTAACCATGGCGACGCGTGCAAGCGTGATGTGGCCGCCGATCGCCGTGCAGACTTCGATCGGCGTGCTGACAATCCGGCGGGCGACGATTGACGACGCCCCCTGTGTCGAGCGCTGGGATCTCGATCCGGACGTGATCGCATGCTCGACCGACGATCCCGACGCGGAAGAGGCGTTCGCCGATGCTGAATGGGCGCAGGAGTTTGCGGCGAACAGCGACGCGTCTTGCCACTATATCGCCGAGCTTGACGGTCGTCCTATCGGCGCGATGCAGGTGATCGATCCGCATCTGGAACCCACGCACTATTGGGGCGAGATCACGCCAAACTTGCGCGCGATCGATATCTGGATTGGAGCGCCACAGGATCGCGGGCGCGGCTTGGGGGCTTCCATGATGCGCGCTGTGATCGAGCGGTGCTTCGCCGATGGTGCGGATGCGATCGTCATCGATCCGCTGGCGTCGAATCTACGCGCGCATCGCTTCTACGAACGGCTTGGATTTCGCGTCGTGGAACGCCGAGCCTTTGGCGACAGCGACTGCCTAATCTACCGCTTGGACCGCGCCGATTGGCGTCAAGGAATTTGAACCATGCCTAAAGTGCTTATCTCTGACGACCTCTCGCTCGCCGCCGTACAGATATTCAGACAGCGCGGCGTCGACGTTGATTTTCAGCCCAGCCTCGGTTCGGATGCGACCAGGCTCAAGGAAGTCATTAACCGCTTTGACGGCCTCGCCGTGCGTTCGGCGACAAAGGTGAGCAGCGAAATCATCGCTGCGGCTAAACGACTGAAGGTCATCGGCCGCGCCGGTATCGGCGTTGACAATATCGACATCCCCGCCGCCACCGCCAAAGGCATCGTGGTGATGAACACGCCGTTCGGCAATTCCATTACCACCGCCGAGCACGCCATCGCGCTGATGTTCGCCGCCGCACGGCAGATTGCGGAAGCCAATTCGTCCACCCAGGCCGGCAAGTGGGAGAAGAACCGCTTCATGGGCCGCGAACTCTACGCCAAAACGCTTGGCTTGATCGGTTGCGGCAATATTGGGGGCATTGTCGCCGACCGCGCGCTTGGGCTGAAGATGAAGGTGATCGCCTACGATCCGTTCCTTTCGCCTGAGCGCGCAATTGCGATTGGCGTGGAGAAGGTGGAACTGGAAGAAATGCTCGCTCGCGCCGACGTGATCTCGCTGCATGTGCCAATGACGGACAAAACCAAGAACATCCTTTCGCGCGAAAACTTCGCTAAAACGAAACCAGGTGTGATCATCGTGAACGCCGCGCGCGGCGGCTTGGTGGATGAGAATGCGCTGCGGGAGGCGCTCGAAAGCGGTCACGTGGCAGCGGCGGCGTTCGATGTGTTTTCTGTTGAACCCGCGAGGGAGAACGTCTTGTTCGGCGCGCCAAACTTCATCGCTACGCCGCACCTGGGCGCTTCCACCAACGAGGCGCAGGAGAACGTAGCGCTGCAGGTGGCTGAGCAGATGAGCGACTTTCTTATCACCGGCGCGGTCACCAACGCGCTCAACATGCCTTCGATCACATCCGAAGAGGCCCCGCGCTTGAGGCCCTTTGCGGCGCTGGCGGAGAAGCTCGGCGCCTTTGCCGGTCAGATCGTCGATGAGGGCATCGACGAGGTGGCGATCGAATATGAGGGCGATGTCGCTAGGCTCAACATGAAGCCATTGACGGCCGCGGCGCTGGCGGGATTGCTGCGTCCGCTCTTGCAGGACGTCAACATGGTCTCGGCGCCGGCCATCCTGAAGGAGCGCGGCGCGCCGCTAACCGAATCCACTCGCGACGATGCGCCGACCTATGACAGCGTTGTGCGGATCAAGGTCAAAACAGGCGGCGGCTGGCGCACGCTTGCCGGTACGCTGATGGCGGGCAAACCCCGCATTGTGGAGGTCAAGGGGATGGCGCTCGAGGCGCCGTTTCATCCGGTGACGCTGTACATCAACAATTCCGATCAGCCGGGCTTCATCGGCGCGCTAGGGACGCTATTAGGGGCGGCAAACATCAATATCGCCACATTCCATCTCGGGCGCGAAACAGAGGGCGCGGAAGCGATCGCGCTGGTCGGTGTCGATCAAGTCGTGCCTCCGGAGGTGTTGGCCGAGATCAGAGCGTTGCCGCAGGTGCGTTATGCGAAGGTTCTGCGGTTCTAGGGAGGGGGGCGGATGGCTTTAGCCTTTGCCATAGGCAGAGCTCCCGCCTAGATATCGGCTAGCGGAGGGATTTCATGCGGGGAACAGCAACTGGATTGGCGGCGATCGGCGCGGCAGTGGTGTTTGCGCCGTCGGCTCATGCTGGCGTGGACGAACTACATTTCGGCGTTATGGCCCACAATATCTGCGTTACGGACTGCAAGAACGCGGACAAGGAACAGGGGCCGAACGTCGAGGTGCAAGTCTCGTTTGACTCGCCTGGTTTCCTCGGCTGGGCGGGTTCGCCGCAGCCCTATGTCATGGGCTCGCTCAATACTCAGGGCGACACCAGCTTTGGCGGCGTTGGCCTCGAGTGGCGCTGGGATTTTGCCGATAATTGGGCGATCGAGCCGGGTTTTGGCTACGTCGTCCACGATGGTTCGCTCTCGAATCCGTTCGCCAACGGCACGCCGGAAGCGGCGGCGTACGCCGAAGAGAATGTGTTGCTCGGGTCGAGGGATTTGTTCCGCACGTCGATCGGGCTGACGCACGATTTCGAAGGGCCGTTCGAAATG
>CADEDG010000031.1 GCA_902826035.1 uncultured Alphaproteobacteria bacterium
GCCTCGGCATTCTGATCACCGACCACAATGTGCGCGAAACGCTGCAGATCGTGGACCGGGCTTCGATCATGTTCGATGGCGAAGTGATGTTCGAGGGAACGCCCGAAGAGGTGCGTTCCTCCAAGGTCGTGCGCGAAAGGTATCTCGGCGACACGTTCAGCTAGCCAGCGGCCTGCAGCCGGCTGGAAAAAAGGGTTAACGCGTTCCGCCAGTTACTCGAAATTTATACCTGTTGGGCAAGATGCGTGCCATGTCGCGCCGCATCGCTTCCCACCCCTCCCTCCCCGCCCGCGGGGAGGGAAAGGCCGGACCTGCCCCATGGGCATGATCCCCCGCTTGGAGATGCGCCAGGGCCAGGCCCTGGTGATGACGCCGCAACTACAGCAGGCGATCAAGCTGCTGCAGCTTTCCAATGTCGATCTGCAGGAATTCGTCGAGGCCGAACTCGAACGCAATCCGTTGTTGGAACGCGAGGAAGGCTCCGCGGAAGCTGCGAAACCTGCTGCGGAAGCAGGCGACGCGCAGGCGCTCGATTTCGATTCCGGCATCGCGCCCCAAGAAGCAGCACTCGATGTTTCGGTCGCTGACATCGCGCCAGACCTGAGCCAGAGCGAATTGGCGGAAGCGGGCGCCGCGCCCCTGACCGATTGGTCGAAAGCTTCTTCGGGCAAAAGCTTCGACGATCTCCCCGGTCTGGAAGAAACGCTCGCCAGCGATGTGTCGCTCGCCGAGCATCTCGACGCGCAGCTCACCGAAGCGGGCGTCAGCGCGATTGAGCGCATGATCGGCGCGGCTTTGATCGATGCGGTCGACGATTGGGGCTATATGCGCGGCGATGTGCGCGAGATCGGCCGCCAGCTCGGCGCCGAGGAAGCCGACGTGTTGCGCGTACTGACGCTCATGCAGGGCTTCGAGCCGACCGGCGTGATGGCGCGCGACATTCCCGAATGCCTGACGCTACAATTGAAAGAGCGCGAGCGCTTCGATCCGGCGATGGAGAAGCTGATCCAGAATCTGGATCTGCTGGCGAAAAGCCAGATGGAGCGCTTGCAGCTGATTTGCGGCGTCGATCGCGAAGATCTGATCGACATGATCGCGGAAGTGCGCGCGTTGACACCGAAGCCCGGCGCGGGCTTTGGCGGCGGCGCGGTGCAGAGCGTGGCGCCGGATGTGTACGTGCGGCTCGGACAGGACGGGACCTGGCATGTCGAGCTCAATGCCGACACCATGCCGCGCGTGCTGATGAACCAGCGCTATTACGCCACGGTGTCGAAAGGCGCGGTGCGCGACGCCGATAAAGTGTTCCTCAGCGAATGCGCGGCGAACGCGTCATGGCTGGTGAAAAGCCTCGACCAGCGCGCGCGCACGATCCTGAAAGTCGCACGCGAGATCGTGCGCCAGCAGGACGCCTTCTTCGTGCACGGCGTTTCGCAGCTGCGGCCGCTGAATTTAAAGACCGTGGCCGCCGCCATCGAGATGCACGAAAGCACGGTGAGCCGCGTTACCTCGAACAAATATCTCTCCTGCGCGCGCGGGCTGTTCGAGCTGAAATATTTCTTCACCGCCTCGATCAATTCCGCTGACGGCGGAGAATCCCATTCCGCCGAAGCCGTGCGCCACCAGATCAAGGGCCTGATCGAAAGTGAAGCGCCCACTGAAATCCTCAGCGACGACCGCATCGTCGAGATATTGCTGGAGCAAGGCATCGATATCGCACGGAGAACCGTGGCGAAATATCGAGAGAGCTTGCGGATACCGAGCTCAGTGGAACGGAAGCGGAAGCTGGCTAGCGGGATTTAGGGGGAACTACCTCGCAGGACGAGACGGCGTATGACAGATGCGAACTCTCAGCCCTGCCTCAGCGATCCCCGCTACGCATAAGCAAGCGCGGCGGCAATATCATCCGGCTCCACCTCGTCGTAATCGGCCAGTATCTGCTCCTGACTCATGCCGCCTGAGAGCATATCCAAAATGTCCATGACGCGAATGCGCATGCCGAGAATTCACGAGCGCCTGCTGCATTGGGCAGGGTTGAAGGTGATGCGGTGGAAGTTGGGCATATCGAAGTTTCTCATAAAACTGAACCATACGGCAACGTGGCTTAAGTCACAGCCCCACGCGCCGTACTAGCGCTGCGGATCGTACGCCAAGATCGGCGCGAGCCAGCGCTCTGCCGTCGCCACATCCCAGCTCTTACGCTGCGCGTAGTCCTCGACTTGGTCGCGGCCGATGCGACCAACACCGAAATATTCCGCGCGTGGGTGCGCGAAATAGAGCCCGGAAACTGACGATGGCGGCGTCATCGCATAGCTCTCTGTGAGAGAGATGCCGGTGCGTTCGCGCACTTCAAGCAGATCGAACAAGGTGCGCTTCTCCGTGTGATCGGGCTGCGCGGGATAGCCGGGTGCGGGCCTGATGCCGCGATACTTCTCCAGCAACAGCTCGTCGTGCGAAAGCGTCTCCTCAGCCGCATACCCCCAAAGCTCGCGCCTCACGTTCGCGTGCAGCGCTTCAGCGAACGCCTCCGCCAGCCGATCGCAGAGCGCCTGCGCCATGATGGCGGAATAATCGTCGTTGGCGGATCTGAAGCGCTGCGCCACTTCCTGCTCGCCGATGCCGGCGGTAACGGCGAACGCGCCGATATAGTCGGCGCTCCCTTGCGGCGCGACGAAATCAGCCAGCGCGAAATTCGCTTTGCCTTCGCCGCCCACACCAGATGCGCCCTTGTCCATCTGTTGGCGCAACGTGAACAGGCGAGCGCGCTCTTCGCGGCGTTTCTCGTTATTCCACAGCACGATGTCGTCGCCATCGCTGTTGGCGGGCCAGAAACCCACCACGCCATTGGCGCGCACCCATTTCTCCGCAACCAGTTTCTCCAGCATCGCGCGTGCGTCTTTGTACAAGCCGCCCGCGGCTTCGCCGACGATAGCGTCGTCGAGAATGGCCGGGAACCGCCCTGTCAACTCCCATGATGAGAAGAACGGCGTCCAGTCGATGTAGGGGAGGAGCTCCTCCAGCGGAAAGTCGCTGTACTCACGCAAGCCGAGAAAACTCGGCCGCACCGGCGCGTATTTCAGCTGCGGCCCACGCTCGCGTGCTTGCGCCAGTTTCACACGCGGGCGCTTGTCCTGCCCCGCGAGATAAGACTCGCGCGCCGCGGCCTGGTCGGCCTTGGTCTCCACAATCAACGCTTCGCGCTCCCCCCCCAGGAGCCTCTGCACCACCGGCACCGCACGCGAAGCGTCTGTCACGTAAAGCGTCGGCCCCTTATAGGCGGGCGCGATCTTCACCGCGGTGTGCGTGCGCGAGGTGGTGGCGCCGCCGATCAGCAGCGGCAGCTTCATGCCGCGGCGCTGCATTTCGCTGGCGACGAACACCATTTCATCGAGCGAAGGTGTAATCAAGCCAGACAGCCCAATCGCATCGGCGCCGATTTCGACGGCGCGATCCAGAATCTTGTCGCACGAAACCATGACTCCAAGATCGTCGATCTCGTAGCCGTTACATTGCAGCACGACGCCGACGATATTCTTGCCGATATCGTGCACATCGCCCTTTACGGTGGCCATCACGATCTTGCCATTGGACTTGCTCGCGAGCCCGGTGCGCTGTTTCTCCTCTTCCATGTGTGGAACGAGATGAGCCACCGCCTGCTTCATCACCCGCGCCGATTTCACCACCTGCGGCAGGAACATCTTTCCCGCGCCAAAGAGATCGCCGACGATAGACATGCCGTCCATGAGCGGGCCTTCGATCACGTGCAGCGGGCGCTCGGCCTGAAGCCGCGCTTCCTCCGTGTCCTCGACAATGAATTCGTTGAGCCCTTGCACCAGAGCGTGGCTGAGCCGCTCGCGAACCGGCTTCTCGCGCCAAGCAAGATCGCGCGCGGTTTCTTTCTTCTTTGCGCCTTTCAGCGTTTCGGCGAATTCCAGCAGGCGGTCGGTCGCGTCGCCTCGTCGATTGAGCAGCACATCCTCGACACGCTCGCGCAGTTTCGGCTCCACATCGTCGTACAGCGTCAGCGAGCCGGCATTGACGATGCCCATATCCATGCCCGCGCGGATAGCGTGATAGAGGAACACCGCGTGCATGGCCTCGCGCACCGCCTCGTTGCCACGGAACGAGAACGAAACGTTGGAAACCCCGCCGGAAACGTGCGCGTGCGGCAGCTCGGCGCGAATATACGTAGTGGCTTCGAAGAAGGCCTTGGCGTAGTCGGCATGTTCCTCGATGCCGGTGGCGACGGCGAAAATGTTCGGGTCGAAGATAATGTCTTCCGGTGGGAAGCCATGATCGGTCAGCAAACGATAGGCACGCGTGCTGATCTCGATTTTGCGTTTGGCCGTGTCGGCCTGGCCCTGCTCGTCGAACGCCATCACCACGGCGGCGGCGCCATAACGACGCACCCTGCGCGCCTGCTCCAGAAATTTTTCCTCGCCCTCTTTCATCGAAATCGAATTCACGATCGATTTGCCCTGCGCGCATTTCAGGCCCGCTTCGATCACCTCCCATTTGGAGCTATCGATCATCAGTGGAATACGCGCGATGTCGGGCTCGGAGGCGATGAGGTTGAGGAAACGCGTCATCGCGGCGGGCCCATCGATCATCGCCGCATCGACGTTGACATCCAGCACGTTGGCGCCGCTCTCCACCTGCTGGCGCGCCACAGCGAGCGCGCCGGCATAATCGTCCGCCTCGATCAGCTTCCGAAATTTCGCGCTGCCGGTGACGTTGGTGCGCTCGCCGACGATAACGAAGTTTGCGAAGGGGTTGGGGGCGGCAGTCATTGTTGTACACCCCCGCCCCCAGGGGCGGGGGAGCGCGCGTGCTCGCCGCCGGTTGCGAAATTGGCGGAGAGATTGGTTTCTGTCATTGAAACGCGGCTTCCAACGTGGCGAGCGTGGAAAGCCATTCCTCGTCACCGGCATCTTGCCACAGCTCGGCCAATTCCGAATTTGGACCGCGCACGCGAGCAACTACTTTCAAGACTAGCGACGCGAGGTCTGGCGGCTTGGGCAAAGCGGCGATGATTTCGATGTCATCTGGAAAATCCGTTCCTACGAGCTTTCCAATTTTCTGTGCAAACACGGCAGCAGCGGCTATCGCCGCTGAGCCTGCCGTCAGTTCTAAGTATTCGCTTGGAGCACTGTTCGCCACCGCTTCCATAGCGGCACGCGCAACCGCCCAATCACCGGCGGCACCGAGTTCGCTGATGAAATCGCCGGCATCGTCGTTATCGAAGTACTTAGCACCCCATGCACCCATTGTCGCCTCCTATGCCGCCGCATTGAACGGCTCCAGCCCAGCCAACCGCAACCGCGCTTCGTGCACAGCCGCCACGCGCGGCGTCACGCCCTCCACCGCATGCTTCATATGCGTGATATGCTCCGGTGTTGTACCACAACAGCCGCCGGCGACATTGAGCAGCCCCGCGCGCGCCCATTCGGCATAGTGCGCTTCCATCGAATGCGGCGTCTCGTCATAGCCGCCCATGGCGTTCGGCAAGCCTGCGTTCGGGTAGGCGCTGACCGCGCACTCCGCCACGCGCGCCAAATCGGCAAGGTAAGCGCGCATTTCGGCGGGGCCGAGCGCGCAATTCAATCCCACCGCCCACGGCTTGGCGTGGCGCACGGAATTGTAGAACGCTTCCACTGTCTGCCCCGAGAGCGTGCGGCCGCTGCGATCGGTGATGGTGCCGGAAATCCAGAGCGGCAATTCAACGCCGGTCTTGTCGAACGCCTCCCACGCGCCCCAGAGCGCGGACTTGGCGTTCAGCGTGTCGGTGATGGTTTCGATCAGCAGCACATCCGCGCCGCCTTCAATCAACCCCAGCGCCTGCTCTTCATACCCCTTCGCCATCGCATCGAAGTCGACATCGCGGCGCCCCGGATCACCGACATCGGGCGACATCGAGAGCAATTTCGTCGTCGGCCCCATCGCACCAGCCACTGCGCGCGGGCGGCCATCTTCCGCCTCGGACGCATCGCACGCCGCGCGCGCGATCCGCGCTGCTTCCAAATTGATCTCGTAGGCGACATCCTCCAGCGAATACTCGGCCTGGCTGATGCGGGTGGCGTTGAAAGTGTTGGTGCTGACAATATCGACGCCCGCACTCAAATAGCTCTCATGCACGCGCGCGATGAGGTTCGGCTGCGTCAGCACCAGCAGGTCGTTGTCTCCCTTCAGCGACATCGGGTGCTCGACGAAGCGTTCGCCATGGAAATCGTTGCTGGTCAGGCCAAAGCCCTGCAGATGCGCGCCCATCGCTCCGTCCAGGATCAGGATGCGGCGAGCGAGTTCGGAATTGAGCTTCTTGAGACGTTGGGTGCGGTTCATGGCGCCCCCTCCTTCGCGACGCGCACCCCGACAATGCGGCAGATCGCTAGCGTCAGGTCGGCGCGATTGAGCGTGTAGAAGTGAAAATCCTCGACGCCCTCGGCGGCGAGCCGCGCGCAGAGTTCAGCGGTGGTCGCCGCCGCCACCAGGTGGCGGGTTGCCGGGTCATCGTCCAGACCGTCGAACAAGCGCGCGAGCCAGTCCGGCACGCTCGCGCCGCTGGCGGCGGCCATTTTCTGCAGGCCATTGAAGTTCGTCACCGGCATGATGCCCGGAACGATCTGCGCGGTGATGCCTGCCTTCGCGAGCCGATCGCGAAAACGCAGAAACACATCGGCGTCGAAGAAAAATTGCGAAACCCCGCGCGCGGCGCCGGCGGCGAGCTTACGTTTGAAATTTTCGATCTCGACGTTCCAGTCGGCGCTCGCGGGATGTTTTTCCGGATGCACCGCCACCGAAATCTCGAAATCCGCGACGCGTTTGGCGCCTGCGACCAGATCAGCCGCGCCGCGATAGCCATCGGGATGGGGTTCGAACGCCGCGCCCACGCCGCCCGAAGGATCGCCGCGCAGCGCCACGATGTGGCGCACGCCGGCGGCCCAATAGGCGCGCAGCACCTCGTCGATCTCGTCGCGGCTGGCGCCGACGCAAGTCAGATGCGCCGCCGGCTTCATGCTAGTTTCCGTGACAATGCGCGCCACCGTGCGGTGTGTGCGTTCGCGCGTGGAGCCGCCCGCGCCGTAAGTCACAGAAACAAATGCCGGCGAAAGCCGTTCGAGTTTGCGGATCGCCTCCCAGAGTTGGCCTTCGAGCGCCTCCGTCTTTGGTGGAAAGAACTCGAACGACACGCGCGGCGCGCCCAGCCGCTCGGCGGCTTCCGCTATAAGGTTTTGCACCCGCTGGTTCATTGCTTGTCCCCCGCCCATATCTTGACGGTGAGGGCGTTCTGATTTTGCGCCGCGAGCGTCGTGGTCCGCAGGCGACCGATTCCAGCCGACTTGCACCATGCGGCGATGTCGGAGTCCGCGAAGCCAAGCCTGCGGTGCGCATGCCGTTCTCGCAGGAATTCCAGTTCATGGGGCGCAAAGTCGACGATCAGCAGCAGCCCTCCTCGCCGCAGCAGGCGCGCGGATTCCAACACCGCGCGCGCGGGATCGCCAAGAAAGTGCAGTACCTGATGGATCGTCGCTAGGTCGAACGATTCCGCTTCAAGCGGAGGCGCGTACGCGTCGCCGAAGCGCACCGCCGCCCTCGCTTTCAATTCATCGAGCGCCGCACGTGCGATCGCCAGCATTTGGCGCGACGTGTCGAAGCCCTCCGCGCGGCCGACACGATCTGCAAACAGCTGGATCATGCGCCCCTGCCCGACGCCGACATCGGCCATGCGTTCAAACGGCCCCGGCCCCGCCGCCGCGAGAATGGCGCTGTCGATGTCGGCTTCCGGAAGGTGCAGCGCGCGCAGGCGCTCCCAGTCGGCGGCGTTGCGTTCAAAATAGGTGCGCGCGGCTTCCTCGCGTACGGCCCTGATCGCCTGCAGGCGCTCGCTGTCGCGCGCCAACAACGGATCGTCCGGGTCGAGCATCGCCAGCGCACTCTGTGCGAAGCGGCGTTCGGGTGTGTTCGCGCCCGGCAAGCGATAAAACACCCAGGCGCCCTCAGGCGCACGCTCCACGAGGCCAGAATCCGCCATCAATTTGAGGTGCCGACTCACCCGGGGTTGGCTCTGCCCCAGCGCCTGCGCAAGCTCGCCAACCGCCAATTCGCCCTGCCCAAGCAACGCCAGGGCCCGCAACCGCGTCTGCTCCCCCGCTGCGCGCAGGGCGCCAACCACCCATTCCGCATCACGGCGCAATGATTGTTCGATAGGAGATATAAACATATCTTTATATGCCATGAAGTTTCGGGGATGGGAAGCCCGGCCAGCGTCCTCTTTGAAATCCGACCTTTTTGGTCAGGCAGGGTATGAACTTCGGGGCGGGGCGCCGCAGGCTTCGGCAACCCGGTTAAGCTGAGGGCGATGCTTGCCCCCAAGCGCTGAGCGCCTTCAGCGATTTTCTACAATGCGACCGCCGCGTTCCGGCTAGATTGCAGTCCCGACATCGCCTTCGACGATTTCGCGCCGCATCAGTGGCCGGTCGCCCGGCGCCCAGCGAGGCACGCGGTGCACCACGCGGTAGCGCAGTGGGCCTCCGTCTTCGCTTTCGCTGCGCTCAAGCGGCGGCGGGATGCAGACGAATTCGGCTTGCAATTCGTCCGCCGACGCGCGCACGGTTGTGTAACCGTAGCCGCCAAAATCAGCGAACTCCAGGTGTGGGGCGTTGTCTGGGTTGCGCGCGGCGCGGGCCTGCGCCGGGTCATCGGTGTCACGCAGGACCAACGCCGCGCGCACGCCGTGCAGGATCGTCGTGTTGAGCGCGCACTGCGTCGAGCCATCCGGTCGGTCGTGCACATTGAACGGTCGCAGCGGGTTATCGCGCGGGAAGGTCAGCGCCTGCACTTCCGCCGCGTTCGCCTGTGAGATTGAGCCGGTGATGAACTCAACACCCACTGGTTCGAACGGACGCGGCGGCAATGTCTCACTCAGATAGCCTGCCCAGAAAGAATGTCTGTCGCCGACGACGGTGGTCAGCCCGGTGATGCCCTCGTCGCGCACCATGCCGAAAATCTCAGCATGCTCGACTACATACGAACGATAATAGTCGCCATACTCGCTGCTCGGCCACATCGCCGCGAACTCGGGCGGCAAATTCTGCGGATCGCTGCGCCAGGTGAGCGTGCCAAATGAATGGCCCCAGATTTTCCAGGGCGCTTCCGCTGCGCGCAAGCGCGCCTTGAACCAAGCCATTTGCTCGATACCGAGATAAGCCTGCGGCGGCTCATTGATTTGCGGGTTGGGAATTTCGGTTTCGCCAATGCGGATCGTGGCGGGCGCGCCGCCGGGGTATTCACGACCAGCTTCAAGAATGTCGTTGGCGGTATCTGGAAAGAACCCGAACTCCAACGAAGGTATGTTTGAGCCGTCTATGGGCGCCGACATGAACGAACGATTGTCGGTCAAGATCATGTCGATGTTCTTGCCGAACCGGAACGCACGCTCGATACGCAGCGCGCGGATGGCGGTGAGATTGTTGGGCTCTTGGGCAACGCCGCGGGCATCGACATTGGTAAGCGGCGTGTTTGTGACAGCAGGCGCTTCGAACGGGTCGCCTGCGCCAGGCTTAGTGACGCGCGCCGGTTGGTATTCGTACCAAGCCTGGCTCGCTGCGACCTTCAAAGCCTGCGCCGGTTGCGCCTGGTTGAAGATTTGTTCTTGGCTTTGGTAACCTTGCCACGAGAATTCGTGATTGTCCCATACGGGCACGAACGGCCAGCGCGCGCGCGCATCCTGCAGGTCCGGATCGGAGAGGAAGCCGCGATAGACGGCGCGATAATCGTTGAGATCGACCGGGAAGTGAAAGTTCCGCACTTTCTTGCCGGTTGGGTAGCGCACATTGCCACGCAAGCGCCGACCGCGATCGACGCCGTTCGGCGCGTCCTCGGGGTATTTGATAATTTCGTAGATGAAATCGCCGAGGTGCAGGACGAAGCTGAGTTGTTCCTCACGCGGGCGCCGCACGTCCTCGTAGATCATGCGGCGGTAGGCATTGAGCGCGCTGTTGGTGGGGTCCTGGCAACTGGCGAACGCGAAGCGTACTGGCCGATCGTCGTTCGCTGCCGGCGCCGTTACCGTACGGCCCACGCGGCTCATGTTTCCCGCTTCATCGACAAAGCGGTACCAATATTCGCGCGCTGGCCGGAGCCCCGCGGCGAGGAAACGGCAGGTCCAATCGGTGGTGGCGCTCACTTCGACATCGCCGCGTGCAACGATGCGGACGAAGGCTTCATCGCTGGCGACCTCCACCATCAGCCGGTGTGTGCTCGCGCCAGTATCCGGCGCGCGGCGCGTCCATAGGATCACGCTGTCCGGCGCGGGATCGCCGGACGCCACGCCCTGCGGGTACAAGTCACGTCTTTCCGTGCGCGGCCCAGAGGGCGCATGCGCACAGCTCTGACCGAAGGCGAGCGCCGCACCGAGGGCCGCAGCCTGGGCCAGCAGCGACCGGCGCGTGGTTTGTTCGCTCATCTATTTAACTCCACCTGCTGACCAACTGGCGACGATTCCGGACATCGGCGTACGGGCGCAAATGGAGTTCGATAGAGCGCAATAAAACAGGACGAATGGACAAGGGCTCTGTCGAAACTCGGGCTAATTCTGACCTAGATTTGCCTGACCCGCGCCTCAACGCCCACCGCTTCAACGACGCTGTCGAAGCCATCCTCCGCCAACAGGCCGTCCAGTTCATCGAGAATGCGCCTCACGAGGCCTGGGCCGGAATAAATCATCGCCGAATAGAGTTGCACCGCGCTCGCGCCGGCTTTGATTTTCACATAGGCGGTCAACCCGCTTTCGATGCCCCCGACGCCTATCAGAGGCAAGCGCCCTTCCAGCGCTTGCGCAAACAGGCGCAATACGCGCGTCGAAATCTGAAACAGCGGCCGTCCTGACAACCCGCCCGCCTCAGCGCGGGCATCGGATGTCAGATGCGGCGGCCGCTGCAGCGTTGTGTTCGAGACGATCAGCGCGTCGAGGCCATAGCGCACTGCAAGCTCGGCGATGTCGCGCACCGCGTTTTCGTCGAGGTCCGGGGCGAGCTTGAGAAACAATGGCCGCTTTCCGTGCACCGCCTGCAACGCCGCGCGCGCCTCGTGCAATCGACCCAGCAGATCCTCGAGCGCATCCTTGTCCTGAAGGCCGCGCAGGCCCGGTGTATTCGGCGATGAAATATTGGCGGTGACGTAAGCCGCATCGCGCCAAACCCTGCCCATGCCGCGCACATAATCGGCGGCGCGGTCAGGGCTGTCCTTGTTGGCGCCGACATTGGCGCCGACAATCCCGTGCCGCTGCGAGCGCGCACCGAGGCGCTCTGCGAACGCGGCCAGCCCCTCATTGTTGAAGCCTAGGCGGTTGACGACCGCGCGATCCTCGCTCAGCCGGAACAGACGCGGGCGCGCATTGCCCGATTGCGCTAGCGGCGTAACCGTGCCGCATTCGACGAAGCCGAAGCCCGCGCGCAGCAATGCATCTGGGACTTTGCAATTCTTGTCGAACCCAGCCGCCATGCCGATTGGGTTGTGCAAATCCAGGCCGCACAGCGTGGTGCGCAGGCGCGCGAACTTGTCAGCGCGCGCGCGCGGCCCGAGCCCAAACCGCAGCGCCGCCACCGCCGCCTCGTGGGCGGGTTCAGGGTCGGCCAGGCGCAAAGCGCTGGTCGCGGCGTCGTGCAGGATGCTCACCGAATGCGTGTGCCGGATTCGGCCAGCAAGTGCACGGCTTGGAAAGTCACTTTCCAGGACTCGACAAAACAACGCCGTCAGGCGAGAAGCGAATTGTGCCTACTCCTGGTTGTTGTTTGCGCTAGATACAACTGGGAATATCTTCCTAATTATGCACTTGACGTAGGTGTACCCAAGGGGTTGAATTCGGCCCGCGTGACAGGCCGGCGCAGCGCAGAAACGCGCGAAGCATGCTATCCTTGGCCCATGCCCAAGACGCCGCCCGAAAAGCTCCCCAAGGCTGAAGCGGACAAGCGCCGCGACGAAGCGCTTGGGCGTATGCTGAGAACGCCGCCGAAGCCGCACAAGGATGAGCCGAAGAAGCGCGGGGAGCGCGCCTAGTCCTTTATTTGATCGTCTGGCGGCGGCACAACGTCAACGCGTAAATCGATTTCCATGTCTCCTCGTCGAGACGCAGGGAATAGGGAGCTTCCGCCACCGCAAGGAAGTCTTAACCGGAGCTGTTGTAATACGCCAGTGCTGCGTACGTAGTACAGGCGTACTACAAACGAGCGAGGAAAAAGCCGCATCTGGAAATGCGGCTTCCAAGGGAAATGAGCCCAAGGCCTCGCGCGGTTGCCCGCCTGCGCTTCCCGCCGCGCTGAGTCTCACAACCATGCCGCAGCATGGCCTCTCATGCGACGCCACCAAATTATGGTTAGCGGTCTTAAGAAATCGCTTCTCGGAATCATGCACGCCTGCGATTCTGGCGCTCAATCTGTGGAATACGGATCGGGCTTGATCGGGTAGCTCGGCGCGTGCGTGCGCCTACGCGGAAGCTTGGAGGCCTTTAGGCATGCGCAACGTGAGACGCTTACCCAAGGCGCCCTTGGTGGCAAGCGCAGCACGTTCCCCATCGTTCACGCCGAGCTTGGCGCGGGTGTTGTGGCGGAAGGCAAATTCGTCGAGGTAGCGGCCAAGGTACTTCTCGCCGCAATGCTGATAGACCCCGGTCATGCCCTTCTTGAACACGCCGAAGAAGCCTTCGGCGCTGTTGGTGTGCACATCGTCGCGCGCGTATTCGCCGGCTGAGTGCTTCACCGTTTCATGCGCGGCGAACGCTTCGTTCGCGCCGGTGTAGAGCTTGCTTTCGTCGGTGTGCAGCCGGCTTTCCGGCGCGATGTGTTCGCGCACGATCTTGGCGACAGTGGCTTTGTCGGCGTTGCCAACGTGGAACACGCGCGCTTTGCCGCCCCGTTCGACAAGGGCGACCACGGGCCGTTTGTTCGCTGGGCCGCGCCCCGCATAGCGCTCGCCTCTTTTCTTTAGCGGTTTGCCGCTTCCCCCAGTGACGCGCGGGTTTTCGACCCTGCCGTAATAGGTCTCATCGGCCTCCACGATCTTGCCTTCGCCGCCAAGCTGAGACGACGCGCCAGAAGGCTTGAGCGCTTCGCGAATACGGTGCGCCATGAACCAGGCGCTGCGATACGAACCAAGACCGAGCATGCGCTGCAATTGTACAGCGCTGATACCCTTCTTGCTCGCCGCCATAAGGTGTGTCGCGTAAACCCATTTGTGAAGCGGGATGTGGCTGCGCTCGTAAACCGTGCCGACCGTGACGGTGAAGGGTTCGTCGCAGGCGCGACAATTCCAGACGCCGGAGCGCGTGCTCTTGCCCTTGAGCCGGGTCGCTTGACCGATCACGCCGCAATGCGGGCAGATCGGGCCTTCCGGCCAGAGCAGTTTTTCCAGGTGCGCCCGCGCCGCTTTGTCGTCGGTGTAAATCTTGTCCATGACCCCAATCTACAAATTGGGGTCTCCTACGTCAAGTGCATAATTACGAATATCTTCCTAGTGATGGGTTGAAAGTCCTGTCACATGGGCCTAGAAAGGGCTCATGCAGCACTCCGAGATCTGGCGTGCGCTCGACGCATTGGCGTCGCGCAAGGGCTTGTCACCCTCCGCGCTCGCGCGCGCTGCCGGTCTCGATCCCACCACGTTCAACAAATCCAAGCGCCAGACGCCGGATGGCAAGCCGCGCTGGCCCTCCACCGAAAGCGTCGCGCGTGCACTTGATGCAGTCGAGACCAATTGGGACGAATTCGCCGCGCTGCTCTCCGGCCGCCCGAACGGCGCAGGGCGCGCGATCCCGATCATCGGCATGGCGCGCGCGGGCGCGGACGGGTTCTTCGATGAACAAGGCTTTCCCGCCAGCGCGGACGAAACCGTGCGCTTTCCCGATCTCGGCGAAGACCGCATCTACGCGCTCGAGATCGCCGGCGATTCCATGGAGCCGACCTATCGCGCCGGCGACATCGTCATCGTCCAACCCGGCGCCGACGTCCGCCGCGGCGACCGCGTCGTCGTGCGCACCCGTGCGGGCGAAGTGATGGCGAAAGTGCTCGGGCGGCGAAACGAGCAGATGATCGAACTCATCTCGCTCAACCCCGCGCATGCTACGCGCGAGTTGCCGGCGGCGGAGATCGATTGGGTGGCGCGGATTTTGTGGGCGAGCCAGTAGCGCGGATAAGCAGCGCTAGCGAAGCGCTAGTGTTTTAGCTCCGCGGCGGCGGATGACGCGCAAGCAAGCGCGAGACGGCTTCGCGCAGGGCCGGCAGGTCGCGCAGAATAGTCGCCCAAATGACAGCGGGCTCGATGTCTTCGTAGCCGTGCGCGATCCGGTTGCGCAAGCCGATGATTTTTGCCCATTCAATGGCCGGCTCTTGCGAAAGAACAGCGACGTCGATCCGACGCACCGCCTCCCCGACGACGAGCAGATTCATCAGGACTGCATCATACGCGATCATGCTTGCGGCGAACGCGGCTTCGTCCATGCCGCGAACATACAAGTCGACGCGACCGATCGCTTCAAGCATTTCCGTGAGATCGCCGGCCGGCCCGCGATCAGGCATAGACCAGATCGCGTTCGACCGAAGCGCGCACCACTTTGTTCATGCGGGCAAGCCCGGCGATGCGCGCCGGACGACCGAGCAGAGCGCTCAATTCCGCCTCCAGGTCGAAGAATGCCAGCCCCGGCGCCTCGCCAGGCGCGAATTCCGCCACCAGATCGACATCGCTTTCGGGCGCGGCTTCGCCACGCGCCACCGAGCCGAAAAGTCCGAGCCGCACGACGCCATAGCGTCGCCGCAGATCGGGAAGGGCCTCGTGGAGGCGTGCGAGGGTCTGGTCGCGGGTCACGGCGCAATTCTACCACAGAGCTGGGCCCGAGGAAGCCGCTTCCCCCTCATGGGCATGCCTGATCGCGTCGGCATGATCCTAATTCACAACATCGGCCGCTGTCCCGAGGAGCAGGAGCAAATCCCCCGCCGACAGCGAACTTAATGTCCGACTTGCGTTGTCGCCTGCAGAAACGCTGACGCGCTGGATGGTGCGGAAGTTAGTGAAATCGTTGGCAATGACAGGCAAATTATCTGGGTGAAACACCACAGTGCAGCGAAAATTCCGGGTCCAGGATCACGAACGGTTGGTGTTTATGGGCCCCGGAATGCGCTTCGCGTATCCGGGGATGGGTGACAGCTGGTTTCCTATTCGTCCCACACGGCGTTCCATTGGCGACCGGTGTTGTTGGCCTAGCTCAACGGACGTGACGCAAGTCGCAATCCGTGTGAAAACGCCCTAAGGAGAAAGCCATGCGCGGAACTCTGTTCATCGCCTGCCTGCTTGGACTGGCTTCGTGCGGCCAAAGCGCGGCGCCTGGCGGCACTGGCGCGCAAACGCAAGCTGTCGGCGCGCTCACGGATGCCGATCGCGCCGCCATTCTGCTCTCGCAAAATCTAAGCGCCGATGCGAGTGGGCAGGTCGAGAACGATTGCGGCGAACGGGTCACGCCGCAATTTCTGCCGGCGGAGGTGGGCGGTGCTGTTGGCAGCGCGACGTTGCTGGCGATGTCGGGCGGTCCGAACTATGCAAGCTGCTATGGCGACGGCCCGGGCCTCACGCTGCTAAAACGCGAAGGCGCTGCCTGGCGCGCGATTTATTCGAGTCGCGGGGGTTATTTGGCGATCCTGCCCAGTCAGACTAACGGCGTACGCGACATCGCCTTCGCCGGTCCCGGCTTCGAGCACCCGCTGCATGTCTGGAACGGGAATGTATACGTCCATTCCGGCCGGAGCGTCGCCGACGCTGCGATGGCGGACGCTACGACCTTGCCCTAACGCCGCCAGGCAAGCGTCCGGCAGCGTCGAAGAGGCCCCTTCAGCCTTGCGCCAGCTTCGCTTCCAACGCCGCAACGCGCGCCTTGAGCTCGTCGGCTTCGGCGCGAGCGGCGGCGGCGAGTTCCTTCACCACCTCGAACTCGTCGCGCGACACCAGGTCCATTTCGGCCACGAAGCGGTCGGCCTGGGCGCGCATGAAGCTTTTGGCTTCATCTCCCGCGCCCTGGGCCATACCCATAGCGCCGGTGAGCAATTTGGCCAGATCGTCGAACACCGAGCTTTGCGTTTGCATGTGGACCGAACCTCGCCTGCTACCTAAAACCCCTGCCCGTGGGCGCGCAATGCGGCCAAACAGCTTTATCCGAGGGCGCCCGTGATCGACGCTGCAATCAATTTCCCGAATATCGACCCCTCGGCCCTGACCCTTCCCGCTCTTTTCGGTCTCGGGCCGTTTCATCTGCGCTGGTATGCGCTCGCTTACATCGCGGGCCTGGTGCTGGGTTGGCGCTGGATGGTGTGGCTGATCAACCGCGAGCGGCTCTGGGCGCCGGGCAAGCCGTCGATGACGGCGGGCCAAACCGATGACTTCCTGTTTTACGCCACGCTCGGCGTCATCCTCGGCGGACGGCTCGGCTACGTGCTGTTCTACAAGACCGACATGATCTGGAAAAACCCGCTTGAGATTTTCCAGATCTGGCAAGGCGGCATGAGTTTTCACGGCGGCCTGATCGGGGTGACGGTGGCGGCGCTGTGGTTTGCAAGCAAGCCGCGCCACGATCCGCAATTGTACGTGCAGCTGCTGAAGAAGACTGCCGTTCCTGCCGCGCCAGAAAAAGGCAAGGACGGCTACGTCGAATTTCCGCGTATCGGTTGGGTGAAAAAGGACGAAGCCGAAAAAGCGCAGAAAGATGCGACGACCAGCGTGACCTTGCTTGGTTTGGGCGACCTCGCCGCAGCCGCGGCGCCGATCGGGCTTTTCTTTGGACGCATCGCCAATTTCATCAATGGCGAACTCTGGGGGCGGCCGACCGATGCGCCCTGGGGGGTGGTATTTTGCAACGAAACGCTGTTGCGCCTCAATGGCGGCTATTGCCCCGCAGGACCCGAGCCGCGGCACCCCAGCCAATTGTACGAAGCAGCCCTCGAGGGGCTCGTGCTGTTTGCGATCATCAATGTGGCCAGCCTGCGCTTCGGCTCGCTGAAGCGGCCTGGGCTCAATGTTGGCTTGTTCCTGGTCTGCTACGGCGTCTTCCGTTTTCTGCTGGAGTTCGTGCGCAATCCCGACGAACACATGCCTGAAGCGCTGAAGGGCTCGATAACCATGGGCATGCTCCTGTGCATCCCCATGCTGCTCGCCGGCGCCTGGCTGATACGGCGCGCGCTCCTTGCACCGAAGCCGGCGACGGCGTGAGCGAACTCAAAAACCAACTGATCGAGCACATCAAGCAGAACGGGCCAATGACGGTCGCGGACTATATGGCGGCGTGCCTTTACGACCCCTCGCACGGCTATTACGCGACGCGGCCATCGCTCGGCGGAACCGGCGCCGACTTCCTCACCGCGCCGGAAACGAGCCAGATGTTCGGCGAACTGATTGGGCTCTGGTGCGCGCATGAATGGGATGTGCTTGGAAAGCCGGCGTTGAATCTCATCGAACTGGGGCCTGGTCGCGGCGTGCTGATGCAGGATGCGTTGCGCGCAACAGAGCGCATCGATAGATTTCACGAGGCGGCAAATATCGTGCTGGTCGAAATGAGTGCGCCGCTCCGCGACGAGCAAGCGAAACGGATTCCACACGCTGAATGGGCGCTGCGGCTTGAGGACGCCCCGCCGGGGCCGTCTTTGATCCTCGCCAACGAATTCCTCGATTGCCTGCCGATCCGCCAGTTCGTGCGCGGCGTCGAGGAATGGCGCGAGAAACTGGTCGGCATCGACGAGGCCGACGCCTTGGTGTTCGGCCTCAGCGCCGCGCTGCCAGCGCCAGAGGACGAAGTGCGCCCCGGCGCCGTGCGCGAGATCGCGCCGAGCCTCGAAGCGCTCATGTACGAGATAGAGCAGCGGCTGCACGCAGCACCTGGGCGTGTGTTGTTTATCGATTACGGCTATCTCGAACCGGAAGGCGCCGACACGCTGCAGGCATTGCAGCGGCACACGAAAGTCGATCCGCTTGAGAAGCCCGGCGAAGCCGATCTTACGGCTCATGTTGATTTCTCGCGCGTAACCCACCTGGCGCACGAGGCTGGCTTGAGCGTCGCCGGGCCGATCACCCAGGCGCGGTTTCTCGCCGGCCTCGGCATCGGCGTGCGCGCCGACATGCTGACGCGCGCCAATCCTCAGCACGGGCCGATGGTGGCGCGTCAGCTTCGACGCTTGACGCATGCCGACGAAATGGGCGCATTGTTCAAAGTCATATGCCTCTCAAGCCCCACCCTGCCCCCGCCTGCGGGATTCTGAGCGCGCCACCGGCGTGGACCGCCGCTACGCTCGCGGCCGTACGCCACGCGTTCTTTGGCCGCGAGGGCGGCGTTTCCACGGGCATCTATGCGAGCCTCAATGCCGGGACGGGATCCCGCGACGATCCCGAAGCGGTCGCGGAGAACCGCCGCCGCATCGCCGCCGCGTTCCAGATGGCGCCATCTCATCTGATCGGCGTGCATCAGGTGCATTCGCCCGACGCCGTGTTCGTTGACGCGCCATGGACGGGCGAGCGCCCGCACGCGGACGCGCTGGTGACGACGACGCGCGGGCTCGCGCTCTCGGTGCTCACCGCCGACTGCGCGCCGGTGCTGCTTGCGGACCGCGATGCCGGAGTGATTGGCGCGGCGCATGCGGGCTGGAAAGGCGCGCTCGGCGGCGTGCTTGAGAATTGCGTGGCGCTCATGCGTGAGCACGGCGCACACGACATTGCCGCCACGATCGGTCCGTGCATCCATCAGGCAAGCTACGAAGTAGGCCCTGAATTTGTCGCGCGCTTTGTCGAAATGGAAGCGACATACGCAGGCTTCTTTACCCCTGGCGATGGTGAAAAATCGCGCTTCGACCTGCCCGCCTTTTGCGCTGCGCGTCTTGGCGCGTCAGACGTGCGCTGCGAAATTCTGCCGCTCGACACCTACGCGCACGCAGGTGCGCTCCACTCGCATCGCCGCTCGGTGCACGAGAAGCTGGGCGATTATGGGAGGAATTGCGCGGTGATCGTGTTGTGATCGAAATTCGTTTCGGTTCTCTGCAAGAATTGCGCGAGCGGGCGATTGTGCCGGCGACGCCGCAGCGAGGCTACCACGCGGTCGCCATCGATTTCGCCGGCGCGGTCAATGCCGAAACCCTCGTCGACGCCGCCGCGTGCGGTCTCGCCGGCGCGAACTTCTACGCCAGCGCACGCAATCCGCCCTATTATCACGCCATTCCTGGCGCGATCGACAAACTGCTGTTCCGCGCCGGCGTTGCCGAGCGTTTGCAACGCGTCAACGCGCGCCTGGCCGATGCCGGACTTGAACTCTGGCTCTTCGACGCCTGGCGTCCTCAAGCCGTGCAGATCTATTTCCACGATCATTGGTTTCCCGCGGAGCTGAAGAGACGCAATCCCACGCTCGACGGCGCAGAACTGATCGCCGAGGTCGAGCGCTATTGGGCAGCCCCCAGCGCCGGCGCCAGCGCGCCCTCGCCGCATTCCACCGGCGGCGCGGTCGATCTCACCATACGCTGGAGCGGCGGCGATCCGCTCTGGATGGGCTCTCTGTTCGACGACGCGTCCCCAATCGCGCACCTTGATCATTTCGAAGCCGACAACGCGGAATGGAGTTTCAGCGCCGAGGAAGCGCGCGCCAACCGGCGGCTCTTGTACTGGCTTATGGTTGAGGCCGGCTTCGCCGCCAATCCGAACGAATGGTGGCACTTCAGCTTCGGCGACCAGATGTGGGCCCAGGCGACGGGCGCGGCGGCGGCGCTTTACGGGGGGATTGAGGCGGGGAAGATGGGCTGGCCTTCCAACTCCGAATGCGGAGCGAGTGGTCGGACTGAAAAATTTTTCCTGGGATAGCGCCGCAAGCTTGGACCGCCGGCGTCCTCGCCGGCATACGGTGTTGCAAACCCAATGTTGCCTGCCCGGTATCAAACACAATTGCCGGCGAGGACGCCGGCGGTCCAAGCTTGCGGCGCTTCCTACCCCCGACAGCGTCTCTTCTTTCACACGCTCCGGCATTCCCTGTCACAAATTCGCATCGAATCGGTTTTCCCCAGGCGACTCAGTCGCTAGGTACAAGCCAACTCGAACGCGATGGGGCCCGTCGTCCGATGAAGCTTTTGTCTGGCAATTCCAACGGCACGCTGGCGAAAGCGATCGCCGACCATCTCGACACGCCGCTGGCGCAGGCGGAAGTCAAGCGCTTCAAGGACAACGAGATCTTCGTCGAGATTCAGGAGAACGTGCGCGGCGAAGACGTGTTCGTGATCCAATCGACCTCGTATCCCGCCAACGACCATCTGATGGAGCTGCTGATCAGCATCGATGCGCTGCGGCGCGCCTCGGCGCGACGCATAACAGCGGTGATCCCCTATTACGGCTATGGCCGCCAGGACCGCAAAGTCGGCGGCCGCACGCCGATCTCGGCCAAGCTTGTCGCGAACCTCATCGTCACCGCCGGCGCCAACCGCGTGCTGACGCTCGAATTGCACGCCGGGCAGATCCAGGGCTTCTTCGATATCCCCACCGACAATCTTTTTTCGACGCCGGTGCTGGAGCGCGATATTCGTGAGCACCACAAGGATGTCGGCAAGCTGATGATCATCTCGCCCGACGTCGGCGGCGTGGTGCGCGCGCGCGCCCTCGCCAACCGACTGGGCGCCGATCTCGCCATCGTCGACAAGCGCCGCGAGAAGGCTGGCGTTAGCGAGGTGATGAACATTATCGGCGATGTCGAAGGCCGCCATTGCATCCTGATCGACGACATCGTCGATTCCGGCGGCACGCTCTGCAATGCCGCCGAAGCGTTGTTGAAGGAAAAGGCGCTTTCGGTTTCAGCCTACGTCACCCACGGCGTGCTCTCCAACGGCGCCATCGCGCGGGTGGAAGCGAGCAAGCTCACCGAACTGGTGGTCACCAATTCCATCGACCCCGCCGCACGCAAAAGCGACAGCAAGAAAGTCCGCACCATCTCCGTGGCCGCGCTGATGGGCGACGCGATCTGGCGGATCGCGAACGAGCAGAGCGTGTCGAGCTTGTTTGAGTAGCGACGATCATCCGACTATGGTCTGTCCGTTCTCTCTCCTTCGTTGCTCCATTTTCTTACGACGACTAGATCACACCGTTTGCCCCAGCGTGCGCTAACCTTCGCCGCGCTCCGCCGATACGCCGTGGCGCGCACCCTCCTCGCGCCCACCACTCTTGCGCGAGCAATCCATAGGCTCGGCTTTGTTCAAGCCGATCCGATCCGTGCGCCCGCCCGCGCCCAGGACCTCACACTGCGCCATCGCGTCAGCGATTATCGCGCCGGCGATCTGGAGCGCGGCTACGCAAAGCTCGCGATCGAAGAGGATTTCTTCGTCAATTACGGATTCATGCCGCGCCATACCCACGCGCTCATGCATCCGCGCACGCCGCGCACTAAATGGCCGAAATCGCGCAAGGACAAAGCCGACGCTGTACTCGAGTTCGTCCGCGCCCACGGCGTTGTGCACCCCCGTGACGTCGACGCGCATTTCAAGCATGGGCAGGTGCGCAATTGGTTCGGCGGCTCGACCAACGCCAGCACGCAATTGCTCGACGAAATGCATTATCGCGGGCTCGTGCGTATCGCCGCGCGTGCGAGCGGCACGCGCCTCTATGCCGCCCGCGAGGAAACACCGCCTGCCGACGATACGCAGCAGGCGATGGACGCGTTGGTCGCCGTCATCGTGCGCAAATACGCCCCGCTGCCAGAGCGCTCCTTGGCCGAACTTGTAAGCCGGCTCCGCGGCGGCGCGCCGCAATGGGCGAGCGAATGCCGTGCGGCGCTCGATCGAGCTCGCAACAACTTGCCCTTAGCCGAGGTCGAGGGCGTTCGCTGGTTTTGGCCCGCGGGCGAAAACCCTGGTGCGGCGAAGTGGACCTCACTAGACGCCAACGCCGACACGGCGCGCTTACTGGCGCCCTTCGATCCCGTGGTGTGGGACCGCCGACGTTTCGAGATTCTATGGAATTGGAGCTACCGTTTCGAAGCCTACACGCCCGCCGCCAAACGCGTGCGCGGATATTATGCGTTGCCGCTGCTCTGGCGGGACATCGTCATTGGCTGGGGCAATCTATCGGTCGTCGACAATCGCTTGCAGGCTCAGCTCGGCTATGTGACCGGAAAGCCGCCACGCGAGGCGGCGTTCAAGCGCGCGCTCGATGAAGAGCTGCAGCGCATTGAGAGATTTCTCAGCCTCGCGTGAACCGCGATCAGGATGGCCTTGGGCGGGGCTCCAAGCGCGATCAGCTTTACCGCGTCCCTGCCCTGCGCCGATATGTGAAGTCCCACTCGATCACCAGATCGCCGCCGGCTTCTGGAGCGAGGTCACCCCATTGGCGCACGGTGTTGGCGTCGATGCGCTGGAAGTTCATGCGGCGCGCACCGGGCGGCTGACCTTGTTGCGGCGGGCCTAGCACATCAAAACGCAGCACGCCTTCGGCATCGACAACGCCGGCGAATTCGGTGCGCTGCCCGTTGGCATCGATCCAGGTCTGATGCCATTTCCCATCGGTCGCATCATAGCCGTTAATGGAATGACCATGCCCGCCGCCAAACGGGCGCCAGTGTTCTATGATGACGCAGCCTTGGTCATGGAGCGTGATCGAACTTTCAGCGACGGTGACGCCGCTTGCGGAACCGGTGGGCGACACATCCCACTCGCCTAGCCAGAAATCGAACCCGCGCGCTTCGGCGCCTGCGCAGCCTGCCGGACGCGCGGGTATCACCGCCCGGCGCTGGACGATGGCGCGCAGGTCAGTGACTTCTTCGCGCAATTGCTGGCGGCTCATCGTTTCCGGCGCAGGCGGCTGTAGTGTCTGTTGTTGTTGGGCCAACACCGGGACAGGCAGCGTCGCTAAAACTAACGCAAATGCGAGTGCTCGTGCCATGGAAGACCTCCTCATCCGACCCAACAACTTCCAACTCACATGCGTACCCTCGCGAGCGGTAAGCATTTGCGGCAAAACGGCCCATTGGCGCGACCGGCGACTCTAGCGTCCGTAATTGAAACTCACGCTTACGCGCGACTTCTTCGCCGCGTTTGGTGTCACTTCATGGCGCAGATAGCTTTCCCACATCAGCACATCTCCGGCCGCGGGCGTAATATAGACGAACGTGCGCTCGTCCTCTGGAGCATTTTCCGCGCGGGCAGGTGCGGCCATCATCAGCGGGTGGCGGGGGTCTTCTAACTTCAAAGCGGAAGCGCCGGCCGGCGTGTCCACATAATATGTGCCTGAGAGCACGCTGTTTGGATGGATGTGGCCGGTATGTACGCCGCCAGACTCGAGCACGTTGATCCAGATGGAATCGAGCTTGAGTTTGCGGCCCCCGAGGTCGAGATGCAGCGCCTTTGCGAAAGCAGCGGCGTGCTTGTCTAGAGCAAGCCTGAGCGCAGCGAACGCGGGGTCACGCCGGGGCAAATCATTGAGCGAGGCGTAGGACGTGTACCCCTTGTAGCCCTTTTCAGCGCTCCACTGCCGGCCAGCGCCATCCTCCGCGGCGATGATGCGGCAGGACTTGAGCAAGTCGGCGTTGAGCACAGCCGCCTCCTCGAAGGTAGCGCGGTAAAGTTTGGTGACGAACAGCGTTTTGATCTCGGCCATAGCACCAGAGATAATTCCGCAGCCTTACGCCGGTCTATCGTTTTCGCTTGCGTTTTCGCTTGAGAAAAAAACGCCCTCGTTGCCGAGGGCGTTGGGAGGAGACGCGGGCGTCGCTGGGAGGTCGCGCCCGCGCGGGCAATCGTTTTACCGCGCCGCTGTTTGCACCGCTGGCGTGATGGAGGCGATGGTCAGCGCCGGGCCGCCACGAGCGACGTCGCAGCGGATGTTCTGCAGGCGGCCCTCGCGCCAAACATCGAGATCGACGCGCACGAGTCGGCCACGCAAGCGCGCCTGATCGAGGCGAACGGTTCCGGCGTCCACGCCAGCACGCGCGGCGACTTCGGTGCGGCAGAGCGCGATGGCGCCATTCCGGTCAGCGACCGGGTCGGCGAACGCGGGGTTTGGGACTCCAATAAGGATTGCGAGCGCAGCGGCCGCTGCCAATGATTTCAACATGGTATGACCCTCCGGGGAGATCGGGTTAACCGCCCGTAATATGACGACCGGTCTATTTTTAGATATCACTAGACCGGTCGTCATACAAGTGCTAATTTGTCGCTCCATGGCCAAACCAACATCGGCTCGCGAGGATTTGATCCAGTCCGCCGTCGAGCTTTTTCGTGCACGCGGCTACGAGGGCGTCGGCGTCGCCGACCTGCTTGCGCACGCAGGCGCGCCGCGCGGTTCGCTCTATTTTCATTTTCCCGGCGGCAAAGAAGAGATCGGCGCGGAAGCGCTGGGGCGCGCTGGCGCGAACGTGACTGAACGGCTGCGCGCATTGCGCCAGTCCGGCGCCAGCCTCGAATCTTTCATCGACATCGTGTTCAAGACCACAGCAAGAGAATCCAAAGAGCGCGGCTACACAGCGTCTTGCCCGCTCGCGGCCATCGCCACCGAGACCAGCAAGGACAACCCCTCTCTGTGCTGCGCCATCAGTGGCGCGCTGACCGATTGGGAGCGCGAAATCGGGCTCGCGGCGACCGCTGCCGGCATGAACAAGAAGAACTCCGAGCTGTTCGCGTCGGCTTTTGTCACCGCGATGGAGGGCGCGCTTGTGGTGTCCAAAGCGCAGCGTTCTGCTACCCCGCACTCTAGTGCGGCCCACGCCATGCGCGCGCTGGCCAACGCGCTGCTGGCGTCATAGCGCACGCTCGATTCGGGCCGCAAAACAGCCGCGGCGCACATAATGAGCATGGATGTAGGCAACGCTCTCGTTCGCGAGGAAGCGCGTGACAAGCTCTGCTGCGGCGGCGCCATCGACGAGATCGGCCTCGATCATCGAGCCCGCGGCGTCAAAGCAACGCAAGGAAAGCATGCGCCGCGCCAGGGCCGGCGGAATTGCATTGATCGCTTCAAACCTCTTGGTGACCTGGCGGACAAAGATCGGCCCCTGCTGGCGATAAGCTGTGGCGGCGGGCTGATGCTCGTAGCTCAGCAGCAGAACTTCTTCGCCAATTTCGGCGTCATCGAGCGAGATCCGGCACGGCGCGCCGGGGGTCTCATCGACACGCGCACGCTGAACGCCGCGCGCATTGAGATCGGCGTCAGACAAAGCAAACAGAGGCAGAAACGGTGACGGCTCGAGGCCAGCGATGCGAAAAGACATGAGCAACTCCTGGGCCGGTTTTGGCGCCGATGCCGCCACAACGCTGGCCGAATTCGGACGCCCTGCTAAAGTCAACGCATGCGACTGAACCAAGTCACCGCCGCCGCGCGCGATCTCGAGGTCTCGATCGCATTCTATTCGCTCTTGGGACTGAGGCTCATCGTCAAGAACCCCCACTATGCGCGCTTCGAATTGCCGGAAGGCGAGGCAACCTTCTCGCTTCACTTGACCTAGGGGGAAATTCCGAGGGCCAACGCGCCGCAAATCTATTTCGAGTGCGCCGAACTCGACGCCGACGTGAAGCGTCTCCTTGCTGCGGGCATCGCGTTTGAACACGAAATTAAGCAACAGACTTGGCTCTGGCGCGAGGCCTGGCTGCGCGACCCCGCCGGCAATTCCATTTGTCTCTTCAACGCCGGGGTGAACCGTACCCATCCGCCGTGGCGTCTATCGCAATGAGAACTGCTCATCGTCCGAATTAACCATCGAGCCTTGCGTCTTCGGTCCAGCCGCGCTTGAAGGCGGCGCATGGACCAATTGATCGAGGGCTACCGCAGATATCGGGCGCGACGCTGGCCAGAGCTGCAGGAACTGCACAAGCGTCTGGCGCAATCGGGGCAGACGCCGCGCACGATGGTGCTGGCGTGCGCAGACAGCCGGGTCGATCCCGCCACGATTTTCGACGTAGGCCCCGGCGAACTTTTCGTGGTGCGCAACGTGGCCAATCTGGCGCCGCCGTTCGAACAGGGCGCGGGCTTCCACGGCGTCAGCGCCGCCATCGAGTTCGCTGTTCGCCAGCTTGAGGTCGAGACCATCGTCGTGCTGGGGCACGCCAATTGCGGCGGCGTCGCCGCTGCGTTGGAGGACCGGCGACGGACGCCGGAGACCTCTTTTTTGGACGCCTGGATTTCGCTGCTCGATACAGCAAAGGGCCGGATCGCCTGCGGCTCGGAGGGGGCGGCCACGAAACTGGAATACGAGTCCATACGCGTCACCCTGGAGAACCTAGCCACGTTCCCCTTCGTAAAAGCGGCCATGGACGAACGCGGGCTTAAGCTCGCCGGCGCCCGCTATGGCGTCGCCGACGGGGGCCTAGAACTGCTGAATAACCAAACCGGCGCGTTTATTTCCGTACTTTGACGCGAATTCACCTCAATCAACCGCATTCTCCTCTGTGCCGATCTGAAACGTTCGTGCTATTGGCCTTAAATTCGCATGGGCTGGGCGTTGGGACGAGAGTGGGGAGACGTCTATGGCTGACGTGCTCATAGTTTGTGTCCGTGAGGACGAACCGCAGGCGAAGGCGCTGGCGGACATGTTCGAGGCTGCCGGCTTCTCCATTGGCGGGGCGCCCTCCAATGACGCAGCGCTGCGCTCCAGCGGCGCTGGCGTTGTGGTCTGGTCGCAGGCCTCGATACGGTCGCGCCCGTTTCTGGACGCAGCCCAACGCGTGATCAATTCCGGCAAGGCGGTGGTCGCCAGCCTGATCGAACCACCCCCGCCCTCAAGCATCGGGGACTCTCCGGCTTTCGACCTGTCGCGCTGGGACGGCGACCCTAACGACGCAACCCTGGATTCGCTGTTTTTCGCGGTGGACCGCATGGTCAACGCCGCGCGCGCCGCCGTCGGCGCAGCGCCGGTCCAGCCCGCTGCTCCCGCGTACGAAGCGCCCCCGCCGCCGCGCCCGGCCTCAAAGCCGGCGGCACGCCAAGCGCCGCCAACGCGCGAGCCGCCCGCACGCGAGCCTGCCTCCTATCGCAAGCCGGCCGCGCCGGCGGCGAACGAGCCGCTTGAGGCGGAAGCCGAACATTGGCGCGCCATTCGCGACAGCCGCGATCCCGGCGACTTCATGGATTATCTGGCCCGCTACGGCGCCGATGGCGCCTTTTCGGAAGTGGCGGAGATCAAGCTCAAGCGCCTGACTGGCGGCGTTGAACAACGCCCCGCGGCGCGGGCCGCGCCGATGCGGGAGCCCGCTCCCATGCGCCGCACGGTAGAACCACCGCCGATGCGGCGCGCCGAAGCGCCGGCCCGACGGGTTGAGACGCCTGCGCCACGCGCGCCAGTTGACCGCGGATACGATCGCGCGGATTTGCGGGAACCGCCGCGCCGCGAGGGCGGCGCGCTGCGCGCGCTGCTCCTGGTTGGCCTGCTTGGCGGCGCCGCGGCAGGGGCGTTTTTCTATTTCGGAAGTCCGTCATCGGCGCCCCGCCAACCCGAAGTCCCAAGCGACTACCCTACCGCGCCGCCGATCGGCGAGCCCGCGGAAGCCGGAGCGGACAATGGCGTTTCGCTTTCCGAAGCCGCCCAGCCAGGCCGCGTGAGCGCGCCGCCAATTTCGCGCCGCGACACGCAATCGCAATCGCAACAGCGTCCGCAGCAACGCGAGACGCAACGCGCCTCGGCGGAGAATGCCGCGGCCACCCCGCCGCCTGTGACATCGTGGACAAACGAACCCAATTCTGGCGGCCCGGTTTCGCTCATCCCGTCCGAGAATGGCGCCGCATCGCCGCCAGCGCCGGTGCAGGACATTCCAGTCAGCTCCAACCCCTCACCCGCTACGGCGCAGCCGCCAGCACCAGCAGCGCGGGTGATTTGGACGCAAACGCCGTCCGCGCGCCGGGTAGCTGAACTCTACCCATCCGCCGCGGCCTCAGCGGGTACTGGCGGCCGGGTTGTTCTGGATTGCTTGGTCCAGCCAGCGCTCACAGTCGAGTGCAGCGTGGTTTCCTCAACACCGGCCGGCGCCGGCTTTGACCGCGCTGCCCTTAGGTTGGCGAGTTCCTATCGCGCTCGCGCTACTCGCTCTGATGGCTCCAGCGCAATTGGAGAGCGCACGCGCGTCGGCGTGAATTTCCAGCCGCCGCGCTGATCGCCTCAATGGGTGAGGCGAAGCGCGCCGATCCCTGAGCCGATGGCGTCGAACGCTTCGAGCAATTCGGAGGCGTCGTCGGCGTGATAATAATGTGCGCCGTCCTGGGTAGCACAATTCGCCAGCAATTGGTCCGCCGTGCCGCCCGCAGTAATGCGGAAGCCGATAGCGTAGATTTCGATGCCTTCAGCTTTGACCGCGTCGCAGAGATCTTCCTGACGATCGTTCATGTAATCGACCATGTCGTCGTCATCGTTGGTCAAATTGAGTCCTGCGACCACGCGTCGGTAGGCGGCCGGAATCCCTGGCGAACCCACCGTGGGAAAGGTCACATACTGGAAATCCCGCCACACGCGACGTGAGCCCATGCCGGCATATTCGGACTCAAGCCCGTTGTTGTCGGAATTCAGTGAGGTGTTGTCGCCGTCGGTGAACAGCACAATGACTTTGCGCACGGGATCGTTCGGATCGTCATAGGCGCGACCCTCGGTGAAAGGTACGCCGGGCGATATCACTCGCCACGCCCACGCCAGACCCTCGAGCTGATTGGTGCCCCCGCCGTACCAATGCTTCATGCCCTGGATCGCAGTGATGACGGTGCTGTCGTCGCTGGTGAGCGGCACGATAGGCGTGGGGCAGCCGCGATTGGGGCCTTTGTCGGCGCTGGTGGCGCCGACATGGCTGACGCTGACGCTGACGCCAGAGCGATACTTATAGATTGCGAGCGTGCGGTTGTCGGCAGCGGCGGTGAAGCCACCGCCCAAACCGAACACATCGCTGCGGTCGTAGGTGCCGGATGTGATCCAATCATTGCTGTCGGTGTCGTCGCCGCCTTCGTCGGGCGAGAAGAAGGGAACCCAAAGCGTGCTCGGCGTCGTGAGGCTCGGTGCGGTATCGTCGATGTCGTACGGCTCGGGACGCGCCTCGACGCACCCTCCCCATTGCGCGCTCGCTGGCAGATTGGGGTAGACGTTGAACAGGTTCACTTCGCCGGTGGCGAAGGCGTAGCAGCGGCCAGTGTTGGTGTACCCTGATGGGTTGCCAGCGGCGCCCTTGATCCAAGTTACTGTATAGCCGCCGAATGTGGTTGGGAATGAAGCTGCATTGGTGCAAGCGCCGCTGACCGTGTTGCGGCGGCCCATATAACGGCCTTCGAAGAACTCGCCATGGTGCGGATTTACCCCAGTCTGGTCCATCCATGCGAGGTGGGAATTGCTGTTGCCGATGTTCACCTGCGCCACGAACGGCACCACGCCGACGCTGACCGTGTCGCCGTCAAGCGTGAGTAGAAAATCTGCGAGGTTCTCGGCGCCATCGCGCAGCGTGTCCATATCGTCTCGCATCGAGCCGGTGTTATCGAGCGCGAGTACAACCTCGATCGGCGGGCTGGCGTCGGCCATCGCTTGTGCCGCAACGGAGATATTCCAATCTTCATTGCGGATGAGTTTGGCGAGCGAGAGTTCCATCGGAAAGCTGGCGGTGCCGCGGTGGCCGCCGTCGTCGAGGGCGAACAAGGAAAACTGCGCATCGTTGGCGAGGTTGCCCATTTCGGCGTTGAAGAAAGCAAGCGCGGCCGTGGTGCGCTCCTCGAGGGTGCGGTTGGAAAGTCGCTCGGCCACTAGCACCGCGCCGTCCACGGCGTTTTGCATGCGGGTGCGGATGGATTGGGCGCGGGTGAAGTCGACCGCCATGCCAAGGATGCCAACCAGCACGAAGCCCATGAGCCCCCAAAGCAGGGCGACATTGCCTCGCCGGTCGTGACGGAAGGCCGCCAGTCGCGCTGAAATCCACCGCCCGATAACCATTTTTCGCCCCAAAAACGGACCTTTA
>CADEDG010000032.1 GCA_902826035.1 uncultured Alphaproteobacteria bacterium
GCAGGTTCACGGCGTTGACGGTCTGCGGCGTCATCCACCATTCGTTGCGGTCCATTGGACGGCCAAGCTTTGCGAGCTGATGCGCGTACTCAGCGCGCGCGCCGGCGATTGCGTTGGCGTAGGCGTTGTCGGGCGAAACTTCATAACGCGAATAGTCGCGCCAGGCATCGGGATAGCCGACGCCCACGACAATGTTTTCCACCTTGCGCAACGCTTCCTCGCGGGTTTCCTGCGCCATCCAGTCGAGCCCGCGCACGCGCTCGGCGAATGCGGCCTTGATGTTGTCCACCATGGATTGCACTTCCGCGCGCGCCGACGCTGGGAAGTAGCGTTCGACATAAGCGCGCCCGACCGCATCGCCGAGATAGATGTTCAATGCGTCAAGCCCGCGCTTGGCGCGTTCGCGCTGCTGCGGCGTGCCCGAGAGCGCAGTGCCGTAGAAGGCGAATGACGCCTGATCGATCTGCGAGGGCAGCACGTTTGCGTTGGAATTGATTTGGTGGAAAGCGAGCCAGTCCTTCCATGCCTGCAGCGGCTGCGAGGCGACCAGCGCGGAAAGGCCGGTGATCGCGCCGGCATGGTACGCGCCGAAGCGCTGCTGGTTCGGGAGCTGGGCGCCGGCGAAGAACGCATCCCAGTTGATGCCGGGGGCGCGACGCGCGAAGTCGGCGCGGGTCCACACCGCTGCGGAATTGGCGAAGTCTTCGCTTTGCGACCGCGACGCATGCGCGCGAGCAATGGCCATTTCGAGGTTGAAGATGCGCTGCGCCTTGGCGCGAGCGTCGCTTACGCCGGCCAGCGTCAGCACTTGCTCAATATAGGCGCGATACTGACCGCGAAGCGTCGCCATCGCTGCATCGTTCGAGAGGTAATATTCGCGCTCCGGCAACCCGAGTCCGCCTTGCAGCAGATAGGGCAGCACTTCGCCGGGCGTGGCGAGCCCTTGGGTGACGAAGATGCCGAACAAATTCTCGGTGAAGAAATTGGTCGAGTTCAGCGGGTCCACATCGGCGCGGACCTGTTCGCCGAGCACGCGCGAAAGCGCGCTTTTGTCGGCGATGGCCTCGAAGCGGGCGAGGTCGGCCTGGATTGGCGCCATGCCAGCGGCGTCGATGGCGGCTGTGTTGACGAAGGCGTTGTAGAAATTGGCGATCCGCGCGGCGTCGGTCCCGGCTTCGGGCCGGGAGGCGAGAATGCCGTCAAGCAATTCGCGTGTCTGCCGCTCCGTAGTGAGGGTGGCGCGGTAGAACGAGCCCACGCTGGCGCGATCGGCAGGGATTTCCGTTTCGCGCTGCCAGACGCCGTTTGCGTAGCCGTAGAAGTCCTCACCCGGCTTCGCGCTCGCGTCCATGGCCGCGAGGTCGAGGCCGATGGTTTTCGCCTTAGGCGCGCAGCCGATCGGCCCAAGGAGTGCAACCATGGTGACGGCAAAAGCGGTGGCGACGAGGCGGTTGGTCATGGGAGGGGAGCCTTTCCTTGGCCGGTGTTTAACTGGCAGGGGCGGGGCTGTGCTAGTGGGACCCCGCTAAAGCGCAGGTTTCCAGCGACGGTTGACGTGCGCGGTCGTTCCTTGTTCCGGCCGATTCAACCGCGTTGACCCCCGACGTACACGTCTATAACCCGCCCGAGCACGGTCATGGGCACGCTACCGCCTTTCACCAAGGCGTCGTTGAAGCGGCGGAAATCGAAAGCCCCACCGAGCGCGGTTCGCGCGCCTTCGCGCAGACGATTGATGGCGCTGTGGCCGACCTTGTAGCCGCAGGCTTGGCCGGGCCAAGCGCAATAGCGATCAACTTCGCTTCGCACCGCGTCGGGGCTGGAGCCGTTATTGGTGACGAACCACTCGATTGCCTGCTCGCGGGTCCAGCGTTTGGCGTGGAGGCCGGTGTCGACCACCAATCGGCAGGCGCGGAAGGCGAGCGATTGCAGGTAGCCGAGCCGGCCGACCGGGAACTCTTCGTAGACGCCGAGTTCGTCGGCGATTTGTTGCGCATAGAGCGCCCAACCTTCGGAATATGCGTTGAAACCCAAGAGCGTGCGAATGAGCGGTTGCCGGAAAGTGTATTCACCTTGCCAGACGTGGCCGGGAATTGCCTCGTGGTAGGTGAGGTCGGCTAGGTCGAAGCGGTTGTGCAGCGCCGGCGTGCGCAGATTGATCCAGAAATGCCCGGGCTGAGTTCCGTCGATGGAGCCCGCCCCGCCATAGGCGCCGGGCGCGCCGGCCTCCACTTCGGGCGCGATGCGGGTGACTTCGAGGAAACCTGGAACCAACGTCTCGAAGGCTTGCGGCATGCGCGCGCGAATGTCGGCCAGCCGCTCCTCGATGAAGGCCATGATTTGTGCGCGGCCTTCGTCGCCGTCAGCGAACTGGTAGCGGGGATCGGCGCCAAGCGCCGTCATGCGCGCGCCGACGCTGCCTTCGCTGTAGCCGATGGAACGCAAGATCGGGTCCATGCGCGCGTGCAGCGCCGCCAATTCCTCAAGCCCCATCTCGTGCACTTCATCGGGGCTCATATTCGTGGTCGTTCCCGCCCGTAGCGCCCAAGCATAGTATTCCTCGCCCCGCGGCAGCCGCCAGACGCCGGCGTCGCTGTTGGCGCGCGGCCGCTGCGCCTCCAGCGCGGCGATTTGGCGATCGAGCGCAGGCGCGATGCGCTCAGCGGCCAGGCGCGCAGCGCGAACGCCGTGGCCGCCGGGGATTGCGCGCGTGCGCGCGGCCAAGCTCGTCACCACGCCCCATAGATCGACCGGTGCGGCGCGGCCGGCGCGTAGCTGGGCGACGCATTTGTCGAGCAGGAAATCCGGGAGAACTATCCCCTGCGCGCGCAATCGTTCGGTCTCGCCGTCGATCTGCCTGGCGTAAGCGGCCATGCGTTCGAGATAAGCCTCGGCATCGGCGGGGGACGCAATTTGATGGCTCGAATCCAGGAATGAGGGGATTTCGACGAAGGCGCCTACGTTCTGCGCCACCACGTAGGGGCTGTTGCGGTAGGACCAGTTCGAATTGAGGATTGCAACATCGCCATAGGGAAACGCGAACCCGTCCATCGCCAATTCGTGCACGCTGCGCACGACATCGACATGCAGCGCCAATTCCGGACTGAGTGCTGCGGCGTCGATGCGGCGCAGGCGGGCGAGTGTGTCCCTGGCGTGGCGCGCGATTGCAGCTTGCCCTGCGCCCGAGCGGTCGGTGAGCCTCCCCCGCAGCCGCGCCCGCGCGCCGGTATCGACGCCGGCGCTCGAGGCGCTCTCGGGATAATCGCTCAACAAACGTTCGGCCGTGCGCGCGAGCAAACGCTCGGCGGCGGCGGTGTCGGCGGTTGACGCGTAGGCAGGCAGCGCCTGCAGCGCCAATGCGGCGGCGCCGCTTTGAAGCAGGGTGCGGCGGTTGAGTGACATGTGATGGCCTTCGGTTGTGGGCGCGGGGGTTGGCAATTCTTACCGTCGTGAGCCAAAAAACAAGAGGCTGGAAGCCGATGACAGTCGAGGCTATATCCCGTCCGCCAGTCGGCCGGACGGCCGCGGGCGCAAGTTCGAAAGGACGCGTTCGAGGAAAGTCCGGGCTCCACGCGGATACGGCGGCGGGTAACGCCCGCCGAAGGTGACTTTAGGGATAGCGCCACAGAGAACAGACCGCCGATGGCTCGCGCAAGTGAGCACAGGCAAGGCTGAAACGGTGGGGTAAGAGCCCACCGCCGCGACCGTAAGGAAGCGGGCACGGCAAGCCCCGCCGGGAGCAAGACCGAATAGGGATGCGATGGCGCGCAAGCGTACGGCCCGTCCGTGGGAGCGCATCCGGGTAGGTCGCGAGAACCGTGCGGCGACGCACGGTCCAGAGGAATGGTCGTCACCTGAGCTACGATTCAGGTACAGAACCCGGCTTACAGGCCGACTGGCATTTTTTCCTCGGAGAACCGACCGTGACATCGCCGGCGATCGTTTGGCTGCGCCAGGACCTCCGGATCGCGGACAATCCGGCGCTCGCCGCGGCGCTTGCGACCAAGCGACCGCTGCTCCTGATATACATCCTCGACGAAGAGACGCCGAACAAATGGCGCATCGGCGAGGCTTCGCGCTGGTGGCTGCACCACAGCCTTCAAGCGCTGACCCGCGACATCAAGGCCAAAGGAGGCGACCTCATCTTGCGGCGGGGGGGCGCTGAACTGGTCTTACTCGATCTCGCGCGAGAAGCCGGCGCCGGGGCAGTATTTTGGAATCGCTGCTACGAGCCGCACGCGGTCGCGCGCGACAAAGCGCTGAAGCACACGCTCACGAACCAAGGCGTCGAAGTCACGAGTTGCAGCGCCGCGCTCATGCATGAGCCGTGGGCGGTCAAGACCAAGAGCGGCGATCCGTTCAAGGTATTTACCCCGTTCTGGCGCGCCTGCCTGCAAACGGAGATGCGCGCGCCGACCCCTGCGCCGAAACGGCTTTCCAATTGGAGCGGCGCAATCGCGTCCGATAATCTTGAGGACTGGAATTTGCTTCCGACGCGGCCGAATTGGGCCGCCCAGTTCGACGCTGTCTGGACACCCGGCGAAGCCGGCGCGAAGCGCGCGCTCGACGCATTCGTTGCGGAGCGGTTGCAGCATTATGCGGGCGCGCGCGATCAGATGGGCGTCGAGGGCACGTCTCGACTCTCGCCGCATCTTCATTTCGGCGAGATATCTCCGGTCCAAATCCGGCGCGCGCTTGAGATCGCGCTGATCCACGATCCCTCGCTGCAGGGCGGCGTCGACAAGTTTCTCTCCGAATTGGGATGGCGGGATTTCTCCACCAACCTGCTGTTCCACTGGCCGGCTCTGCCGGAAGCAAACTGGCGCGCGCAATTCGACGCCTTCCCCTGGCGGGAAGACAAGGCCGGCTTCAAGGCATGGGCCAAGGGCCAGACAGGATATCCGGTCGTCGATGCCGCCATGCGCGAATTGTGGGCGACCGGTTATATGCACAATCGCGCCCGCATGATCGCCGCGTCATTCCTGATCAAGCATCTGTTGATCGATTGGCGCCGTGGCGAGGAATGGTTTTGGGACACGTTGGTGGACGCCGACCTCGCTAGCAATGCCGCGTCTTGGCAATGGGTGGCGGGATCGGGCGCGGACGCCTCGCCCTATTTCCGCATCTTCAATCCGGTCACGCAGGGTGAACGCTACGACGCCGACGGCGCTTACGTTCGCCGGTGGGTTCCTGAACTGGCGGGGCTGGGCAACGAGTTCGTTCACCAGCCATGGGCGGCGCCAGCGGCGGCGCTCGCGGACGCTGGCGTCAAATTGGGCGCGACTTACCCTGAGCCAATTGCGGACCACGCCTTGGCGCGTGCGCGCGCATTGTCTGCATTCGTGGGTCTGCCCAAGAGCTAGTGTGGCGAATCTGAAATTCGCAAGATCATGATGGCGGGCGCCTAGCGAATTCCCTGATGGATTTGAAGTTCGCATCGCGCGTGATCCAGTTGACTGTGCGAACTTCAAATCCGGGACACTAGCGACCGTTACCCGTGCAAAATTCGTTAACCCAACCTGCCTATGCTCTGACGCCGAACGGAGAGCAGAATGCGCGGGATTTTTGCGGTGTCGATGATTGCGCTGCTGGGCGCGGGAGGTTGCGCTTCGCGCGAAAGCCTTCGTGCGCTGCAAGCGCCTGCGCCCGCGCCGCAGGGGCTGATGCGCTTTGAGCGCGAGCACCCTTATCGCGACGCCATCGTGCTGGATTGGGTGGGCGGGGTCTCGCAACAATCGTATCTCTTCGCGGAACCGAACCAGCGGGTCATCCGCGGCATCGTCCAATCGGCGTTGGCCGACGCCGGCGCAGCCGCTGGCACCCCAGTTCGGGCGCGCTACGGTTTGCGGATTGAAGTTGCTGAAGCGGATGGCCCGGGCGCTGGCGTTGACGCCCATGCTGAGCTCGCGGCGACATACATGTTGGTCGATCGCAGCAGCGGCGCGGAAGTTTGGCGCCGCGAGGTTCGCACGCCCGGGGTTGGGTATTTCCTCGCGTTCAACGAAAGCGATTGGCAAACCGCCTGGTTCATCGATCCAATTCTGGCGGCGGTTGAAGTCGGCAACCCCTTCAATTTCTTACCGTTCGCCAGCAACAGCGCAGCAGACCACGCCCAGGATCAAGGCTTGTACGGCGATCATGCGAGAGCGCGCGCCGAACGCTTCGGCCCCGCGCGCGCCGCACGCGCCAATTACGCCGCCACTGCAACCAACGTAAACGGGTTCCTGGTCGCCTTCGCCGCCGATCATGACATCGAGCTGATCCCGGTCCTGCCGTGCTGGGGATCGGCGGAAGTCGAAGCGAAGAAGCAGGCCCTCATGGCGGCTGGTCGAGGCTTCGCGACCGACAATTGTATGGTGGGTCGTTAGGGGGGGGGCGCCACTAGCAGCTGGCCGGCGCCATTCCGCCGCGGACTCGCTGTAGGGTCTGTCCATGCATTCCCCAGCCACCCCGGATGCGTTCCCCGTCTTGGACCGCCGGAATCCTCGCAGGCCAGCGCTGGCGTTTGTCGGTTGGAGCGCGCACCTCCCGGTGCGCAATTTTCCATCGAAAGCAAGCTTTTGGCTCGCGGACGCACCAGGAGGTGCGCGCTCCGACCTGGATGGGCTTGAGCGCAAACCCGCCGGCGGCCCCAAATGACCCACGCCCCCGTTCTCCTCGCCGAAGCCATGGAAGCGCTGGCGGTCAAACCCGGCGCGCTCATAGCCGACGCCACCTTTGGCGGCGGCGGCTACACGCGTGCTTTGCTTGAGGCGGGCGCGTGCGTCATTGCGTTTGACCGCGACCCGGACGCCATCGCGCGCGGCGCCGCGCTGCAAGCTCAGTTCCCCGATCGCTTCACGCTTCACCAAGCGCGTTTTTCCGAAATGTTGGGGTTCGTAAACGAACCTTTAAGAGGCGCCGTGTTCGATCTCGGGGTTTCCTCGTTTCAGTTCGACGAAGCCGAGCGCGGCTTCTCGTTTCAGGCGGACGCTGAGCTCGACATGCGCATGGAAAAGGATGGCCTCTCAGCCGCCGACGCTGTGAACCGGCTGAGCGAAACCGCACTCGCCGATCTGATTTATCATTATGGCGAGGACGACGACAGCCGCCGCATTGCCCGCGCCATCGTGCAGGCGCGCGCCGCCAAGCCGATCGCGCGCACTTTGGAGCTGGCAAAAATCGTGGAGGATTCCGTCGGCGGGCGCAAAGGCGCGCGGACGCATCCGGCGACGAAGACGTTTCAGGCGCTGCGCATTCTGGTCAACGACGAACTGGGCGAACTCGCGCGCGGGCTCTCGGCGGCCGAGCAAGCGCTGGCGCCGGGCGGGCGGCTCGCAGCGGTGTCGTTCCATTCGCTCGAAGACCGCATGGTCAAGCAATTCCTCACTGCGCGCGCCGACGCGCAGGGGCGCGGCTCGCGTCACGCGCCGGATTTGCCGCCAAATGACCCATCTCGGCGCGCGCCGAGTTTCACACTCGAACGCAAGCGCTCTACCGCGCCGAGCGACGATGAAATCGCCGTCAATCCGCGTGCGCGCTCGGCGAGCCTTCGCTGGGCGGTGCGCACCGATGCGCCGGCTTGGGAAGCGCTCGCTGTCCCAGAATTGGCGCCGAAAACGGAGGCGGAATGGACAAAGCTCTGATCAGACGCGGCTTGCAGATAGCGGCGGCCATCCTGGTCGCGGTGCTCGCAATCGGGCTCTACAAGGCCAAGACCGACGCTTCGCAGACGGAGGCGCACGTGCGCGATCTGCGCACCAAGATTGCCGACGCCGAAGCCGACATGCGAGCGCTGCGCGCCGATATCGCGCGCGCCGAGAGCCCCGCCAATGTGGCGGCCATGGCGCAAACGCATCTGGGTCTCAACACCGCCGCCCAAAGCGAAGGGCTGCCGGAAACCGCAATCGACAATCGCCTTCCTAATGCGCGCACCGCAGCAGGCGAGACGCGATGACCTATTCCGCGGTCGCCGCGCATGCGCGTAACCATAGCGAAGAGGCCGCGCCCGCGCGCAATCGCATTCGCGCACTAGCGTTGAGCGTGTTTGCTATCTTGTTCCTGCTTGGGGGGCGTTCGGTTCAACTCGCGTTAAGCGGCGATCCGTTGGCGTCGCCGCGCGCGGCGCCCTCCGCAGTGCGCCGCGCCGACATTGTCGACCGCAACGGCGTGTTGTTGGCCACCACGGTGCGCGCTTACGCCTTGACAGCAAATCCAGCGCGAGTGTGGAGCGCGGATGAGACCGCCGATGCGCTTCGCGGCATATTTCCCGAGCTTGAGCGCGACACATTAGTGCGCCGCCTGTCGGATCGGGAGCGTGACTCGATCTTCCTCAGGCGCAGCCTCAGCCCCGAGCAGCGCGAGCAGGTGTTGGCTTTGGGCCTCGCCGGCATCGGCTTCGAGGCAGAAGAACGCCGCGTCTATCCCAACGGTTCGCTGGCCGCGCATGCGCTTGGGTTCACGGACATCGATCTCAACCCGTTGGCCGGGATCGAGCGGGGCATGGACACGCGCCTGCGCGAGTTCGGCGAGGCCGGAAGGCCCATGCGCATCAGCGTCGATGTCCGGATTCAGTATGCAATGGAAATGGAGCTTGACGCCGCCGCGCGCGCAGCCGGAGCGCAGGGGGCCGCCGGCATCATTCTGGATGGCCGCAGCGGCGAGGTATTAGCGTTGGCGTCATGGCCGAGCTTCGATCCGAATGCGGCTGGCGATGCAGAAGAGGCGACACGTCGTGATCGCGTCGGCGGTGATTTGCACGAACTCGGCTCGACCATGAAGCCGTTCACGCTCGCCATGGCGCTGCAGGAGCGACTGAGCAACGACCGCGAGGTGTTCGATTTAAGTCAACCTCTGGTGATCGAAGATACACAGATCGAAGATCACGAATTGGCGTCCGGACCGGCCACACTGCAAGAAGTGCTTATGCATTCTTCCAATATCGGCGCGGCGCGATTGGCGCTTCGGGTGGGCGGCGAACGCCAGCGCGGATATCTTGATCGGCTTGGACTTACGCGCGCGGGGCGGCTCCAGGTGGGCCGCAACCAGGCGCCGCTGGCGCCGGCGGCGCGCGGCCGGCGCGATGTGGCTGGGTTGGGATTTGGCTATGGGCTTGCGGCAACCCCGGCCGCGCTTGCCGCCGCCTACACAGTGTTCGCCAATGACGGTGCACGCGTCGAGCCGACCCTGCTGCCGCGCGGCCCCGAGGACGTGGTTGAGCGTACGCCGGTGTTTTCGCCGGAGACGACCCGTCAGGTGCTTGGCTACATGCGTTCTGCCGTAACCCACGGCACGGGCAGGGCGGCTGACGTTTCTGGTCTGGAAGTTGCAGGCAAAACTGGGACCGCAGAGAAATTGAGCGGCGCCGCCGGCTACGACGAGGATCGCAATTTTTCGTCTTTCGCCGGGATATTTCCCGCAAGCGACCCGCGTTATGTCATCGTCATCGCGCTGGACGATGTGGCTAACGGGGAAGCGGGCGGCGTGGTGGCGGCGCCGGCGGTCGCGCGCACTCTACGCCGGATCGCGCCGATGCTCGGTCTGCGGGTGCACGCGGCTGCACATTAGAGGCGAAACCAAGCACCCCGCTCTTGGAATCGCGGCCTATTTTGCCCATGAACACCGCCATGAACTTGGCCTCCTTGTTTTCTGCGGGCGTCCCGGAGGATGCGCGCGACCTAGACGTAACGGGCTTGACCGCCGACTCCCGCCAAGTGCGCCCTGGATATCTCTTCGCGGCTCTCCAGGGCGTCGCAGCGCACGGGCGCGAATTTGTGGAGCAGGCGAAGGCAAAGGGCGCCGTCGCTGTTCTCAGCGCGGGCGATCTGGGCGCCGATCCAGGATTGGCGCAGGTGACCGATGACAATCCACGCCGGGCTTTCGCGCTGGCGGCGTCGGCATTTTATCCAAATCGCCCGGCGACGCTCGTGGCTGTGACTGGAACCAACGGCAAGAGCTCCACCGTCGACTTTTTGCGCCAGCTCTGGACCCATGCCGGCAAGAGTGCGGCGAGCATCGGCACGCTTGGCGCGATCGGCCCCAAGGGCGTCATCGATCTTGGCCACACCACGCCCGATCCCGCTGCAATCCATCAAGCACTGACGCGCCTAGCCGCGGACGGCGTCACTCATGCGGCGATGGAAGCGTCGAGTCATGGATTGGAGCAACAGCGCGTCGATGGCGTTTCGTTTGCGGCGGCGGCGTTCACCAATCTTTCGCAGGACCATCTCGATTATCACGGCGCCATGGATGCTTATCGGCACGCCAAATTGCGGCTGTGGCGCCTGGTGAAGGAAGGCGGCATTGCTGTGGTCAATGCCGACGCAGCCGATAACGCGATCTTCGAGGCCGAAGCCAAGCGGCGCGACTTGGACATTGTGTTGTGTGGCTGGCGCGCGCCGCGCAAGCACGCCTTGAAGATCGTAGAAATCCAACCGCGCCCCAATGCGCAGACCATGACTTTGCTATGGGCGGGCAGGGAGATCGACGTAGAACTGCCTTTGATCGGGGAGTTTCAGGCGCTGAATGCGGTTTGCGCTGCAACACTTGCGCTGGCATTGGGAGAAGCGCCAGACGCGGTCTGGGCTGGCATGGCGAGGCTGAAGCCGGTGAAGGGGCGCATGGAGCATGTCGGGCGCAGCAAGTCTGGCGGACATGTGTTCGTCGATTATGCTCATACGCCCGATGGACTGGACGTGTTATTGCGCGCGGCGCGCCCCCATGCGCCGGGGCGCGTCATCGCCGTGTTCGGGTGCGGCGGCGATCGCGACAAGGATAAACGCGCCAAGATGGGCGCGATTGCGGCAAGGCAGGCCGATATCGTGATCGTTACCGACGACAATCCCCGCAACGAGGACGCAGCCAGCATACGTGCGCAGATCATGCAGGGCGCGCCTGCTGCAACGGAAATCGCCGATCGCGCGTGCGCCATCAAGGAAGCGGTGGCGATGATGCAAGCGGGCGACGCACTCATGATCGCTGGCAAGGGTCACGAAACCGGGCAAATCATAAGCGGCGTCACCCATCCGTTCTCGGATCAGGATGTAGCTCGTGCGGCGCTGGAGAGTGGCGCTTGAGTGATCCATATTCCTCCGTCATTCCGGGCTTGCGGAGCAAGACCCGGAACCCAGGGGATCGTAGAGTCGCGTGTTTGCCCCTGGGTTCCGGGTTCGCACTGCCTGCGCCCCGGAATGACGGACTTCTTTATTCTGGGTCTTGTCATGCTTGAACCCCTCTGGACCGCCTCTGAAGCCTCCGCTGCAACCGGCGGGCGTTTGATCAATGGCGAAAACTGGAGCGCGAACGGCATATCCATCGACACGCGCTCGCTTGAGCGCGGTGATTTGTTCGTTGCGCTAAAGGATGTGCGCGATGGGCACGATTTTCTTGCGCAGGCTTTCGCATCGGGCGCCGCCGCCGCTTTGGTTTCCGACGCTTCCAAGGTTGAGGGGTTGGGTCCTGCTCTGGTTGTCCCCGACGTGCTGGAAGCGCTGCGGCGCCTCGGCGTGGCTGCCCGTGAACGCAGCAGCGCCAAGCGCATCGCGGTGACCGGATCGGTGGGCAAAACCTCAACCAAGGAAGCGCTGGCACTATGCCTCTCTGCGTGCGGCGCCACCCATAAATCAGTGAAGAGCTACAATAATCATTGGGGCGTGCCGCTGACGCTTTCGCGCATGCCGGCCGTGGGCGAGTTCGGCGTTTTTGAAATTGGCATGAATCATCGCGGCGAGATTCTGCCGCTGGCGAACCTGGTTCGCCCTCACGCCGCTTTGGTGACAACCATCGCGCCAGCGCACGTCGAAAATCTGGGTTCGCTCGCGGCGGTCGCCGACGAGAAGGGCGATCTCTTTGCCGGGCTTGAGCCGGGGGGCGCCGCATTGGTTCCGAATGAGGCGCCGCATGCCGAGCGCTTGTTGGCGGCGGCGGAGCGCGCGGGCGCGACGTTGATCCGCTTCGGTCGCGCGCCGGAATGTGAAGCGCGCCTGCTCAGTTTCGAGATGGACGAAACCGGATCGAATGCGGAAGCGGAGATTCTCGGTCGCCGCATCCGCTATCGAATAGGCGCTGAAGGCGCGCACTGGGCGCTCAACACGCTTGCCGCGCTGGCGGCGGTCGATGTCGTCGGCGGCAATATCGAGGCGGCGGCGCATGCGTTGGAGCATCTTCGCGCCGTCGATGGTCGCGGCGTCGCCGTTTCGGTGGCGGCCGCGTTCGGCGCGTTCACTCTGGTGGACGATGCCTACAACGCCAACCCGGCCTCGATGGCGGCGGCGTTTGCAACGCTCGCGGCGCGCAAACCCAGGCCCGGCGGAAGGCGGATCGCCGCGCTTGGGGATATGTTGGAACTCGGCCCCGATGAGCGCGCCTATCATGCCGGTCTCGCGGGCCCTTTGGAACAAGCAGGGATCGACCTGGTGTTCGCCGCCGGGCCGCGCATGGGCGCGCTGATGGAGGCGCTTCCGCCGGCCCGGCGAGGCGGCTATGCGGAGAACGCCGACACGCTCGCGCCGCTGATCGCAGGCGCTTTGCGCGCGGGCGATATTGTGCTTGTCAAAGGCTCGAACGGCTCACGCATGAGCCGGGTGGTGGCCGCGCTCAAGGCGCTCGAAGGGGAAGTGAATGCTTGAGCTCTTGGGACAATTCGAGGAGAGCTCGCAATTCTTTAATCTCTTCAAATACATCACCTTCCGAACCGGTGGCGCAATGTTCACCGCCATGATCATCGCTTTCGCCATCGGCGGCCCCTTTATTCGTTGGCTGCGGAAGAAGCAGGGCAAGGGCCAACCGATCCGCGCCGACGGACCCGAAGGCCATTTGCTCACAAAAAAAGGCACCCCGACCATGGGGGGGCTCATTATTCTGATCAGCCTCGGCGTGGCGGTTTTGCTGTGGTCGAAGCTCTCCAACCCTTACGTGTGGGCGGTACTGCTGGTCACCATCGGTTTCGGCGCCATCGGTTTCGTCGACGATTTCGCCAAGGTCACCAAGCAGCACCATGGCGGCCTGTCGGCGCGGCTGCGGCTCGGTTTTGAGTTCTTGATCGCGCTCATGGCCGCTTTGGTCATGCTGGGTGCGCAATGGATCGCGACCACGCCCGATCTTGTGCATGATGTCCCTGGCTTCTTCCGCGCCCTGATGGCGGGCGATGCGCTGACGGCCGTGGCGCTGCCGTTCCTCAGCGGCTGGGGGATTCAGCTGCTCGGCTTCTACCTGATCTTCATGCTGATCGTGATTGTGGGGTTCGGCAACGCGGTGAATCTCACTGACGGCCTAGACGGCCTCGCGATCGTTCCAGTCATGATCGCAGGTGGCACATTCGGGGTGATCGCCTATCTCGTGGGCCGCGCGGACTATTCCGATTACCTCGGCGTGCAATACGTGCCGGGCGTCGGGGAGTTGGCCACCATCCTGGGAGCGCTGCTTGGCGCTTCGCTTGGCTTCCTCTGGTACAACGCCCCGCCCGCGCGCGTGTTCATGGGCGACACCGGTTCGTTGGCGCTGGGCGGCTTGCTTGGCGCGGTGGCGGTGGCGGCGCGCCACGAATTGGTGCTGGCGATCGTGGGCGGTTTGTTCGTTCTCGAAACCTTATCGGTGATGGTGCAGGTGGCGGTATTCAAGAGAACAGGCAAACGCGTGTTCTTGATGGCGCCAATTCACCATCATTTCGAAAAACTTGGCTGGCAGGAGCCAACCATCGTGATCCGCTTCTGGATCATTTCGGTTATCTTCGCCATGGCGGGCCTCGCCACATTGAAGTTGCGTTAACGGCGCGAAGCAGCGCAAACGGTGCAACTTATTCGTTGAGGTGACGCGTGTTCTTGTTAGGCGGCAATCGGCAGTCGGCAATCGGCAATCGATGGCATTTGCGTCAACCCGACTGCCGACTGCCGATTGCCGATTGCCGTATCGCGCCATGATTCCGATCACCGAATACAAGGGGCGCGACGTCGCCGTGTTCGGCTTGGCGCGAACCGGGCTCGCGGCGGCGCGCGCGTTGAGCGCCGGCGGCGCGCGCGTGCATGCATGGGACGACCATGATGGGACACGCGCGAAGGCCGCTGCCGAGGGCGTGCCAGTCTCCGACATCAACGCGCAGGACTGGCGCACGTTTGCAGCTCTGGTGCTCTCGCCTGGCGTGCCGCTGACCTTTCCCGAGCCGCATCGCGTGGTGACGCTTGCGGATGCGGTGGGCGTGCCTGTGCTGGGCGATATTGAATTGTTCGCACGCGCGGTGAACGCGCTGCCCGCTTCGCAACGACCGAAGATCATTGGCGTGACGGGAACCAACGGCAAATCGACCACATCGGCACTGATCGCCCACATTTTGAGCGAAGGCGGCAAGGATGTGCGCCTCGGCGGCAATATCGGCGAAGCGGTGCTCGATCTCGCGCCCTTGCACGCTGGCGCCTTTTACGTGCTTGAGCTTTCCTCCTTTCAACTCGATCTCACCTATTCGCTACGCCTCGATGTGGCGGTTTGGCTCAACACCACGCCCGACCATATCGATCGCCACGGCGACATGGCTCATTACGCCGCCGCCAAGCGCCGCATCTTCGCCAACCAAGGCGCCGGCGATTGGGCTGTTGTGGGCGTCGATGACATCCACGGTGCGGCCGCGTGTACTGAACTCACGCGTGCTGTCGCACAAAACGTGGCGCCGATCTCGGCGGGACAGGTGCTCGGTCGCGGTGTTTCGGCGTTGGGCGAACATTTGATCGACGCTTTGCACGGGCGCTCGGAGAATGTCGCCGATCTGACCCAGGCGCCGGCGCTCGCGGGGCGACACAATGCGCAGAACGCGGCGGCGGCTTACGCAGCCACACGTGCGCTTGGCGTTGATCCGCGCACCATCGCACAGGCGTTCAAGAGCTTCGCCGGCCTGCCGCACAGGCTGGAGCGCGCGGGAACGATCGCGGGCGTTCGCTTCATCAACGATTCAAAGGCGACCAATGCAAACGCCGCCGCGCAGGCGTTAGCGGTTTATCCGCGCATGTATTGGATCGCCGGCGGGGTGCCCAAGGATGGCGGCATTGAGGAACTCGCTCCTTTCTTTCCGCGCATGGCGCGCGCTTATCTCATCGGCCAAGCCGCTGGCGAGTTCGCCGATGTTTTGCGCGGCAAAGTGAATGTGGTGATGGCTGGGCATTTGGAGGCGGCGGTAAAGCAGGCCTATGCGGATGCGCGCGCGTCGGGCGAGCCGCATCCGGTCGTGCTGCTTTCGCCAGCGTGCGCCTCTTACGACCAGTTCCGCAGCTATGAGGATCGCGGAGATCAGTTCAAAGCGTTGGTGGCAAGTCTGAGCGAGCCGGTGCGCGCGCGCCCGATCGGCGGTGCGCAATGAGCGCATTGGCCGATTCAGTTCGTAGCGCGCTTGGCCGTGCGCGCACCTATGACCGCCCGCTCCTGATCATTGCCGCAATCCTGTTTGGGTTGGGCATCTTGTTCTCGATGGCGGCAAGCCCTGCGGCGACTGCCCGCATCCGCATCGACGAAGCGTTTTACTTCGCCGCCCGGCAAGCGGCGTATGCTAGCCTCGGCGTAATTGTCATGCTCGCGGCAGCATCGCTGGATACCAGAGCCTTGCGCCGCACAGGAACTGTCATTGCGCTGGTGGCGCTGCCACTTTGCGCGCTCGCCGCCTGGCTGGGCCCGGAGGTGAAGGGCGCGCAGCGTTGGTTCGACTTCGGCTTGATCTCGCTGCAGCCATCGGAATTGCTGAAGCCGGCGCTTGTGGTGGTCTGGGCCTGGATGTTGAGCGAGAGCATGCGGCGCGAGGGATTTCCTGGGCGGGCGATTTCGCTCGGTTTGTTAGCGTTGGCCGCCGCCGCGTTGCTGGCGCAGCCAGATATCGGGCAAACGGCGCTGCTCGCGATTGTGCTTGGGCCGATGCTGATCCTGTCAGGGCTCGCTTTGTGGTGGGCGCTTGGCGGCTTAGCGGCGAGCGGCCTTGCGGCCTGGGCGATCTATCATTTCTACCCGCACGCACGCGAGCGCTGGGACGCGTTTGTGAATTCGGCGGGCGAGCAGGGCTACCAAGTCGGCCGCGCCTTGGATGCGATCGCGGCCGGCGGTGTGTTCGGGCGCGGACCGGGCGAGGGCGTGGTCAAGCGCGCGCTGCCTGACGCGCATGCAGACTTCGTGTTTGCAGTGGCGGCGGAGGAGTTCGGTTTACTGGCTTCGTTCGGCTTGATCGCGGTGTTCGGCGCGCTGGCTTTTCGCGGCTTTTCGCGCGCGAGCCGGCTCAATGAACCGTTCGAGCAATTGGCGGCGGCTGGATTGGTGACGCTCTTAGTCGCGCAGGCGGCGATCCACATGGCGGTTAACCTCGCCCTGTTGCCGGCGAAGGGTATGACGCTGCCGTTTATCTCCTTCGGCGGCTCGTCGATGATCGGCTCAGCGCTTGCGTTTGGCTTCTGCTTGTCGCTGTTGCGCAACCGGCCTGGCGCCTTCCTTTTCGCCGGCAGGGCCTACGCATGAGCAAACCTTTTGTGGTGATCGCCGCCGGCGGCACGGGCGGACACATGTTTCCCGCCGCCGCGTTCGCCGAGGAGATGCGCCAGCGCGGCTGGCGCGTTGTGTTGATGACGGATGCGCGCGGACGCCGCTATGCGGAGAATTTCCCCGCCGAGCGCGTCGAGGACGTGGCCGCCGCATCGCCCAGCCTGAACCCTCTCAAAGGGATTCCCGCCGCGCTGAAGATCTGGCGCGGAATCAATGAAGCCAAGCGACGCTTCACCGAGTTGAAGCCCGCTTTGGTCGCCGGCTTCGGCGGCTATCCATCTTTCCCCGCATTGATGGCGGCGCGAGCGCATAAGATCCCGATAATCATTCACGAGCAGAATTCGGTGCTTGGACGCGTGAACCGCTCCATGGCGTCGAGCGCGGCTATAATTGCGTGCGGTTTCGAGCGGCTGGATCGCGTTCCGAACGGCGCGCAGGAGCGCAAATGCGTGGTCGGCAACCCCGTGCGGCAGCCCATTCTCGATGCGCGCGCGCGCGGTTATCCCGAAGCGCCGGCGGGCGGACGGCTCAATCTGTTGATCATCGGCGGCAGTCAGGGCGCGCGCATTTTTGGCGAAGTCATTCCCGCCGCGATCGCCATGCTGCCGGCCGAGCTGCGCGCGCGCCTCGATGTTGTGCATCAAGTGCGCGAGGAGCAGCTCGAGGACGCGCGCAGCGTCTATGTGGCGGCCGGCGTCAACGCCGAGGTCGCGCCGTTTTTCTCAAACATGGGCGAGCTTCTTGCCGGCGCGCATCTGGTGATCGCGCGCGCTGGCGCGTCGTCCGTGACAGAGCTGCAAGTGGCGGGACGCCCGGCGATCCTGGTGCCCTTCGCCGCCGCCGCCGACGATCACCAATCCGCCAATGCCGAGGGCCTCACTTCGGTTGGTGCGGCCGATCTGATCTCCGAGGCCACGTTCGATCCAGCGACCCTGGCCGACCTGCTCCGCAGACGCCTGTCAGACACCCACGGCCTCGGCGTGCGCGCTGCCGCGGCCCGCGCCTCGGCCAAACCGGAAGCCGCCAAGGCGCTGGCCGATTTGGCTGAGGCCGCGGCCAGAAACGCTTAGGCCCTGCATCCAGATCCGCCGCTGGCGGCGGTTCAGCTCCAGGAGGCGCGCTTTGGGCGCCAGGGAGGCTTACGATGGAAGAATTGTTTCGCGACTTCTGGTGGCTGATGTTCCCGATTTTTGGGATGATCATGGCTGGGACCGGCGCGTTTACGAGCGAGCGCCGCTCGCGCAATGTCATAGATCTGATCAGGACTTACACCGACCGTGGCCAGGAGCCGCCCCCGGAACTTCTGAAACTCGCGGCAAAGGACTGGGATGAGGAAGGCAACGTGACCTCCCCGCAATCACGGACCCAGTCCAATGGCTGGTCGTTCTTCACGTTCGCAGCGCTCGCGGCTGGCTTTGCGGTGGCCTATGCGTTCATCCAGAAAGCCGAGGACTGGGCCTGGATTTTCCTCGCTGTCGCCGCAGGGATGGCCGTCATGGCCGTCGGCGCTCTCGTGATGCTGTATCTTGGCCGCAAGTAAGTCCGATGAATGCGGAGGAGGAGGCGCGCCTGGTCGGGCGGGCGCGGCAGGGCGACATACGCGCGTATGGCTTATTGGTGGACGCCAACCAGGCCGCGGTGCGGGCGTTTCTGCGCCGGCTCACCGGCAACGCCGCTGACGCTGACGATCTCTCCCAAGACGCTTTCGCGCGCGTCTGGGAAGTGCTGGCGCGTTTCGATGGCGCTTCCCGCTTGCGGACGTTCATTTGCGGCGTCGCCTTTCAATATTGGCGCCGGCGTCGCCGCGCTGAGGGGCGTCGCACCTTGCGCGAACACGCGTACGCTAAACTCGGGTCGGAGGCGGACGAGTCGCACGAGCGCGCGACGCAGCGTCTGGCGCTACGGCGCGCCATGGAGAATTTGCCGGCGGACCAACGCGCGGCGTTGGCGCTCTGCCTTGGGCAAGACTTCACCCATTCCGAAGCGGCCGACATTTTACGCCTGCCGCTCGGCACGGTGAAATCGCACGTGCTGCGCGGGCGAGCGCGTTTGCAGGCGGCGCTGGGAATTGATACGGACACAAACAAGGACTCTGGGTCATGACCGATGACGCATTCCTCGCAGAATTGCTCGGCGAAACGCCGCGAGCGCCCGATCCGCGCTTTCGCTACGACGTGCTTGTCCGCGTCGCGCAACGGCGCCGCCGCGCCGCCGCCTTGACGCGGGCGCTGCATTGGGTCGTGGCCGGCGGGATCGCTGGTCTCATCTTCGCGCTCGCGGGCGCCTACGGCATGTCTTTCGCGGCGGTGCAGACGCTGGCGGCGTGCTTGGGCGCCATCCTGCTGGCGTACGCGTTCTCGCATGGCGCAGTCCTTGCGCCGAGCGCAGCGTTTCGGCTGGCCGCGCCGTTGTTTGGGCTGCGCCGCTAGGCGGCTAGCGCGGGCGCTGGACCATCGCTAGTCTCGCGCCATGATCCGCCGCGCCATTCCTTTCGATACCGGTCCTATTCATTTCGTCGGCATTGGCGGCATCGGTATGTCGGGCATTGCCGCGGTGATGAAAAATCTCGGTTACGAGGTCACCGGCTCCGATGCCAAGGAAAGCGCCAATACCGAGCGGCTGCGCGCCCAGGGCGTCCAAGTGTTCATCGGCCACAAGGCCGAGAACGCCGCGCTTGCTGGCGTGGTGGTGGTTTCTTCCGCCATCAAGAACGGCAACCCAGAAACCGATGCAGCGCGCGCGCGCGGCGTTCCCATCGTGCGCCGTGCGGAAATGCTGGCCGAAATCATGCGCCTGAAATGGACGGTGGCGGTAGGCGGCACCCATGGCAAAACCACGACCACGTCGATGATCGCCGCTTTGCTCGATGCTGGCCAGAAAGACCCCACGATCATCAATGGCGGCATCATCAACGCTTACGGCGCCAATGCGCGCATGGGCGAGGGCGAATGGATGGTGGTGGAGGCCGACGAAAGCGATGGCACGTTCACGCGCCTGCGCGCCACCGCGGTAGTCGTCACCAACATGGATGCCGAACATCTCGATCATTACGGCAATGTCGAAGCCATGAACGCCGCGTATCAAACGTTCGTGGAGAACATTCCCTTCTACGGCTTCGCGGTGATGTGCCTCGATCACCCCCAGGTGCAAGCGCTGGCGGCGCAAGTGCGCGACCGGCGCGTGATTTCCTATGGCTTCAATCCGCAGGCCGATGTGTGCGCGGTGAATGTGCGCCCCTCGCGCGATGGCTCGACGTTCGACGTGGTGGCGCGCAGAAAAGGGGAGGGGCCGGGCGTGACCATGCACGATCTGTTCTTGCCGGTGGCGGGCCGCCACAACGTGCAAAACGCGGTCGCGGCAATCGCAGTGGCGCGCGAATTGGGCGTGACGGACGATGGCATCCGCAAGGGCTTGAAGAAATTCGCCGGCGTGAAGCGCCGCTTCACCACCACGGGGACCTGGAACGATGTGCGCATCGTCGATGATTACGCCCACCACCCCGTCGAGATCGCCGCCGTGCTCTCGGCCGCGCGCGAAATGACGGAGGGCCGCGTGCTGGCCGTGGTGCAGCCGCACCGCTACACGCGGCTGCGCGATCTGTTCACGGATTTCTCCACCTGCTTCAACGACGCCGACATCGCCGCGGTGGTGGATGTCTACCCAGCCGGCGAAGCCCCGATAGAAGGCGTGAGCGCCGATACGCTCGCCGCCAGCCTAAAAAGCCACGGCCACCGCGATGCGCGCAAGCTTGCTTCGCTGGACGATCTGCCCGCGTTTGTGCGTGCGGAGGCGAAGCCGGGGGATATCGTGGTGTGCCTGGGCGCGGGGGACATTACGGCGTATGCGAACGCGCTGCCGGGGAAGTTGGGGGCGGGGTGACTAAGTGGAGGCGACGCCTGTGATTTGGGCGACTGACCACATCAAGCTGTTCATAAGCCACAGGGACGCTGAAAGGATTGGCGCGCGTCGCATCGCCGATGCGCTGAGCGGGTTCGGCTTTTCAGCGTTCGTTGCGCATGAGAGTATAGCGGCAGGTGAGACTTGGCGCCAAAGTCTCTTGGATGCCCTGGAGACGATGGACGCAATGTTGGTCTTGCTGGGTGACCAGGAGAGCGTCTGGGTAGATCAGGAGATAGGTTTTGCCCGCGCTCGAAAGATTCCGATCTTCCCGGTTTGCTTCCAGGATCGGTTGCCGCGCGGGTTTCTTGAGGACACCCAGGCGCTTAGAGTTGATTTCGATTCAGCCAACCTCGACGTACAGAAATTGGTGGTATCAATGATCGACGCCCTGGAGCCCAAAGTCAGTGTCAAGGACGCCCTGATATCGTCGTTTCTGACTTCCAAAAACTGGTCAGAAGCCTGCGACCGCTTCAACAGGATGGAGAACGTCGTCACCAAGATCGGCAACGATCAGGCAACGGAGATTATCAACCGCTTCCTCGCGAATGATCAATTGCATTGCGGTTACCTCACTGACGCTAATGACCGCTTCTTGAAGTTCCTAAATCGGACCACCGGTCGATTGCACGAGTGGCAAGATAAGAAGATTTCAGTTGAGGCCGGGAGGCTAGATCAAGCTTAAGGTTCAGTTGTTTTCGGCTCGTTGCCCCTATCCCGGCATCGGTCGCGTACGCTCGCCGCCGCGCTCCAGCACCGCGAATAGTCCTCGCCCATGCTGCGGCAGCAAGATGATCCGCCGCGCCGTCTCATCCGCGAGCGCTTGGGAAACGATGTCGTAGCGGATCAGCACGATTCCAATCGCCCCACGTCCGTCACGAAATACCAGATCGCCGAAATCCTTATCGCTGGTGATCAGCACGCGGTCGTGGGCAAGGGCGCCGCTCAGCACTTCTTCGTCGGGCATCCCGGGGCGGCCAGCAGCGGAGATCACGTCCGCTCCTATCGCCGTCAACGCTTCCGCGAGCTGTGTCGGCACGCAAGCATCGATCGCGAAACGCATCTATTCGGCGGCGACGGCATGTGCTTGCGACACGCACGCCGCCGCATATTCCAGCGCCGCGCGCACATCGTCTTCGCCGAGATCGGGGAAGCCCTTCAGCACCCAGGCCATGTCGGCGCCGGCCGCGAACTGGCGCACCACCGCTTCCACCGGCACGCGCGTGCCGGCGATTGTGGGTTTGCCCATCATGATTTTAGGGTCGCGGGCAATCCTTGGGTGTGCGTCCGCGTTCATGGGAGCTTGATAGCACACTTCCCAGCTAGTGGTCCACGCGCGGAGAGCCCTTCTCCTCCTGCGGAGGAGAAGGTGGCCTGAAGGGCCGGATGAGGAGGGGTGCGCCTCGATGCTCGCCGCACGCGCGGGTCAAGCGCTGTGTCGACATCGCAGCGATCCCAGCACTCGGACCAACCACCTTGTGCGCGCCTCCCCTCATCCGGCCCTTCGGGCCACCTTCTCCCCGGGAACGGGGAGAAGGTGAGTGCCGGCGCCATTCCCTTGACCCCGCGCCCGACTCACCCGCGCTAGCTCCCCATGCCCGAAACCGTACCCCGTAAGCACAAGCCCCTCCGCGCCGCCATCGTTTACGATTTCGACGGCACGCTCGCGCGCGGCAATTTGCAGGAGCGTTCTTTCATCCCCGACATCGCCGGCATGAAGCACGCCGATTTCTGGATGGAGGTGAAGCGGCTGGCCAAGGCCGAGGACGCCGACGAAATCCTCGTCTACATGCACTTGATGTTGGACCGCGCCCGCGCCGCCGGCCATCCGGTGACGCGCGCACAACTCAAAGCTTCCGGCGCCGATCCGGATTTTTTCGACGGCCTCGATCATTGGTTCGAGCGCATGAACGCTTTCGGCGACGATCTCGGACTCGAACTCGATCATTACGTTGTCTCTTCGGGGATCTATGAGATGATCGAGGGCTGCGCTTTGTTTGGGCGCTTCCGGCAGGTGTTCGCCTCGCGCTTCTTGTACGACAAGCGCGGCGAAGCCAAATGGCCGAGCGTGGCCATCAATTACACGACCAAAACTCAGTTCCTGTTCCGCATCAACAAGGGCATCGACAACGTCCACGACACCGAGGCGATCAATCGCTGGATGCACGACGACGCGCGCGCGCTGCCGTTCGAGCGTATGATTTTCATCGGCGACGGCGACACCGACATTCCTTCGATGCGCATGGTGACAAGCCAAGGGGGCTGCGCCATCGCCGTGCTCGATCCTTATCAATGGACCGAGCCGCGCAGCCTCGACAAAATCTCACGCCTGATCGCGGAGGATCGGGTGAACTACGTCGCGCCGGCAGACTACCAACCCAAGAGCCAGCTCGACGTCATCGTCAAAGGCGCGCTCGGGCGCATCGCGCTGCGGGCGGGGCTGAAGATGGCGGGGTAATCTTGGCCGCCGGCGTCGCGCCGGCGGTCGGGGTTCAGCTTCCCTGTTCGGCGTTCGGCGCTTCGTCGGCGGCGCGTGTGATTGCGGTTATCGGGTAGGTGCGACGTGGATCCCCGCCGATCACTTCGACGCCGACGCCATTGCCGGTGCAGACCCAGCCGTTGGAGGAGCGGAGCGCGATGGCCTGGGTCCAATCCAGATCGCGGGCGTTAAACATCGTAGTGAGCACGTATCTGCGGTTGGCGCCGACATTGATGCCGACGTGCTGGTTGTCGATATACGAATAACCGCTCACGGAGTTTGAGTTGAAGCAGTCGCGGCCAGCGGGGGAAGCGCTGTTCGAGGCGCTGTCTTGCGGCGTCGCACACGCAGCGAGCGCCAGGGCGGCGGCGAAGAGGGTATAACGCACCATGTTACGTCTCCTTGGCGGGTATTATGCGCGACAATTGTATAAGTAGCGAGTGGGCGAGGCTTTGACAGGCGCGAGAACCATGAGATAGCCGATCAACAATGAGTGAACTTCCTTCGGTCCGCGGCCAGATTCTACGCTCGGAAAATCTGGCGCCGTTCACCTGGTTTCGCGTCGGCGGACCCGCCGATGCGCTATTTCTGCCAGCTGATCGTGACGATCTGATGGAATTCTTGCGGCAGGCGCCAGCTGAACTTCCTGTCACTCTCCTTGGCGTCGGCTCCAATGTCATCGTTCGCGATGGCGGCCTTGGCGGTGTCGTTGTCCGCCTGGCGGGGCGCGCCTTCGCAGCCATCGAGCCGCTGGAGCACGCGCGCATTCGCGCTGGCGCTGGCGCTCTCGACGCCATGGTTGCGAAGGGTGCGGCGAAAGCGGGGATTGCAGGGCTTGAGTTCTATGTTGGGGTGCCGGGCACGATCGGCGGGGCGCTGTCCATGAACGCAGGCTGCTATGGCCGGGAGACCAGCGGGGCGCTGGTGGAAGCGACCGCGCTTACCAGGCAGGGCGAGTTGGTTACGCTGAGCAATGCGGATTTCGGTTTCAGCTACAGGCACAATGAATTGCCGCCTGGACTGATCTTCCTCGACGCCACGTTCCAGGGGGCGCCGGACGATCCGGATGCGATCCTGTCCCGGATGACTGAGATCACCGCCAAGCGCGAGGGCTCCCAGCCGATACGCGAGAAAACCGGCGGCTCCACCTTCAAAAATCCGCTCGCTCCCAATGGCGACAAGCTCTCGGCCTGGATGTTGGTCGATGAGGCGGGCATGCGCGGCCATCGTCGCGGCGGCGCGCAGGTGAGCGACAAGCACGCCAACTTCCTGATCAATGTGGGCGATGCGAGTGCAGCCGACATCGAAGGGCTGGGCGAAGAGGTGCGCGCGGCGGTGCTCGCCAAAAGCGGCGTCGAATTGGAGTGGGAAATAAAGCGCATTGGCAGGCCGCGCGATGCTGGCTGAACTGGAGCTCCATCCGGAAACGCCGTGCGCGGCGCTCAGCAGAATAGAAGTACGGCTGTTGCGCCGCCGCGATTTGATCGAGGCCACATACGTGGCGCACGGCAATATTGGGAAGCTGCGTGTTCCCGAGGGTGTTGAGAGCCGTCGCGCCGACGAATTGTGGAAGCACACCTGCTTCGAACTGTTTCTAAGGGCGGAGGGGGGCGACGCTTATGTGGAGCTTAATTTCTCCCCCTCCACGCAATGGGCCGCTTACAGTTTCACTGGCTATCGCGCAGACATGGCGAACCTCGACATTGCGCCGCGTGTTAGTGTCGTGGCATCCGCCGTCAACTTGGAGGTGCGCGCGACTGTCGAACCCGATGTGCTTAACGATCTCCTAAGTGGCCCACTGAGGATCGGCGCATCCGCGGTGATCGAGGAGAAGAACGGCGATAAATCCTATTGGGCGCTGTCGCATCCGCCTGGAAAACCGGATTTTCATCATTTGGACTGCTTTGCTCTGCGTTGGGGGTAAAGGGAGCGCTCATGAAATTCGGGATTGACCGCCTGATTGCCGACCCCGGATTGCGCGCGCCGCTGGCCGGCAAGCGGGTGGCGCTGCTGGCGCACCCTGCATCCGTCACCTTTGATTTGACCCACAGCCTCGACGCGCTGGCAGCCTGCGGCGACGTGCGCATCAGCGCCGCCTTCGGGCCCCAGCATGGCATGCGCGGCGACAAGCAAGACAACATGATCGAGAGCGCCGATTATACCGATCCCGCGCACGGAATCCCGGTGTTCAGCCTCTATGGCGAAAGTCGCCGCCCAAGCGGGCAGGCGCTCTCCACCTTCGATGTGGTGTTAATCGATCTTCAGGATCTCGGCTGCCGCATCTACACCTTCATCACCACGCTCTTGTACATGCTCGAAGCGGCGGCCCGCGAGGGTAAGCAAGTGTGGGTGCTGGATCGCCCCAATCCCGCCGGGCGACCGATCGAGGGCCTTACCCTGCGCCCCGGGTGGAAGAGCTTTGTCGGCGCCGGTCCTTTGCCGATGCGCCATGGCCTCACGCTGGGCGAACTGGGCAAGTGGTTCGTGGGGCACTTCAAGCTCGATGTCGATTATCGCGTGATCGCGATGGAGGGGTACACGCCAGACGCCGCGCCGGGCTTCGGTTGGCCACTGGGCGAGCGCACTTGGGTCAACCCCAGCCCAAACGCCGCGAATCTCTGGATGGCGCGTGCCTATGCCGGGACGGTAATGCTGGAGGGGACGACTCTCTCGGAGGGGCGGGGCACCACCCGCCCGCTCGAATTATTTGGCGCCCCCGATATCGATGCGGCGAAGGTGATTGCGAAAATGCGCGCACTCGCCCCGTCTTGGGTGGAGGGGTGCCGGCTGCGCGAATGCTGGTTCGAGCCGACCTTCCACAAACACGCCCAGCAGCTCTGCAATGGTGTACAAATTCACGTCGAGGACGCGAACTACGATCACGCGGCGTTCAAGCCGTGGCGTTTGCAGGCGCTTGCGTTCAAAGCGATCCGGCGACTCTACCCGGACTATCCCTTGTGGCGTGACTTCCCGTACGAGTACGAGCTCGGAAAACTCGCCATCGATGTCATCAACGGCTCGCCCTTGCTGCGTGAGTGGGCTGACGATCCCGCAGCCAATCCAGGCGATCTTGACGCACTCGCCTCGGCGGATGAGGTCGCCTGGGAGCGCAAGCGCCGCGCCCACCTGCTTTACTGAGGTGTAAGATTTTCTGTTTCTTTACCAACACACAAAATTCACCATAAAAATCAACGCATAATGCGCTGCATCCCAACCTTGCCTTAACCTCGAGGCGTTTCATTGTGAGACGTTGGAACGAGCGCAGAAAAGGCGCTTGTCCGAAGTGTTCTGGGTCGGTTTTTGGGGTCGAGGCGCAAAATGGCGCGGGTGGCGGTATTGATGGGCGGCTTGAGCCCGGAGCGATCGGTGAGCCTGAGTTCGGGCGCCGGTTGCGCGGCTGCGTTGCGTAGGCTCGGCCACGATGCGCTTGAGATTGATCCACAAGAAGAAGATTGGATCGAGCGTCTGCGCAGCGCGCGTGTGGACGCGGTGTTCAATGCGCTGCACGGCGAGTGGGGAGAAGATGGCCGCGTCCAGGGCGTGCTGGACTATCTGAAGCTGCCCTACACCCATTCCGGCGTGCTCGCCTCCGCGCTGGCGATGGACAAGGACAAGTCGAAAGCGATTTTCGCGCAGGTTAATCTGCCTTTGGCGCAGGGCAAGCTGATGCAAAGGTCGGAGGCCGCAAAGGCCCACCCGATGCCCGCGCCCTATGTGGTGAAGCCCAACGCACAGGGTTCGTCCGTCGGTGTATTCATTGTGCGCGAAGGCGCAAACCGCCCCCCAGAACAATTGCTCGATCCTGATTGGACCTTCGGTGAAGAAGTGTTGGTTGAGGAATTTATCGACGGCAAGGAATTGACGGTGGCGGTCATGCACGGGCGCGGCGCGCTCGCGGTTACCGAGATTTTCGTGACAAGCGATGGCGATTGGTACGATTTCGACGCGAAATATGCTGAAGGTGGCTCGCGTCACGTGGTGCCGGCCGACATTCCCGCAGGCGTCGCCGACCAGCTCATGCGTGCGGCCGAAGCCGCGCACACCGCACTTGGCTGCCGCGGCGTGACCCGCGCTGATTTCCGCTACGACCCCAAGCGCCACCGCATCGCCTTGCTGGAGGTGAATACGCAGCCTGGCATGACGCCGACCTCGCTCGTTCCAGAACAGGCGGCGCACGTCGGCATGTCATACGATCAATTGGTGGCGTGGATATTGGAGGATGCGTCATGGCCGCGATGAGAGCTCGTCGTCCCGCGCGGGGTGCGGATGTCGGCAAGCGCGGGCGCGGGAGAATCCCGAACGCGGCGAGCGGCGACATGCCGCGGCTTGCACGCATCAAACTCTCCGGTGGCATCGCTGGCGACGACATGCAGGTGAGCGGCAAGAGCTTGATGGCCGGACTCACCGGGATCGTGTTCTTCTGTGGCGCCGCGATTGCGGGCGCCGCATTTCTTGGCTCGTCGCTGTTCGATGTGCGCGAAGCGTTTGCGAGCGCGACCGATTCCGCGGCGGCGTCGGTGGGCTTCGCTATTGGCGATGTCGAGGTTGAAGGCGTCTCCGAAGCGCGTGCTGAAGAAGTGCGGGCCGAGATCGTGCCCGAAGGCCGTCAATCGCTGCTCTCGCTCGATCCCTACGAGGTGCGCGCGCGGGTGGAGAGCCTGGACTGGGTGCAGCGGGCCGAAGTGCGCCGGTTGTGGCCCTCCACACTCGTCGTCAAAGTCGTGCGCCGCCAGGCGTATGCGCGTTGGCAAGAGGACGGCGAGATTTCCGTCATCGACTATAATGGCGAACGCTTGCTGGCCGAGCGCGCTGCTGATCGCGTCGATCTGCCATTGGTGATTGGGCGCGGCGCGGGGCCTGCCGCGGAATCGCTGCTGATTGCACTGGAAGATTTGCCGGAGCTGCGCGCGCGGCTGAAGGCGCTGGTGCGCGTTGGCGATCGACGTTGGAATGTCGAGCTAAATTCAGGAACAATCATAGAGCTCCCAGAGGCTGATGCGCCCACCGCGCTGACGCAGGTTGAAGCATTGCACGCAAGGCACGCCTTGCTCGACCGCCCAGTATCAACACTGGATATGCGGGCGCCTGGACGATTGGCGGTGCGTATTCGCACCGCTTCTGGTTTCGCTCCAGCCGCCCTGCACGGCGCCTGAAATGGTCGCTTTGGCGTGCCCCTCGATTGAACGCGACATCTCGCCGGGCGCGCAGCTCAACGGGCCCTTGATCGCCGCGCTCGACGTCGGCGTCTCCAAAACAGTGTGCCTCGCTACGCGCCGCGACCCCGTGCTCGATTTGCACCCGGAACGCCCGTTGCGCGTGCTCGGTGTTGGCGTGCAAACCGCGCCGGCAATCGCTTCGGGCAAGCCGGCCGACTTCGAAGCGTGTGCGCGTGCGATCGCCGTGGCGATCGACGAAGCGAGTGCGATGGCCGGGGCGCCAATCAAGCGGGTGACGGCTTGCTATTCCGGCCCAGGATTATCCTCGCGCATTGTTCGTGCTGGCGTGCGTGTTCGCGGAAAAGTTGTGAGCGCGCGTGATATCGACGCTGCAATCGACGCGGTGATGGAAGCTGCAGCGTCCGCACAGAATTCGGTCCTCCATTTGGAGCCCCTTCGCTACACGATCGATGGCGGCGAGCCGCTGCCAGACCCGCTTGCCTTTCCGGGGCGATCGCTCGTGCTGGAAGCATGCGTCGTTACAGCTCCAAGCGATGCTTTGGCCGCGCTGAAGGCTTGCATCGGTTGGGCGGGCGCCGAAGTTGAGGACGTTGTAGCGGCGCCGCGCGCAGCTGGGCTTGCCGTATTGTCGCCGGAAGAACGAGATGGCGGCGCATTGCTTGTCGACATCGGCGCAGGTTCGATCGGTTTGGCGGCGTTCGCGGGAGAGGGCCTGGTTCACGCCGAGACGATCGCCGCCGGCGGCGTGCGCCTGACCCGCGATCTCGCGCAAAAGCTTGAGACCACCTTCGCCGCTGCCGAACGCGTAAAGTTGGCCTTCGGCGCGGTACGTGGCGCGTGCGACCCGCGCGAAGCGGTGCCCGCGCCAAGACTTGGCAACGATGGTAGGCTGGAAGCGGCGACGGCCCTGCGTGGCGCCATCGCCGATGCGTTAACTCCGCGTCTGGTGGAAATCTTCTTGTTGGTACGTGACCGTCTTGCGCGCGCAGGATTTTCCGGCGCCAACGCACCGGCGCGTGCGGTTCTGGTCGGCGGCGGGGCACAAGCGCCGGGCATCCGCGAACTCGCATCGGACACGCTGGGTATGCCCGCGCGCATCGGTCGTCCGCTGGATGTCTGCGGTTTCGACCACGGCGAAGCGGGGCCGGGCTACGCCGCCGCCGCGGGCCTGCTGCGCTGGCGTCTCGATGCGCCGACGCTAGAAGATGTGGAAACGCTGTTTCAGCCCTCGTTGTTTCAAACGGCCGCCGCCATGCGTAACGCCGCCACCGGCGCGTGGGCTTGGCTGCGGGACAATTTCTGAAGGCCAAGGTTTCCGGCGCTGTGAGCGACCTGAGACATAGGTGACGTTTCGTACCGGACACATGGGTAACG
>CADEDG010000033.1:0-2302 GCA_902826035.1 uncultured Alphaproteobacteria bacterium
CGTCAGGCTCATAACCTGAAGGTCGTAGGTTCAAATCCTACTCCCGCACCCAAAAAGTGCGACTCAGATCAGCAACGGCCCCGCTGGCGACAGCGGGGCCGTTTGCATGTTGGGGCGGAAGAGAGCGGCGCTTCTTGGAGCCGCGCTTGTCCACCGAACGATGCGTTGTAACATAACCTCATGCTACACATTGGCATTCTCGCCCATTCCGCAGACGGCGCCGCATTGTGTTTTCAGTGACCTGACCCCCGTTTCTCATCCAGGTGGGACTGGAATCCTGGCCGCATCAAACGCCCCCGATGGGCGTCTTTCAAGCTCTTCCTTCCATGCCCCGCACGCCGCGTACGCGGCGGGCGTCTGCCAGCCGAGCGCCGAGTGGGGGCGATCGTGATTGTAGTCTTCGCGCCAGGCGTCGAGTTCGAGCCGCGCGTGCGCGAGCGAGCGAAACAGCGTCTCATTCAACAGCTCGTCTCTGAGCCGGCCGTTGAAGCTCTCGATGAAAGCGTTCTGCGTCGGCTTGCCGGGCTGGATGTAGCGCCAGGCAACGCCCTTGGCCTCGCTCCAAGCCAGGATCGCGTTCGAGGTCAGCTCCGTGCCGTTGTCGGAGAGGATGGTTTCCGGGCGCCCGCGCCGGGCGATGATGCGATCAAGCTCGCGGCCCACCCGTGCGCCCGAAAGCGAAGTATCGGGCACAAGCCCCAGGCACTCGCGCGTGCATTCATCGACGATGGTGAGAACCCGGAAGCGCCGGCCATCGCTCATCTGGTCGTGCACGAAGTCGAGCGACCAGCAGGCATTGGGCCGCGCTGGCGCCTTGAGCGGCGCGCGCAAACCCATGGCGCGCTTGCGTCCGCCGCGTTTTCTCACCATCAGACGCTCCTCCTGGTAAATCCGCTGCACCCGCTTTTTGTTCACCGCCCAACCCTCCCGGCGCAGCAAAACGTGGAGCCGGCGATAGCCGAAACGCCGGCGCTCATGCGCCAAATCCTTAAGACGCGCGCGAAGCGCTGCGTCGTCAGGCTTGCGCGCGCGATAACGCGCCAAGGCGCGATCGACGTTGGCGATCTGGCACGCCCGCCGCTCGCTCATCTGGTGCGCCTTCACCAGGTGGGCGACAGCTTCACGCTTGGCAGCGGGCGTCACCATTTTTTTCCAAGCAAATCTTTCAGCGCCGCATTGTCGAGCATGGCGTCGGCCAACAGCCGCTTCAGCTTGGTGTTCTCACTCTCCAAGCCTCGCAGCTTCTGGGCGTCGGAGACGTCCATGCCGCCATACTTGGCCTTCCAGCTATAGAACGCAGCGCTCGACATCGCGTGCTTGCGGCACAAATCCTTGGTCGAAACCCCGGCCTCGTGCTCGCGCAGGATCGCAATGATCTGCTCTTCGCTAAACCGCTTCCGCTTCATCTTCCGGCTCCCGAATCAGGCCGGATTCTAGCTCCGCGTGGATGGGTTTTCGGGGGTCAGGTCATCAGGAAATGGTGCGCGAAAGCGCGCGAACCCTGGGGGCGCACGAGCATCCCGAGATTACGCTCTCGATCCTGCCGATGGGGGCGACGTTCGCGGCGTATGACAAGGGCGATCTCGACGCCGTGAACGCGCATTTGCGCCAAACCTGTCAGCGCCTCGCCGACGCCGGCTGCGATTTCTTCGTTTGCCCCGACAACACAGCTCACATCGCTTTTGACGCGGCGCGCGAGCCGTATTCGCTCCCCGGTCTGCACATTTGCGATGTGGTTGCTCAGCAGGCTATGCGCGACGGCCGCGCGCGCGTGGCGTTGCTCGGGACGCGCTGGACTATGGCCGGCCCGGCTTATCCCGCCGCCTTCGCGCGCGCTGGCCGCGCGCTGCAATCGCCCGAGCCGGAGGAACGCGCGATCATAGATCAAATCATTTTCGAAGAGCTCTGCCAGGGGATCGTCACCGCAGCTTCACGCGCCGAATATTTGCGCATTATCGAACGGATGAAGCGGGACGGTTGCGACGCGGTCGCGTTGTCCTGTACCGAAATTCCACTCCTGGTGACGCCGGACGTATCGCCGCTGCCGACGCTCGATTCTACGCGGCTCCTGGCGCACGCCGCGGTGGCGGTAGCGATCGGAAATGCGCCGGCGCCGACTTGGTGCGGCGGCGACCATTGACCAAGGTCAGGGCGGGCGCCTCCTGGATAGCTGCTTGCCGCTAGCTTTGTCCTTCGAATGCGCCTATAGCGCCTCATCGTTCTTCGTCGCGTCACGCTTTGATCCCCCGCTGTCGCGCCGGATTTTCTGCCGTTTTCCTTCGAGTTCGAGTCCGCCGGGATG
>CADEDG010000033.1:2402-28959 GCA_902826035.1 uncultured Alphaproteobacteria bacterium
ATGGCGGTCGACGAGCGCATCGCGAGCTATTCCGACAAGGAACTCGCAAATTTGCGCGAAAACATCGTGCGTTTGGCGGAAACCGGATCGGCAAAACAAAAAGCCGAAGCCGAACGCCTGATGCCGCTCGTCGACGCCGAACGCGCCGAACGCAAGGCGCGCGCTCCTGAGAAGCCGAAGCCGGTGCGCAAGGCGGCGGTTAAGAAGACCAAGCCCGCCACGACCTAAGGCATTGACGCGACCGCCCCTAGCGCCGCTAAGTTGCGGCTGAGGGAGCAGGGTCATGGTGCGTCTTAGTCTGTCGGGCGTCGCGATTGCGCTGGCCGCTTTGGCTGGTCTGGTTGGCTATCGCGCGTCCACTTTCACCGCCACGCCGCCGCCGTCGGCGGTGCAGATCCCCGAACTCTCTAGTTATGCGATCGACGCGGAAGCCGCCGCCAGCCGGCTCGCCGAGGCAATCCGATTCCGCACAGTCACGATTGTCGGCGATGACGGCGAACCCGCCGAGTTCGAGCGGTTCCAAGCTTGGATGCAGGCGCGCTACCCGGCGTTTCACGCCGCCGCCAAGCGGGAGCGGATCGGCGGGCGCGCGCTGCTCTACGAATGGCGCGGCAGCGATCCCGGCTTGCCGCCGATGCTGCTGCTGGCCCACCAGGATGTCGTGCCTGCGCCTGAGGATACGCGCGCGGCATGGGACGTCGATCCGTTCGCAGGAATTATTCGCGACGGCGCGGTATGGGGTCGCGGCGCCATCGACGACGAAGGTTCGCTCGTGGGCCTGCTTGAAGCGGCGGAATATCTTGCCGCCAGCGGCGCTGCGCCGAAGCGCACCATATTGTTTGCGTTTGGACATGACGAAGAATTCGGCGGCGAAGGCGCCATCTCCATTGCCGCATCGTTGGCCCAGCTGCACCGCCGCGCCTGGTTCGTGCTCGATGAAGGCATGGCCGCAATCGACAATCATCCGCTCACCGGCAAGCCGGCGTCGCTGATCGGCATCGCCGAGAAGGGCTTCGCCACGCTGCGCGTGCGCGCGGTGGCTCAACCCGGTCACTCATCCATGCCTCCGCCCGAGACGGCGGTGTCATCGCTCGCCGTCGCGGTCACGCGCATTCACTCCATGCCGATCGAGCGTGGACTCGATGGCGGACCTGCGCTCCCGATGATGCGTGCGCTGGCGGCCGATATATCATTGATGAACCGCGTCGCCATTTCCAACGAATGGTTGTTCAGACCGCTCTTGCGTCAGCGCATGGCTGGCAGCCCCGTGGCTCTGGCGTTGCTTGGAACCACCGTGGCGCCGACAATGATCAACGGCGGCGTGCGGCCGAACGTCCTACCGGCCGAGGCGATTGCGATGATCAATTTTCGCATTCATCAGCGTGACACCGCTGAAAGTCTGATGCGGCGTGCGCGCAACGCCGTGTCTGGGCTCGAGGGGATCACGTTGGACTGGGCGGCGCCACCAAACGAAGCGAGCCCTATCTCGAGCACGACTTCGTCCTCCTACGCGCTGATCGCGGCGTTATCTCGCGCCAGCTTGCCCGACGCGCCGGTAGCCCCGGGGCTCGTCGTCGGCGGCACCGACGCGCGACACTATTCCGAGGTCGCCGAAAACGTGTACCGGTTTCAGCCGCTTCTCTTGAACACGGAGGATATGGCGGGCATTCACGGCGTGAACGAACATGTCTCGATCGAGAATTTCGAGCGGATGATCCGGTTCTATATCGGCTTGATGCAAGCAGGGGCGATGTGATGGCGTATCGCGCAGGTCTGGCTTTGGCGTTGGCGGCGATTCTGATGGCTTGCGCACCGGTGCATGGCGCCGCAGCAGGCGGGGAGGCGAGAATGGGTGCATCCACGCAAGTGCCGGCGCCGGTCCCGGCCGATGTGCCGGTGCGCATCGATGCCTCGCGCAACGCACAGATCGTCGAGGTGGCAATTGGCCAGCGTTTCTCGGTCGCCTTGGTCGGCGTGCCGACCGCGGGTTATCTCTGGGCGCCCGCGCAAGTGCCCGATTTCATCGCCCGCGCGGGCGAGACGAGCGGCAACACCACAACAGCGCAGAGTCAACCAGGTTTTGCCGGCGGGTCGCACTGGGAGGTGTTTGTGTTTGCCGCAACCGAGGCGGGGCGTGGCGAACTCGTGCTGGAGCAACGCCGCCCCTGGGAAACCACCGAACCTGCGAGCGATACGTTCCGCGTGACGATCGTGGCGCGATGATGCGTCGTGCGCCGGCGTCCGCGTTCGCGCGGCAGACATTATGCTCATTTTAGCTCAACTGATCCTCTGGCTCGTCGCGCTTGCCGGCATTGTCGGCGGCAGTTTCGGCGCATTGTTCTTCGCTGGCGGGGCCGTCAACCGGGCGCGGCCACGCGAGTTCCGCATCCGCCGCGCCGGCCTCGCCCTGCTCTGCCTGTGCGGGATCGTCGCATCGGCGACACTGGGCTTTGTCGGCATCCCGGCGATCATGTATCTCGCGGCCCAATGAGCGAACTTCTGAGAGACATGTGGTACTTCGCGGCTACCTCGCGCGAGCTTGCGCGCGGGGCCATGTTCCGTCGCGAGATATTGGGCGAGCCGGTGGTGCTGGGGCGCGACGCAGGGGGGCGCGCGTTTGCGCTTCGCGACGTCTGCCCACACCGCGCGGTGCCGCTCTCCGCTGGGCGCATCGTCGAAAACGAGGGCGTGCAGACGGTTGAATGCCCCTATCATGGCTGGCGCTTCGGTGTGGGCGACGGGGTGTGCAAACAGATACCGTCGCTGGTCGAGGGCCAGCCGTATGAGGCGGGTCGCATCCGCGTGCGCCATTTTCCAACCCACGAGGCCAACGGCATCGTGCTGGTGTTTGTCGCCGCCGATCAGCGGTTCGCGGGCGAACCGCCGCCGCCGCCAATGATTGATCTTGGGGATTTCCGCGAACCGAAATTCGTCATCCATCGCATCTTCGCAGCCACGATGGACAACGCGGTAGTCGGCCTCATGGACCCTGCGCACGTGCCCTACGTGCACAATCAATGGTGGTGGCGCCCGCCCAGCTCGGGCAAGAAGCTGAAGGAAAAGCGCTTCGTGCCACGCGAACGCGGTTGGGCCATTGAGCGTCATGCTCCGTCGAGCAATTCCCTGCCGTATCGTGTGCTGTTCGGTCGCCGAGTGACAACGGAAATTTCCTTCATGCTTCCCGGGTTTCGCTGGGAAGTTGTCGAGGGTGAGAACGCGCGCTTGTTCACGCTCACCTGCCTTACGCCGGAGAACGAAAACTCCACGCGCATCACGCAAGTGACCTATTGGAAAAATGCCCCGCTGCTCGATGCCACGAAACCGATCCTCATTCCTGCCGCGCGCAAATTCCTCGATCAGGACGGCGATGTGGTGGATCTGCAGAACGAAGGCCTGCGCTATTCGCCCTCGATGCTCTGGATCGACGACATCGACGTGCAAGCAAAATGGTACCTCAAGCTGAAACGCGAATGGACCAAAAGCCGCGAAGAGGGGCGGGAGTTCGTAAACCCGATTGAGCCGGCGACGCTGAAATGGATGAGTTGAATCGGCGCGGCCACCCCAACCGAGCCGCTTAGCTCCCCATCTGCCCACGATGACGCAGTTTTGCATCCGCCAGCACGCATGCAAGCATCGCTTCCGCCACCGGGGCGGCGCGGATGCCGACGCAGGGGTCGTGGCGGCCTTTGGTGGAGATTTCGGCGTTTTGGCCGAAGCGGTCGATGGTTTGGCGCGGAGTGAGGATGGAGGAGGTGGGTTTGATGGCGAGGCGCGCCACGATCGGCTGACCGGTCGAGATGCCGCCAAGAATGCCGCCCGCTTTGTTGGAGAGAAAGACCGGTTTGCCACCGCCGCCCGCGCGCATTTCGTCGGCATTCTCCACACCCGTGAGCGCCGCCGCCGCGAAGCCGGCGCCAATCTCCACGCCCTTGACCGCATTGACGCTCATCAGCGCGCCGGCGATCTCCGCGTCGAGCTTGCCGTAAATCGGCGCGCCCCAGCCAGCAGGAACGCCTGTCGCTTCCACTTCGACAATGGCGCCGATCGAGTTGCCCGCTTTGCGGGTGTCGTCGAGAAGCGTCTCCCACACCTTCGCGGTCTCTGCGTCAGGGCACCAGAAGGGATTGTTCTCGCATTCGGCCCAATCCCAGCGCACGCGATCGGTGGCGATGGTGCCGATTTGCATTAGTGCCGCGCGGATCTGCACATTGTCGCCCAAAACCTTGCGCGCCACCGCGCCCGCCGCCACTCGTGCGGCAGTCTCGCGCGCCGATTGCCGCCCGCCGCCGCGATAATCGCGCACGCCATACTTGGCGTCGTACACATAGTCGGCGTGGCCTGGGCGGTAGAGGTCGCGGATGTCGTTATAGTCGCGCCCACGCTGGTCGATGTTTTCGATCAGGAGCGAAATCGGCGCACCGGTCGTGACCGGCCCACCGGTGCGGTCGTCTTCGAACACGCCGGAAAGGATTTTCACCTCGTCGGGTTCTTGGCGTTGGGTGACGAAGCGGCTCTGGCCGGGGCGGCGGCGATTGAGCCAGAACTGGATGTCGGCCAGCGTCAGCGGCAGCCCGGGCGGGCAGCCGTCCACCACGCAGCCTAGCGCCGGCCCATGGCTTTCGCCCCAGGTGGTGACGCGGAATAGGTGGCCGAAGCTGTTGTGGGACATGGTTTGAGCAGCCTAATCCGCTTTGGCGTCGTTCACAATGTCCCCACGTCCCCATGGGGGCATTGCTGGTGACCCCAATTTGTGCTAGGCGGGGGCATGGCCGAACTCAAGATCCGTGACGTCAGCGACTCCACGGTCGCGTTTTTCCGCCAGCGCGCCACCGCCAAGGGCGTGAGTTTGGAGGAAGAGCTGCGCCAAACGCTTACTGAAACCCAAATGGAGAGCCGTCGCCAGATCCTCGCGGAACTCGATGCGTTCCGAGAGCAGCTGGGCCGCAAGTACGGTATCATGCCCGACAGCACGCCTGGCATCCGCGCTGAGCGTGACGGGGAACCAGACGCATGACCACCGCAATCGTGGTCGACGCCTCGGTGATTACTAAATTGTTCCTGCAGGAAGCGGATTCCCCGGCCGCGCGCGAGCTTGTCGGAAGCGGGCGAACGCTGCTGGGGCCCGAGCACGTAACCATCGAGGTGGCCTCGGCGATGGTGCGCCGTTATCGCAGCGGCGGCCTAACCCGTGGCGAGGCGGAACAAGCGTTGGCCGCGGTGCGCCAGTTCTTTTTGCGCGGCGCTTTTGCGCTGACAACAGATGCCGGTTTGCTTGTGCGCGCCGAGGAGATCGCCCTCGATCTAAGGCATGCGCTCAAAGACTGCTTGTACATCGCTCTGGCTGAGCGGGAGCAGTGCGAGCTGATTACCACCGACGTCTCGCTGCTCACACGTGGCGCGCCGCGCTTTCCGTTTGTGAAGCCGCTATGAGCGACGACCTCATTCCCCCATCCCCCCAATACGATCCCACCGGGTCTCCCCCGCCGGACGATGCGGTCTTGTTCGCCGAAAACGAGCCGTTCGCGTTGTTTGAGCGCTGGTTCCGCGAAGCGAAGGAGAAGGAGCCGAACGACCCCAATTCCATGGCGCTGGCTACCGTCGATGCGTCGGGCGCGCCGGACGTGCGCATGGTGCTGTTGAAGGATTTCGACGCGGGCGGCTTTGTCTTTTACTCCAACACGGAGAGTGCAAAGGGCCGACAACTAGAAGCGCATCCGCGCGCCGCACTTTGCTTTCACTGGAAAAGTTTGCGCCGGCAGGTGCGTGTTCGCGGGCAGGTGGCGCTTGTAAGCGACGAGGAGGCCGACGCCTATTTCAAAACGCGCGATCGCGGCGCGCGCCTGGGCGCGTGGGCGAGCGAGCAATCGCGGCAATTGCCCGACCGCTTGGCGCTGGAAAAGCGCGTGGCGGAGTTTGCGCTTAAATATGGCCTGGGCGAAGTACCGCGCCCGCCGCATTGGATCGGCTGGAGGCTCGCCCCATTGACAATCGAGTTCTGGCGAGACCGCCCCTTCCGCCTGCACGACCGGCTGGTGTTTTCGCGCAAGGGCGTGGCGGCGGAGTGGGTTAAAAGTCGGCTCTATCCTTGAGTGGAGCGCGCGGCCGCCGGCCGCGCTGGCCGTCGCCAGAGGCGACGCGTTCCAATCACGTGACATTTGCGCTGCGCCGGGGCAGCGATAAGATCGCACCACAACGACAAGAAACAGGGAGGCGCACGCGATGCTCGGGCTCATGCAGGACTGGCCGCTGACGGTTGATAAAATTCTTGACCATGCCCATTCCTGGTTTCCACGCCGAGAAGTGGTGACCCGCAGCCTCGAAGGCCCCATCTCGCGCACGACCTATGGCAACATCTGGCGGCGCGCCAAGCAGGTCACCAATGCGCTTAAGGAGCACGGGGTCGGCCTTGGCGACCGCGTCGCTACGCTGGCCTGGAACACCGAGCGGCACATGGAGACGTGGTACGGCGCGATGGGCATGGGCGCGGTCCTGCACACGGTGAACCCGCGGTTATTTCCAGAGCAGATCGCCTGGATCATCAACCACGCCGAGGACAAAATACTATTCCTCGACACGACATTCCTGGCCACGCTCGAGAAGATCGCGCCTCAACTCGGGACCGTGAAATTCTACGTGTTGCTCACCGACCGCGAGCACATGCCGCAAACGAGTTTGCCCGGCGCAATCGCCTACGAGGATTTCATCCACGGACACGCGCAAGAGGCAGCTTGGGGCGGCTTCGAGGAAAACACGGCATGTGGGCTGTGCTACACCTCAGGCACCACTGGCGATCCTAAGGGCGTGCTCTATTCGCACCGCTCCAACATGTTGCATGCGTTGGCGGCTAATCAGACCGATTGTTTCGGGGCGGGCGCCGCCGACACAGTATTGCCCGTCGTACCGATGTTCCACGCCAATGCCTGGGCGATTGCATTTGTTGCGCCGATGTGCGGGGCCAAATTGGTGATGCCGGGCGCCAAGCTCGACGGGGCAAGCATCTTCGAATTGCTGGAGACTGCGAAGGTGACGTTCACTGCGGCCGTGCCGACAGTGTGGCTCATGCTGTTGAACTATTTGCGCGAGACGAACTCCAAACTCACGACCCTGAAGCGCGTCGCGATTGGCGGTTCGGCGGTGCCGGAGGCGGTGCTGCGCGCGTTCGAACAAGATTACGGCGTCGAAGTGATCCATGCCTGGGGCATGACCGAGATGAGCCCGATCGGCACGATCGGCAAGCCGCTCGCCGAACATTATGCGCAAGGCAAGGAAGAATTGATCAAGACCAAATTGAAGCAGGGGCGAGCGCTTTTCACCGTCGATATGAAAATTGTCGATGACGAAGGCCGTGAGAAGCCCCATGACGGCAAAGCCTTCGGGCGTTTGATGGTGAAAGGGCCGGCAGTATCGCGCGCCTATTTCAAGAACGCCGGCGCGCGCAACGAAAAAGGCGAGTGCCTGGAAGCGGATGGCTTCTTCGACACCGGCGACGTCGCCACGCTTGACGAATTGGGCGTGATGCAGATCACCGACCGCGCCAAGGATGTGATCAAATCGGGCGGGGAGTGGATTTCCTCGATCGACATCGAAAACATCGCCGTCGGGTGCGATGGCGTCGCTTGCGCCGCTGTGATTGGCGTCGCGCATCCGAAGTGGGACGAGCGGCCGCTATTGATTATCGAGCCGAAGCCCGGCGCAAATCCGACCAAGGAGCAAGTGCTTGCCTTTCTTGAAGGCAAGATCGCCAAATGGTGGACGCCCGACGATGTCGTGCAGACTGAAAAAATCCCGCTCGGCGCCACTGGTAAGATTAACAAGCTGGCGCTGCGGGAGATGTTCAAGGATTATCGTTTGCCCAGCGCGCAAGCAGCGGAATGATGCGGCTCGCCAAGGTTACCCTGGTCGTGCGGGATTATGACGAGGCGATCGGCTATTTCGTCGGCGCGCTCGGTTTTCGGCTTGTGGAGAACACGGAGATGGGTGCGGGCAAGCGCTGGGTCGTGGTGTCGCCGGGCGAGGGGTCAGGGGATATCCTGCTTGCTAAGGGCGTGGGCGAGGCCCAAATCGCTCGCGCCGGCGACCAGACCGGCGGTCGGGTGGCGTTCTTTCTCGACACCGACGACTTCGACCGCGATTACACCGCGTTCCTGGCGCGGGGGGTGAAATTTCTCGAAGCGCCGCGTGTAGAGACCTATGGCAAGGTAGCCGTGTTCAAGGATATCTACGGCAACAAATGGGACCTCGTTCAGCAGAACGCTTGAGCGGCCAGGGGTAGAGACATGGACAAGTTTCGTGATGTCGTCGTCCGCGTTGCGTTGGTGCTGGCGTTGCTGACACCCGTCTATTTCGCGTTTGCCGCCCTTGGCGCCAAATTCGGGTTGTTTGACTGGCAGATGGGTTTTGTCGTTCTTACGCGTGACTGGGGTGCGCGCGTCCTTGGAAGCGCCGCAGCGATCGCCGGGATTGCGCTGGCGCTGGCCTTCTTTACGCCGCCGCGCCGGGGTGTGCTTGGGGCGGGGCTTGCGCTGGCTATCCCGGTGCTCGGCTCAATCTATGGTATTTATGTGGGACGCCAAGCCCAGAGCATCGCCCCCATCCATGACATTAGCACCGACCTCGAAAAACCGCCCACCTTCAGTTCGGAAGTTGTGCGGGCGCGTGCTGCGGTCCCCGGCGGCAATGGACTCGATCTTCAATCGAAGCGAGATGGCGAAGGGACGCTTTTCGTAGAGTGGCAGCGGCGCCAGTACGGTGACATTACGCACCTGTCCACCGGCCTCCCTCAAGCGCGCGCCTTCGAGATTGCATCTGAACTTGCCCACGAGCAGAACTGGCGCATGGGCCGCATCGATGCAGCCAACGGCGTGCTTGAGGCGATGGCGGAGACATTCTGGTTCGGCTTCAAGGACGATATCGCCATTCGAGTACGTCCGGACGGGTTGGGCGCGCGCATCGACATGCGGTCGGTCAGCCGTGTCGGGCGGTCCGACCTTGGCGCCAATGCCAAGCGCATGCGCGCCTTCCTGGCGACGCTCCGCGCGCGCCTTGAAGACGCCGAGGCGCAAGCGGGGCCCGCGCCAGCGCCACCGCGCGAAGGCAGCGAAGCCGATGCGGCGCCCTCGCCGCCGCCGTGAGCCGCGAGGTTATTCGTCCAGCGAAAGATATTCTAGATTGGCCTGGCGCACGCTCTCGCCGGCCTCATCGAATAAGAACGGCACGAACACGTAGCGCTTGCCATCGGTAACCGCGGTTGCGCGATGCATGAGCGAGCACGAAAACACGCATGCGCCGCCAGGCGGCGGTCGAAAGCGGTGCTGGCCGAACTCAGGGAATAGGAGCTCGCCGCCCTCGTACTCATCGTTGAGGTTCAATGACATCGCAAAACGCCGATGGGCGGTGCCCTTGGTGGTGTTGTCGCGGTGCGCAGCGAAGTGACCCTTCTCGGCGGAATCGTAGCAAGCAACCAAGTAACGCTCTACGCGCGTGACCTCGAATTGAAAGGCGCGCTTGATTTCGGGGATAACGCGCCGGCGAATGCGGTCGCGGCAAGCGGCGATCAAGTCTTCGTCGTCCATGAACCAGTCACGCCGCACTTTGTGGCCAGGGTCGCGCTTCTTTACGGTCTTGCCCTCGCGTTCGACCATAAAGCCACTGTCAACTCCGCCGTGCTTGCCATGCCCTTCAATCAGGCGCCGGCACAATTCCGGCTCGAACACATCCGGAATGGTCAAGACCGGGGCGTGGACGATGGCGCGCTGAGCGGGGGCTGGAACACGATGACGCGTGAAAACATCGAATGCGTCCTTCGCATGCGTGCTTGGATTGCGCACGGGCATGATCGCCCTGAAGCGCAGCCTCGCGTCAATCACGAACGAAATAGCCCGAACCATTCCGCCCCTTACAGCGCCATAGAGCGTCGCGGCCTTGCGGTGTGGGTCGAACAAAAAGCGAGCGCCCGTCGCTTCGCTCGGCATGCGCGCCCCGAAATCGGCCGGATCGGCGGTGACGATGAGCAAAGCGTCAGCGTACGGCGTGAGGCGGGCAACGCACTCAAGCAGGCCGTCGCGCACCGCCATATCACCGGGGTTGGAAAACGATTCCAAGAAGGTGAGCAGGATCGTACGCCCGCCCAAAGTGGGGAAAGAGAATTTCTCGTTGACGTCGGATCGAAGGAAAAACCAAGGCGCGGGATCGCCAGGCGACATGGGCGGTCCAAGACGCGAAGGCGCGTTTAGGGGGATTATGTCTTCAGGCGTGGACAAGCGAGCCTCCAAGCCCGCATTTACTACCCGATTTGCGCTATCGCTTCAGCCAATATTCGTTGTCCACGCATGGCGGGCCCTCGCAGGCAACGCGCCCTAATTCGAGCAGCCGCAGCACGTGCGCGAGCACCGAGTGGCAGGCGGCTGGGTGCAGCCGTTGGTCCACATCGGCGTACATCTCGCCAACCATATCTTTGATCCGTCGTTTTCCGCTTCTTAACTGCGCCAGCACCTGCGCTTCGCGTTCGAGTCGGTGGTCGAGATAGGCCTGGATAAACGGGCGAGGTTCGCGAATGGGGGGGCCGTGCGTCGGCCAAAGCACATCGTAATCGCGCTCGCGCACCTTCTCGAGGCTGGCGAGGTATTGGCTCATGTCGCCGTCGGGCGGGCCGATAATGGTGGTCGACCATCCCATGATGTGATCGCCAGGGAAGAGTGCGTTTTCCTCGATCAGCGCATAGGCCATATGATGGGAAGTGTGACCGGGCGTGGTTAGCGCCTCGATGGTCCAGCCGGGGCCGGCGAAACGGTCGCCGTCGTGGAGCACGACATCGGGGGTAAAACCGGTGTCGTCGCCGGCTTCTAGGCGCACCACGTCGCAGGGGTCGTGCTTGAGGGCGATGGCGCTGGCGTGGATTTTCGCGCCGGTGCGCTCGGCTAGTGGTCGCGCGGCAGGACTGTGATCCATATGGAAGTGGGTGACGAAAATGTGGGTCAGGCGCTCAGACCCGATCGCGCGCATCAGCACGTCGATATGCTCGGGCGCGTCGGGCCCTGGGTCGATCAGCGCCAGATCGCCTTTGCCGACAATGTAGACGCCGGTGCCTTTGAAGGTGAACGGCCCGGGATTGTTGGCGACGACACGGCGGATCAGTGGGCTGACCTGCTGGACTTTGCCGTAGGCGAAGTCCATCTCGCGCACAAAAGGTATCTTGTACGCCATGCGTTCAGCCCCTCAGACCCTCAGTTTCCCGCGCCGCGGGCGTAATCGCGGAAAGCCGACGCCAACATGCGCGTCGCCTTCAGCTTATCGGGGAGGTTGAGCGAAATCGGGGGGCCCATGTCGGTCTTGTTGGCGTCGACGATGTAGAGCTTGCCGTCGGCGCGATCTCTCAACACGTCCACACCACCCCAGTCCAATCCGAGCGCCCGCGTGAAGGCGGCGATCTGACTCAATTCCTCCGGCGAGAACACCTCTTCAGGCGCCCGCAGCAACACTTCGGTATTCGTATTGAGGAAGCGTTTGGTTACCGGGCGGCGCTTGATGAACACACACGCTACCTTTCCCCCTACCGTGCAGCTGCGCAGATCCTCTACCAAGGCCATATCGTAGCTGCGATTATCGATGACGCGCTGGTAGACCCGGCCAGGCTGGGGCGGCGTCGGGCAGGATACGATGCGGCCATCATGGGCGGCGTTGATCTCGGATTTTTCTACCGCCAGCCCGACGTGGATGCCGGGGTCGATCGCGAGTGCGCGGCCAAAAGCGGTTTCGTAAGCCTGCGCCACCGCGGACTTGGAGACATCGGTGCAGCCGAAATTGATGAGTTTGGCGCTCGCCCGCAGCGGCATTGGCGGGGCGTTGGGGCTATAGGTGGCGTCCTCGAACTGCATCACCACATCGGCATGGGCGGGGTCCTTCGCGAGTTTGGCGCCAGCGGCGCGCGCGACCGCCCAGATCAGATACCAAGGTCTGGCGCGTTCGGGGGTGAAAGCGATGGTGAAATGGGGCGTACGCGGCTCTATGCCTTGGGCGGCGAAGAAGAAGCGAAACCAGGCGCTGACCTGTTTGATAATGGACGGAGAGTAGGGCACGCGCGCGCCGGTTTTGCGCACGGTGAGGCCGGTCAGCCCCCACTCGAAATCCCTAAGCCAAACTGGGCCTGAGGTTTGGAACACGGGTTCGGAGGCGTCGCTCATGGCGCTCGCCCCTCGGCGCGGAGTTTGCAACCCGGCCCGAGCAGCCGGGAAAAACACATGCGTGCCGCGACTGATGCAATTTTGTTCTTAGCTGATCGCGTGCGCACAGTGCTGCTCGCCATGTCCCTCATTATCCTGATCAAGATCGCTCTTGCCCAACTTGGTTAAGACCGTTCAGCGTTGGGGGCCAAAGCCTCCAGCACCCCCCGCACCCCGTCGAGATCGTACCCCACCTCCGCCGCTATGGCGACAAGTTCACCCGGTCGGGCGACGCCGGAAAGCGCCTGCGCCATCGCCCAGGCCATTATTGAGCGTGTCCCTGTTCGGCAATAGGCGAGAACAGGCCCACTGGTTTCGGCCAACAGCCCGGCGATGGCGGCGGCGGTAGCGGGTGAGGGCAGGCCTTGAAAGGGAAGGGTCCGGAATTGCAACCCGGCGGCCTCGGCGGCCGCTTTCATTTCGTCGGTGGAAGGCTGCCCCGGTGTTTCTCTGTCTGGTCGGTTGTTGATAACGAGCTTGAATCCCGCCCCCGCCACGGCCGTCATGTCCTCGGGCGACAATTGGGGAGCGACCGCAAAGTGCGGCGTGACTGTTTTGAACGCTGTCATCGGGGTAAAGTTGACACAGCTTTCTTGGGAAGCAAGGTTCCCGCGCCGCTGGCCGTTCGGTCACGCGAGTCAGGGATTGCGGTGAAATGCTCACTCAGGCGGTTCGTCGTCTTTTCGTAGCGGTCCCAACACTGCTTTGCATAATAGCGGGCGCTTTCTTTCTGATGCACGCCGCGCCTGGCGGGCCGTTCACAAAGGAACGCCAGATGCCACCCGAGATCGAGCGGCGCCTGGAGCACCAATACGGGCTGGATTTGCCGGTCGGTGAGCAATTGCAGCGTTATGTTGGAGGCTTGTTGAGGGGCGATCTGGGTCCCTCAATGGTCTATAAGGACAAGACCGTCGCTGACATCCTTGCGGAGGGCGCCCCCACCAGCGCCGTTCTTGGGCTCGGTGCGATGACCTTGGCCCTACTGCTTGGAGGCGGGCTCGGCGTGGTGGCGGCGGTGCGGCAGAACAAGGCGCAGGATTACGCTGTTATGGCGCTTGCTATCGTTGGCGTCTGCCTTCCCCCGCTGGTGATTGGGCCATTGATGCAGCTCTTGTTCGGCATCCAGTGGGGCGTGCTGCCCACAAGCGGCCTCTACCGAGACGAGTTTCGGTTGGGCTATTTGGTGTTGCCGGTGATCACCCTTTCCTTGCCCCTGGTCGCAATCATCTCGCGGTTGATGCGCGCCAGCATGATAGAAGCGCTTCGCTCCAACGCCGTGCGCACGGCGCGCGCGAAAGGGCTGCCGGAAGCGCAAGTAATCTGGCGGCACGCACTTCCGGTGGCGATGCTGCCGGTGATCTCGTATGCAGGCCCCGCACTTGCGGGCGCGATGGCGGGGTCGTTTGTTGTTGAAACGGTGTTTCAGTTGCCGGGCATCGGCAAACAGTTTGTCCTCGCTGCCGGCCAGCGCGACTACACTTTGGTGATGGGAGTAGTGCTAGTTTACTCGGTGCTGATCATCGTTTTCAACCTGCTCGCCGACCTCGCCTATCGCGTGCTCGACCCAAGGACGCGGACGCCGTGACCGACATCCTACTTGACGAGACGCCGTCCGCGCCGGATGTGGTCAAGGGCCGCTCGCTATGGGAGGACGCGCGCCGGCGCTTGATGCGTAATCCGGCGGCGGTCGTAAGTTTGTACGTGATGGCGGTGCTGGTGCTGCTCGCGGCGTTCGGCCCGTTCCTGTGGGTGCACAAGTTCAACGAGATTTTCCCCGATCAGGTTGCGATAGCGCCCACCTTGACCGACATGCATCTGCTCGGCACCGATACGGTGGGCCGCGACATGGTCGCGCGCGTTCTGTTTGGACTTGGTATTTCGCTGTTGGTGGGGGCGGCCGCCACTTTGGTTGCGCTGACCATTGGGGTGGCGTGGGGCGCGACTGCTGGGTTCCTTGGCGGTTTCGTCGATGAAGCAATGATGCGGTTCGTGGACGTTCTCTATGCGATCCCCTTCGTTTTCTTCGTCATCGTGTTGATGACTGTAGTCCAATCCGACGATGCGACCGCCAATCTTTTGCTTATTTTCATGGCCATCGGTGCGGTCGAGTGGTTGACCATGTCGCGCATTGTACGCGGCCAGGCGATCTCGTTGCGCAAGCGCGAATTCGTGGAAGCGGCGCGCGCTGCCGGCGCCACGCCGATGCAGATCGTGTTCCGGCACATTGTCCCCAACGTTTTGGGGCCGGTCGTGGTGTTTGCGACGCTGAACATCCCGGTCATCATCCTTACCGAGAGTTTCCTATCTTTCATCGGCCTGGGCGTGCAGGAGCCGCTTACCTCGCTGGGGCGGCTAATCAAAGAGGGCACCGATCAGATGGTGACTTCGCCCTGGATGTTGATCGCGCCTGCAACCACGATGCTAGTAACCCTCTTGGCGCTCAATTTTCTAGGCGATGGGCTGAGCGATGCGCTCGACCCCAAGGAGCGCTGATTCATGAACGTTGGCGGCAGCCGGAGAAATGTGTTGCTGGGCGCGGGCGTGCTTGGCGCCGCGGCCACTTTTGGCGGCTGCACGAACTCCCGCGTCATCGGTTTCGACAAGGAGCGCCGTTCGCTCGATATCTGCAATCAGGGCGAGCCGCTGTCGCTCGACCCGCACAAAGTTCAGGGTACCTGGGAAAATAACATCGTCGGCAACATGTTCGTCGGGCTCACCACTGAGAACGCCAAGGCGGAGCCTGTTGCGGGCATGGCGGAAAGTTGGGAAACCAGCGGCGACGGGTTGACCTGGACTTTCGCGCTGCGTCGGGCGAACTGGTCCGACGGAGAAGCGTGCGACGCGCACGATTTTGAGTTCGCGTTCCGGCGCATTCTCAACCCCGAGAATGGCTCGGTATACGCGCCGCTTTTGTATCCGATCAAGAACGCCGAGGCCGCGTTTACACAGCGCGTGAGCCCGGAGGATATAGGCGTCCGCGCACTCGACGATCGCACGCTGGAGATAAATCTTGAGTACGCAACGCCGTATCTTCCGCAGCTGCTAAAACACTATACGACCTTCCCCGTCCCTAAGCATCGCGTTGCCATGTACGGCGATGCCTGGATCAAGCCGGAGAACATCGCAGTCAACGGCCCCTACATTCTGCGCAAATGGTGGTCGAACTATATCGTCCATATCGAACGCAACCCGGCCTTTTACGACGCCGATAATGTTGTGCTGGAGCACCTGTATTATTATCCTTCGAATGATGTGCAGGCGACCGCGCGCCGCGTACAAGCGGGGGAGGCGGGCTGGTCGACGCGCTTTCCGTCCAACCAGGTGGAGACGTTGCGCCGCGATCTTCCCGGCTTTCCACGCGTCTCGCCCTACCTCTCGTGCAATTATTTCTCCTTTAACACCAGGCGTGCGCCGTTCAACGACGTGCGCGTGCGTCATGCGCTATCGATGGCGTACGAACGCGAGTTCGTCGCGGCGCAGATTTATCGCACTGGAGAATTGCCGGCCTATTCATTCCTGCCGCCGGGGATCTTCAACTATCCAGGTTCTGCGCGGTACAAATGGGCGGGTACGCCCATTGCCGAGCGCCGGCGAGAGGCTGAGCGGCTGCTGCGTGCGGCGGGCTTCGGGCCGAATAACCCGTTGCGGTTTGAGTTCTCTCACCGCAGCTCGAGCGACAATCCCCGCGTGGCGGTGGCGGTGCAGAACCATTGGCTGGCGATCGCGCCATGGGTGAGCGTCGAGTTGCGCGGCCTTGAGGCGCAGGTGCAGTACGCGAATCTGCGCGCAAGTAATTTCGACGTTGGCGACGGCGCCTGGGTCGGGGATTTCAACGACGCCAAAAACTTCCTATTCCTGCACGAGACGCGAACTGGGGCGCAGAATTATTCAGGCTACTCAAATCCAGAATACGACCGGCTCATGCGCGAGTCCGATTTCGAAGCGGACGCCGCAAAGCGGGGGGAGATCATGTCGCGCGCTGAGCAGATGATGCTCGACGATGCGCCCGTGTGCATGAGCGTGTTCATCAACTCGACCAATCTCGTGCACCCAGATTTGACTGGCTACGAAGACAATCTCGAGGACATTCACCGCGCGCGCTGGTTCGGGATCAGGGTTTAGCTGCGTGCGCTTCGCCTAGCCGAATTGGCGCACCCAGGACTTCACCTGATTGCGCATCCTCTCATCGTAGCGGCGCGCGAGATTGGTGTCGGAGCCTTCATGGCCAGCGACATGTACGCCCGCGAACAGGAACCGCTTGGAGTCCGGATAGTACTTGAAAACCGGACAGCCGCTTTGCCCGGCCTTGGTGTCCATCTGATAGCGAAAATTCGTTGCAGTGAGAGTGGCTGGAATGAGGGGGCCAGAATCGGTCTTCAGGTCGGGGTGGCGCTTGGCGCCGTCATCGGTTCGCGGTTTCTCGTCGGGATAGCCCGCGACGTTGAGTCTCGAGCCGATTAGGTCCGGACCGGTAAGCGGCGCCTGGTCCACTACGTTCACATATTCGCCTGCCCAATTGAACAGTGCGTCGGAGTCGAGGATGGCGATGCCGTAGTCGGCGCTGTATTGCGCCGCTTCGTCGTGACGAAAATTTCGATAGGCCGGGTCGGAGCAGACTTCGACGTGCGTAACATGCGCCTCTGCCGCAGGCTGCTCGCCTTTCACGCCTACCATCGCCACGATTTTCTTGGCGAAAATCTTGCTCTTGAGCGAGTAGAGATTGTGCGCCGCAGTGAGTATGATCCGTGGTCGGATCAGCAAGCCCGTCCCATAGCCAGCGTAACGCTCGCCATCTATGAAATTGATTTTCATACAGCAAAATGGACGCCAAGGGTTCTTCTCTACATCGGCGACCGTGATCCGGTTGTCGTGGTCGCCTGTTACGAGGCGCTTGATCTGGCTCATTGGCTTTCGGAAGCCCAATTCTGCGGGTTTCCTCAGCAAGCGAGAGAGGAGGTCGCTCATTGCTGTAGGGTCGCTCCGTTGCCTTGGGTCGATGCCGGCGAGGAGGGAAGCAGCTCCACACGAAAGAGCGCGCTGGCGGCTTCGGTTTCGTCCTGCGGGTTGTTCGCGGCCGCTGTGGTTTCTGCCGCGCCGCCGTCCAAGGATCTCCTCGTCGGGGATGCTTCGCTGCGTTCGAACGCAGCCCGATCATTGTTATATGTGATGCGCAATTTAAAAACTTCTGAGGCGGCGCTAAATCCGGCTCGGACCACCTCCATTGGAAGCGAAGCGATTGCGACCAACTCATTGTTGCGATCGACCTCATACTCGCGCGGCATGCCGTGAACCAGATCGATGCGCGCTTCTGCGGTGGCAAAGAGTCCGGCGGGCACGCTGAGCGCCATGGCGGGCGCCTGGTTCGGCAGATGAACGACTTCAGCGCGGTCGCTCACATTTCCTACACGAAGCGAAATCGAATACGGCAACGGAGATCGATAACAGATGGCGCGCTCGCAGTCGGCGTTAGATGCGTGGCGGGATCGGGCGCCGTCCGCCTGAAACAAGGGCTGTAGCGAGATGCTAAAAAATTCTGAATTGTCGCGGATGCTCTTGCAAAGATCCTCGTCGCGCGCGCAGTTCTGCGAGCCGAGAGCCGCTCGGCGGAGATCTGCACTTAAAGAAGCGCCCCCGATGGCGCTTGCCGAGCTGAAATTGCAGGCCGTGCCGAAGGCGCACGCGCCTTGCTGAAATGGGTCGATGACACGCGAGAAGATGACGTTGTCATCACCGGTCGCTGCGCTGTTCTCTTCCCGAAGAGCGCCTGCGCCGCCAGCCGCGCCGCTCAGTCTCTGAGCGATCAAGCCTGCTTGGCCCTCTGAAGTCGAGTCCACGAAGGTGAGCAGGCGCGTATATGGATTGACCTCGAAATAATATTCCTGGTTTGCAAACGCGCCTGATGAACCGTCCAGCATATAGCTCGCTGAGGCGTCGCCGACAAAGAATGGCTCTGATACCGCGAGGTAGAGGCCGCTGTCGCCGTTCTCAATGAGCTCGATGCGCAGCAATCCCTTTGGCAACGAGTATTGCAGCCCCGTCGGCGCATGGCCCGCGTCGAAACTTACCGGCGTCGAGCGCACCGCCGCGCAGCCGCCAAGCCCCGCTGTGAGCGCCAAAAATGCGGCCGAAGCCTTCATCGATGTCTGCATGGTCCCCACCTCCACCAATCCCGCCAAAGGTTAATACCCCTCTTGGCAGGTTGACAAGGAAAGATGGGCGCGGCGCCGTTCAGAACGGCCCACCGGCCTCCGCCGAGCCAATCGCCTTGATCGCGAACGCGTAATCGTGGGCCAATTCGCGCAGGAACTCGAAGCGGCCGGCCGAGCCGGCGTGGCCCGCGCTCATGTTCATTTTCAGCAACACTGGCCGCGAACTGGTTGTGCAGCTGCGAAGCTTGGCGACCCATTTGGCCGGCTCCCAATACGTCACGCGCGGATCTGTGAGGCCACCGGTCGAGAGTATTGCGGGATACGCTTTGGGCTCGATGTTTGTGTAGGGGCAGTAGGAGGCGATGGCGTCATAAGCAGCCCCGTCCTCAAGCGGGTTGCCCCATTCGGGCCATTCCGGCGGCGTCAGTGGCAGCGATGCATCGCTCATGGTGTTGAGCACGTCTACGAAGGGCACGCCGCCAATGATTCCCGCCCAAAGGTCGGGGCGCATGTTGGCGATCGCGCCCATGAGCAACCCGCCTGCGGAGCGCCCCTCGCATATGATGTGCCCGGAGCGGCCATAACCGCCTGCGATCAATTCTTCGGCGCAGGCGATGAAGTCGCTGAACGTGTTCTTCTTGGCGGCGCGGCGTCCGTCCTGGAACCAGCCGAACCCCATCTCCGAACCGCCGCGCACATGCGCAATGGCGTAGATCCAGCCGCGATCGACCAAGCTGAAACGGCGAATGGAGAAATCGGCATCAATGGAAATGCCGTATGAGCCGTAGCCGTAGAGGTAGAGGGGGGCAGTTCCGTCCAATGGCGTTCCGTGTTTCATCAACACCGTGATCGGCACTCGCTTGCCGTCGCTCGCCGTCGCAAACAGACGCTGCGCGACATAATTCGCGGGATCGTGGCCGGAGGGGATCTCCAGGATCTTGCGCAGTAGGCGCGTACGCGCGCTCATGTCGTAGTCGAACCATTGCGGCGGCGTCGTCGGAGAATCGTAGACGTAACGCTGAACCGAAGTTTCGTACTCGTAGCCGCCCGCGAGTTCGAGATTGTAGACCTCTTCGTCCATGGCGATGGCGTGTTCCACGCCGCTGCGATGGCGCACGATGATGCGCGGCAGCGCCTCAGCGCGCTCGGCGCGGACGAGATAATCCTTGGTGGCGCTCAAGCTCACGATATAGCGGCCAGCTTGATGGGGCAGGAGTTCGCGCCAATGCTCACGCGCGGTTGCACCAGGCTCGCAACCCATCACTTTGAAGTCGACGGCGCCATCGGCATTGGTGAGCACGCACCAGCGCCCGTCCCAATGCGTTGGCGTGTATAAGAGGTCCGGTTCGCGCGGGTGGAAAACGGTTGGTGCGGCCGTCGGCTCGCTCGCCGGGATCAGCAGCGTTTCCGAGGAAGCGTGGTGCCCTGCGTGGATGACGATGAAAGCGCGGCTTTCGGTGACGTGGATGCCCAGGAAGAAACCCTCGTCCGGCTCGTCATAGACAAGCGCATCCTCGCCGCCGCGCGCAGGACGGCGATAAATTCTCGCGGGCCTGCCGTTCTCGTCGCGGTAAGTCCAGAACAAGAAACCGGCACACGGCGACCAGCAGAAGTCGCCGGTGCAATTATCGACTGGATTGGAAAGCACTTCACCGCTGGCGAGGTCCCTCACGTACAAAGTGTAGATTTCCGAACCCTGTTCATCGACGGCGTAGGCCAGCAGTGAGTGGTCGGGCGAATGCTCGACGGAGATGACCTTGTAGAATGCCTTGCCGGCGGCTTGCACATCGACATCGAGCAGAACTTGTTCTGGACCTTCCCCGCCTCGCGCGCGCCGCACGTAACGCGGGTGCTGCGCCCCGGTCTCGAAGCGGCGATAATATTCCCACGGGCCATCCGGCGTTGGAACGGTAGAATCGTCCTCCTTCACCCGCCCGCGCATTTCCTGATAGAGGCGCTCCTGCAAAGCCTCCGTCGGCGCCATGAGCGCTTCGCGGTAGGAATTCTCTTCGTCGAGATAAGCACGGATATCGGCGCGTAGTAGCGACGGGTCGCGCATTACCTCCTGCCAATTGTCGTCCTTGAGCCAAGCGTAATCGTCGGTGCGGGTGTGGCCGAGCTGCTCGGTGAGCTTGAGCTCGCAGCGCGCGGCTGGTGGTTTCTTGGCGTCGGACATGGCTCAGGTCAGACGCATTAAGAGCGCGGTCGCGTCGTCGCTTGTTTTGAAACGGGGATGGAGCGTCGCGGCAGCGTCCGCCCCCTCAATGGCGCGCAATTCGCGGCCGAGTTCTTGCAGGCCTTTCTCCAGCGCGGCGCGAACCAGGCCGGCGGCGTCGTAGGCGCGGTAGCGATCGACCAACGCGGAGAAGCCATCGGTCATGAGCAGAACGTGCGCGGGGCGTGCGAGCGTAAGCGCCCATTCTCGCGCATTGTCCGCGCACTCCGGGTCGAGTGCAGCAGTCCAGCGCGAACCAGGCTGGTTGAGGCTGGCGCGCATGCGGCGAAGTATATCGAGGGTCTCCGTGCGGCGCAGTAACGGTTTTTCCGAGTCGCGTTGGCGTGCGGCGAGGGCGCTCTCATCGTCGGCGGCATCCTCCGGCCCGCCGATGGTGTGCGCGTGACCGGTCGCATCGAGCCCAAAACATCGGCAGTCGCCCAGATCAAATCCCAGCACGCCGCCTGCGGATTCTGCAACCAGTATTATCGATGCGATCGGCTCTTTCCAGAGTTCAATTTGCCCTTGCAATTCGAGCGGCCTTGGCAACGCAAGGAATTGGCCCTCAACTTCTTTGATCGCGGTTTCGAGCCGGACGAGCAACTCATTGTGGGTGAGTTCCGGGCCTGGTCCCATTTCAAAATGCAGGGCGCGATTCAAGGTATGCGCAAACCAAGCTGCGTCTGACGCCCACCCGCTCAGCGGCTGATCGTGGAGATCGGTCGCGCCGTCGATGACCCAGGCGCACGACCCGAGGAACGCAAACGCGTCGTCGTTCTGCTTGGCGCGGTCTCCAGCAAGCGAGATGGCTTCCACGAATGTGAGCATGTCAGGCGGGGTAGAGCAGGCTGATATTCTCGGCGACACACGCCGGGCGCTCCTGCCCCTCGATCTCGATCTTGCATTCGTTGACGACCTGATAGGCGCCGCCGCGCATTTCTGCCGACAACATCTTCACGCGCATGCGGATGCGCGAGCCCACCGGCACCATGTTGGTGAACCGCACTTTGTTCGAGCCGTAATTGATGCCGCGCCCGACTCCTTGATACTGGACAATGTTCTTCGCCAGAAACGGGATCAGCGAAACGATCAGGAAGCCGTGTGCGATCGGGCTGCCCAGCTCCCGCGTGGCGCGCTCGATATCGACATGGATCCATTGATGGTCGCCCGTCGCGTCAGCGAAACGATTTACACGATCCTGCGTGATTTCCAGCCAGTCGGAAACGCCGATCTCCTGCCCGACCAAGTCGGGAATTTCGGCCAATGGGACTTCGCGCATGAGATGCTCCTCGCGGATCGGGGTAGGGCCAGCGGCGGTGCTTGTCGAGGTTCAGGAGGACAGCACCTTGACCAAATCGGCGCCCGCCGCGCTGAGGCGCTCGTTGTTTGTCCAAAGCGCAGAGCACCCATGATGCTGGGCGCACGCCAGATGGAGCGCGTCCGGGAGTTTGAGTGCCGACTGCGCGCGAATGTGGGCGGCTCTAATGTAGACCTCTTCAGGCAAGTCGAGCCGAATGAAGCGCCCGAAAGCGCCCTCAAAGTTGCGCTGCAGTCGAAGATCATGGGTTTTGAAGGGCAGCACGAGGCATTCTCCAACCACGAGCGCGGAGATCGCGAACTGTGCCGAGGCCGCGTTCCCCATGGCCCGATCGACGCGCGCCAACCAAACCGGGTGCTGTTGCACGAGATAAATGACGAGACAGGAGTCGAGATAAATCAATCCCAGGCCGCTCGTTGTTCCGCGATGAACGCGTCGATTTCCTCAGCACTGCGGCGTGAACTCTCCGGCAGTGGATTTTCTTCGAGCCACTTAAGGATGCTCGCGCCGGTTCCGATTTGAGGTTCGGCAGGCGCGAGGGCTGTCAGCCGCGCCACCGGCTCGCCTCGATTGGCGATAATGACCTCCTCGCCCGCTTGCACAGCGCGCAGGAGCTCGGACAGCCGGTTCTTGGCTTCCAGGACGTTGACCTTGATCATAGCCAGGATAGTAGCCTAACTTGGCCAAGTTGGCAATTCGAGGTGCTCAGGGCGCCCAATTGCCCACCCTGCCGACGCACGCTATCCCCCCGCCCATGTCCCTAAACCCCATCGCGCCAGGAACCTTGGCGCTGGCCGAAGAATTCGGCCTTTCCGCTGACGAGTACGCGCTTGTGCTCGCAAAGCTCGGGCGTACGCCTAACGTTACCGAGCTTGGCATCTTCTCGGTGATGTGGAGCGAGCATTGCTCGTACAAATCCACTCGCGTGCATCTGGCGAAGTTCCCTACCAAGGCGCCGCACGTGATCTATGGGCCCGGCGAGAACGCCGGCGCCATCGATATCGGTGAGGGCTTGGCGGCTATCTTCAAGATGGAAAGCCACAACCACCCAAGCTTCATTGAACCTTTCCAGGGCGCGGCCACCGGCGTTGGCGGCATCCTGCGCGACGTGTTCACTATGGGCGCGCGTCCGGTCGCGCTGATGAACGCGCTGCGTTTTGGCGCGCCAGAACATCCAAAAACCCGCAAGCTTGTGGACGGCGTCGTCAGCGGCATCAGTTTTTATGGCAATTGCGTAGGTGTGCCCACAGTGGGCGGGGAAACCAATTTCGACGCACGCTACAATGGCAACATCCTGGTCAACGTGTTCTGTCTTGGCATCGCCCCGAGCGACAGGATTTTCACCTCCGCCGCCAAGGGCGCGAACAATCCGGTCGTGTATGTTGGCGCCAAGACCGGGCGTGACGGCATCCACGGCGCCACTATGGCCAGCGCCGAATTCGTCGAAGGCGACGACAGCCAGCGCCCAACTGTACAAGTCGGCGATCCGTTTCTGGAGAAGCTGCTGATCGAGGCGTGCCTTGAACTTATGGAAACCGACGCCATCATTGGCATTCAGGACATGGGCGCGGCCGGGCTAACGTCGTCGTCCATCGAAATGGCGTCGAAAGGCGGCGCGGGCATAGAGCTTGATCTCGATGCCGTTCCCGCGCGCGAGGAGGGGATGACGCCTTACGAATTCATGCTCAGCGAAAGCCAAGAGCGCATGCTCATGGTGCTGAAGCCCGGGCGCGAAGCCGAGGCCAAGCGTATTTTCGACAAATGGGGACTGGATGCGGCAGTGATCGGGAATACCACCGACACTGGCAATCTCACTTTGCGCTGGCATGGCGACATCGTGTGCGATCTGCCGCTCGGTCCGCTGGCCGACGAGGCGCCGAAGTACGAGCGGCCGTTCGTTTCGCCGCTCAAGGCGATCTCGCTGAGCGAGGCGGAACAGCATCGTTTGGCCGACGAGTATCCAGGCTTCGTGACTTCGCTCACGAAGTTGATGACCGCGCCCGACATGGCGTCCAAGCGCTGGATATGGGAGCAATACGATCGTCACGTGATGGGCGACACGATCGCGGATTCCGGGAGCGACGCCGCCATCGTGCGGCTGTTTCCGGGGCCGCGCGCGCTCGCCATGACTTGCGATGTGACGCCGCGCTATGTGGAGGCGGACGCCTACGAGGGCGGCAAGCAGGCGGTGGCTGAGGCCTGGCGCAATCTCTGCGCCGTCGGTGCACGCCCGCTTGCGGTCACCGACAACCTCAATTTTGGCAATCCGCAACGGCCAGAGATTATGGGGCAAATCGTCCACGCCATCGAGGGCATGGCCGAAGCCTGCCGCGCACTTTCGTTCCCTGTAATCAGTGGCAATGTCAGCTTATACAACGAGACAGACGGCAAGGCGATCCTGCCCACGCCAGCCATCGGCGGCGTCGGCGTTCTGGACAACTTGGCGCAGCGCGCGGCCGCGGACGCGCTCCAGGCGGGCGACGTGCTGGTGCTGATCGGGGAGGGCGCGGGCCATCTCGGACAGAGCATGTACGCGCGCGAGTTGTTTGGATTGGGCGGCGCTGCGCCGCCAGTCGACCTCGCACTGGAGAAGAAGCGTGGTGATTTCGTACGTGCGCTGATCGCGGATGGGATGGTGCTGGCGTGCCACGACCTGAGCGACGGCGGGCTTGCTTGCGCCGCCGCCGAAATGGCGCTGGCTTCCAACGTCGGCGTCGTGCTGGGCTATCAGGGCGACCTGAGCGATGCGGAATTCCTGTATGGCGAGGATCAAGCGCGCTATCTGATCGGGCTTGCTCCAGCGCTGATGGAAGAATTCGAGCGGCGCGCGCGGAGTTTGAGCGTTGGCTTCCTTGTTGTTGGCGAAGTCGGCGGGCGCGAGGTTTCCTTCCTTGGCGCCAACGGTACCCGCCAGTGCGTGTCGCTCGAAGACTTACGCATGGCGCATGAAAATTGGTTGCCGGCTTACATGAACGCGGCGCACTAGCGGAAGCTGGCGACCCAAGAGAGGCGCATGTCCCACACTTACGACCTCTTCGTCATCGGTGCGGGTTCGGGCGGCGTGCGGGCGGCTCGACTTGCGGCGAACGCTGGTGCGCGGGTGGCGATTGCGGAAGAATATCGCATCGGCGGCACGTGCGTGATCCGTGGCTGCGTGCCGAAGAAGTTGTTGGTGTACGCGTCCGAGTTCGCGCAATCGTTCAAGGACGCCGTCGGTTTCGGCTGGAGCGTGGAGGGCGCGCGTTTCGATTGGGCGACGCTCCGCGGCAACGTGCAGGCGGAAGTGACGCGGCTCTCCGGCCTCTATCGCAAGAACCTCGACGCAGCAGGGGTGACGATCTTCGAAGGTCGCGCGGCGGCGATTGGCCCGCACGGCGTGCGCTTGGAGACATCGGGCGAGGCGATCGCCGCCGCGCGCATCCTCATAGCCACCGGCGGTCACACTTATCGGCCGCTTGAGTTGAAGGGCCAGGAATTGGCCATCACGTCGAACGAGGCGTTTCATCTGGAACGTCTGCCGGAGAGCATCATTATTGCGGGGGGCGGCTACATAGCGATCGAATTCGCTTCGATCTTCTCGGGGCTCGGGGTGGCGACGACCTTGCTCTATCGCGGCGAAAAGATTCTGCGGGGTTTCGACGAGGACATCCGCACCCATGTGCAAAATGAACTCGCGCGCACTGGGGTCAACGTCATCACCGGCGCGGTGTTCACCGAGATCGCCGAATTGGCAAACGGGCGCCGGCGCGCCAGCCTGAGCAATGGCACGACGCTGGAGGCCGATGAGATCATGTTCGCCATCGGGCGCGAGCCGAACACCGAGGGGCTTGGCCTCGAGCGTGCCGGTGTCGCGCTCGCCAAGAATGGCGCGGTGGCGGTGGATGCGTTCTCGCGCACCAACGTTCCCTCGATCTTCGCCGTTGGCGATGTCACTGATCGGATTAATCTCACCCCTGTGGCGATCCGCGAGGCGGTCGCGTTCGTTGAAACCGAGTTTCATGGCCGGCCAATGGCGTTCGACCACGCCGATGTCGCGTCGGCCGTGTTTGGGCGCCCGCCAGTAGGCGCGGTTGGGCTGACCGAAGACGCCGCACGCGCAAGGGGCAAAGTGCGCATTTATCGCAGCATGTTCCGACCGATGAAGAATATACTCGCGGGGAACGAGCAACGCACGCTTATGAAGCTGGTTGTGGACGCTGCCAGCGGCCGCGTCGTCGGCGTACACCTTGCAGGCCCCGAAGCGCCGGAACTGATACAACTCGCCGCCATCGCCGTGAAAGCGGGGCTCTCAAAAGCCCAATGGGATGCAACGTGCGCTGTGCACCCGACGGCGGCGGAGGAGCTTGTGCTGATGGGAGAGCCGCTATGTCACGACAACGAAGCGCCGGCTTAGCGCGCCAAAGGGACGCCCGCTTCCGCAGGCGTCCCGGCAGGTTCGTACTCTCTCGGTCTTAGCGTACGCGTCCCTCGAGCATTGGGCGGCGGTCATGATCGCTATGTCCGTCACGTCCGTCCCGGAAACTGCGGTCGTCGTCGTTGTTCCACCCGCGGTCGTCGCGGTCATAACTACCAAAGCCGCGATAATCGCGATCAAAGCCGCGTGTCTCCTGCCAGCGGTACCAACGCATCGGCAGGTGCGCCGCGAAGATGCGGTCGA
>CADEDG010000034.1 GCA_902826035.1 uncultured Alphaproteobacteria bacterium
GCTGGCTGTTTCCCTCCGCCTCCGCCGCCGACGGCAAGCTGACGCGCCGGCGCGTTGGGCAAATCCTGGAGGCTGCGGCGTTGAAAGCTGGGCTCGACCCGGCGCTGGTTTCCCCGCACGTGCTGCGCCACGCCTTCGCGACGCACCTGGTCGATGGCGGCGCCGATCTACGCACGGTGCAGACGCTGCTCGGCCACGCCGACATCGCCACCACGCAAGTGTACACCCATGTCGCCGAAGGTCGGTTGAAAACGCTGGTGGAGACAAAGCATCCGCTGGCGCGTAGGAAACGTCCATGAGCGAACCAGCCTATTTCTTTTCGCGCGAGAGCGGCCGCGGCGCGGCGTTCGTGACTTACGTGCTTTATCTGGTGAGCATACCAAGCGCGGGCATTCTGGCGCTGCTCGGGGTGATCCTCGCCTACGCGGCGCGCGCGACCGCCGACGGCGCCGCGCGCACCCACATCGAGCACCAGATCCGCACCTGGTGGACCGCATTCTGGGCCTGCGTCGGCATAGCGATCCTGGGCGCGATCGGCGCAATCTTGATTGTGGTGCTGATCGGCATTCCGATCGTGTTCGTCGCTTGGGTGCTGGGGTTGGTGGTGATGATCTGGTTTACGGTGACAAGCGCGCTTGGGCTGATCGCGCTTCTGGATGGACGGGGGGTGTATACTCTCTGACTAAGGCCAAAGATCGCATCATGTCGCCGCCTGTTCTTCGAGAAACGCCACTACCGGCGCATAGCTCTCGGCGTCATCTGGAAGCGCGTGATTGGCGAAGGGCCGCGCTTCGTCGACCACCGCGAGCGTGCACTGCTCGAACAAATCGCGCGCCATCTGATCGGCGTTCGCGAGCATCGGGTCGCGGCTCGATCCGAATATGATGGTGGGGATGGTGATGCGCCCGCTCACGCCCACCGCAGCGCGGATGTGGCTTTGCATCGTCGGCGAGGTCGGCCCGGCGAAACTCATCAGGAAGCGAATGGACTGAAACGCCTCCTCCCTGGCCTCGCGCGCCGCGGCGACCAGCAATGCCGCGCCGCCGCCGTTTGAATAGCCGGCGATGCCGTCGGGACGTTCGCGGCGGCAGAACTCGGCGAGATAGGCCATGCTGGCCTCAAGGCCGGCGTACCCTCCATCGGTGAAGCGAAACCAGCAGCGCGGATCTTCGAAGCCGAACTCCGCGACCTCTTCATCGCTGCAGCCCATGTCGTTCTTCAACAGGCTCTGGATGATTTCCGGCGCCATCGTATTCGGCCCCTCCGGATACAGCCACTCCGCCAGCCCGCGCGTGGCCTCAGCGCAATGCTTGAAATGGTGGCGCTGCGTCGCGTGCTTGGCGGGATTGCTGCCGAAACAGTGCAAAGTTGCGATTCTGAGCTTGGACATTGGCTGGCCTCCGCGGCGAGCTTAGCCGAATGCGACAACAGAGGCGAACGGGGATCTGGGACGGGATTGTGGGCCAGAATGTAGGCTCAATCTCAACCACACAGCGGCAGTCCGGGTGGGTTGGAAAGTTTTCGCAACTCTCTCCACCCATCCCCGGACGGACTCCCGCAAAAGCGGGAGGAGTTCCGGGGCCCAGGATCACCAGCTGTCCGTGATCTTGGGCCCGGACTTGGCGCTGCGCACCAATCCGGGGATGAGTGGGTCTTATGGCTTGCGGGGCCCCACCAATTGCGCGCCCGTCAACACTGGAAAGAGATCGCACCAATCCGGGTTGTCGCGCTCGATCAGGTTGATCTTCCACTCGCGCCGCCATTTCTTCATCGCATATTCGCGGTCGCGCGCCTCGGCGACCAACATGCAGGGCTCGTACCAAACCAAGCGCACAACATCGTACTTGGAGGTGAATGTCGAACCGATCCCCGCCTTGTGCTCGCTCACACGCGCAATGAGATCGAGCGCCGAGCCGAGGTATAGCGTACCGTGCTTGCGGCTGGCGAGCATGTAGGTCGCGGTGAGGCGCGTTTCATCGACACGCATGCGCGGTGCATACTACACTCGCACAATCCTCACCACCCATTCCCGGGGCGACGCGAAGCGGCGAGCCCGGGACCCATAAACACGAACCGTTCGCGATCCTGGGCCCCGGACTTGGCGCAAGCGCCAATCCGGGGATGGGTGTGTTGGAGATTTACGCGCAACACTCACCACCCATTCCCGGGGCGCGGCGCAGCCGCGAGCCCGGGACCCATAAACACGAACCGTCCGTGATCTTGGGCCCCGGACTTGGCGCAAGCGCCAATCCGGGGATGGGTGGGTTGGAGACTTACGCACGCCTCTCACCACCCATTCCCGGGGCGCGGCGCAGCCGCGAGCCCGGGACCCATAAACACGAACCGTCCGCGATCCTGGGCCCCGGACTTGGCGCAAGCGCCAATCCGGGGATGGGTGTTTAGGTGATCAGCTTCAGGAGAGCTTGGATCAATCGCTGCGCGACTTCCTGCACCGCAGCCGCTGTGAACGTGCGCTTGAGCCAGGCAAGGACCATATCAACAAAGCGCCGTATAAGATCAGTCGAGACGCGCGGCTGAACTATCGTCGCTTCGAACGCGGCGACTTCGCTGAGCGCGATGAGGCGATCCTCTTCATCAACGTCGTTCGCACCGCGCGCGGCACTGCTCAGTTCGCTCAACGCTTCGCCAATTTCGGAGCGCTGATTGTCGGCAATTGAGACGTAGCGATTCAGGATACTTATCGAGCAATTGTTCTGCTGCCGCGGTACCCTTAAATGTCAAGCGATAGTCTGTCGCATCGGCCAGCGGGCCGATTCTCTTGTACACGTCTTCTTCGATGAGCTGTTTCTCCGCTAACTCCCTTGCAAGAAGGGAGGACTGACCTGGCGTTAAGCCAATGTCGTAGAGTTTTGCAACTTCGTCGAGGTCATAGGACGTGAAACCGTTTCGCTGCGAATGCACCAGCAACGCAACGAAAACCCTTTCCTTCAATTCGAAAATTCGCATCACCCCTCCCCAAACAACGCCCCCGTCTCCGGAGTTCGCGCCGGCGCTTTCTTCCCCAGCCGCTCGTACGCCTTCGGCGCGGCGCAGCGGCCGCGGGGAGTGCGCATGACAAGGCCCTGCTGCATCAGGTACGGTTCGATCATATCTTCCACCGCGTCGCGCGCTTCGCTTAAAGCCGCGGCTAAAGTCTCAACCCCTACCGGGCCGCCGGAATAGGTTTCCACCAAAGCATGCAGATAGCGGCGGTCGAGCAGATCGAGGCCGTCGCCGTCCACATCCAGGCGCTTCAGCGCGTGGTCGGCGAGGCGCGCGTCGATCGCACCGCCTTCTGCTTCGGCGAAATCGCGCACGCGGCGCAGCAGGCGCACGGCAACCCGGGGCGTGCCGCGCGCGCGCTTGGCGACTTCCACCGCGCCTTCGGGCGTAATCGGCGCGCCAAGCTTTTCCGCCGCACGCGTGACGATGCCGAGCAATTCTTCCGTGCCGTAAAACTCAAGCCGCACCGGGATGCCGAAGCGGTCGCGTAGCGGCGTGCCGAGCAGACCCGCGCGCGTGGTGGCGCCCACCAAGGTGAACGGCGCAAGATCGATGCGCACCGAGCGCGCTGATGGTCCTTCGCCGATAATGATGTCGAGGTGATAATCCTCCATCGCCGGATAGAGGATTTCCTCCACTTGCGGCGCCAGGCGATGGATTTCGTCGATGAACAAAACATCGCGCGGTTCGAGATTGGTGAGCAGCGCGGCGAGATCGCCAGCGCGCGCGATCACCGGGCCGGAGGTGGCGCGAAAGCCGACGCCAAGTTCTCGGGCGATGATTTGCGCCAGGGTCGTTTTGCCCAAACCCGGGGGCCCGAACAGCAGCACGTGATCCATAGCGTCGGCGCGCGCGCGCGCTGCGTCCACGAACACGCGGAGATTGGCCTTGGCTGCGGGTTGGCCGACGAATTCGTCAAACCCCTGGGGCCTAAGCGCGCGGTCGGCTCCCTCCCCGGGCATGCGGGCGGGCGAAAGGATGCGTTCTGCAGGTTCGGCCATGGGCGCTTCTTAACCGATTCGGGGTTCGCAATTCGTTCATGCAGCCCCAAATCGCGTGCGCCGCGTTGCGCCCGCCCCCGCACACCCCTAAGTGAGGGGCGATTACGAGCGGGTGCGCGGGTGAACGAGAAGTCCGACCTTTTGAAATCGCTGCGCATTGAGCGCGGCGCCGATGACGGCGAAGAGCCCCGCCTGCCGAGCTGGGTGGCGCCTGCCGGAGCGGGCGCGGCCATGCTGGTTGTTGGGCTCGCCGCGGGCTGGATGTTGAAACCGGCTCCACCCCCGCCCCCGCCCGCGCCGGTGGAAGCCGCGCAAGGCGGCAGCGCTTCGGCGCAAGCCGGCGGCTTGGTGGCGTCCGGCTATGTGGTGGCGCGACGGCAGGCCACGGTGGCGGCGGAAGTCACCGGGCGCTTGCTCGAAGTGCGCATCGAAGAAGGCCAGCGCGTGCGTCGTGGACAGGTGCTCGCGGTGCTGGAGCCGACTTTGGCGCGCGCCGATCTTGGCAGCGCGCGGGCGCGCGCGGCGGCCGGCGACGCTGACCTCGCCGAAGCGCAGCGCGTGCTCGACCGCACCCGTTCGCTCTCCCAGCAGGGCTACGCCAGCGACGCCGCGCTCACCGCCGCACAATCGCGCTACGACCAGGCGTTGGCGCAACGCAACGCCAGCCGCAGCGATGCGCAGCGCGCTTCCGCTCAGCTCTCGCGCTACGAAATTCGCGCGCCGTTCTCCGGCGTGGTGGTCAACAAGTCCGCACAGCCGGGCGAAATCATCTCGCCAGTATCGGCGGGCGGCGGCTTCACCCGCACTGGCGTGTGCACGATCGTGGATATGGCGAGCCTCGAAATCGAGGTCGATGTCAGCGAAGCCTATATCGCGCGCGTGTCCGAAGGCCAGCGCGTGGAGGCTGTGCTGGACGCCTATCCGGACGTCACCTTCCCCGCACGCGTCGTCGCCACCATTCCCTCCGCCGACCGCTCGCGCGCCACTGTCCGCGTGCGTATCGGCTTTGACGCACTCGACCCGCGCATATTACCGGAAATGGCGATCAGCGTGCGTTTCCTCGATCCCCAAACTTGAACCGCGCTGAGCGCACGGAGATTTCATGACAGACCTCTTCCGCTTGACCGACGTGGAAAAAAGCTACACCCGCGGCAAAGAAAAGATTTCGATCTTCGACAAACTCACCATGCGCATCGAGGAAGGAGATTTCGTCGCCATCATGGGGCCGTCGGGATCGGGCAAGACCACCTTGCTTAATCTTCTGGGCGGCACCGACAAAGCCAACAAAGGCGAGATCGAGTTCGACGGCAAGCGCATCGACAATTTGAGCGAAGGCCAGTTGACGGCCTGGCGGGCCGCCAATGTCGGGTTCATTTTTCAATTCTACAATCTGATGCCGATCCTGACGGCAGCGCAAAACGTCGAACTGCCGCTGCTGCTCACCAAACTTTCACCGAAGAAAAGGCGCGACAATGTCGCCACCGCGCTGAAGATCGTGGGGCTTGAAGATCGCGCCAAGCACCGCCCGCGCGAAATGAGCGGCGGCCAGCAGCAGCGCATCGCTATCGCTCGTGCGATTGTTTCCGACCCCAAACTCCTGCTCTGCGACGAACCCACCGGCGATCTCGACCGGACGACCGCGGATGAAATCCTCGGCACGCTGCAAGTGCTCAACCGCGATCTTGGCAAAACCATCATCATGGTGACGCACGACGCGCAAGCGGCGAAGTACGCCAAACGCACGTTACATCTCGACAAAGGTCACTTTGTGGAATCGGAGCTCGCGGCATGAACGACCGTGCCTTGATGTGGAAGAATTTGTGGCGCAAGCCCGTGCGCACTATTCTTCTGGTCGTGTCGATCATGATTGCGTTCCTGATCTTTAGCGGCATTATTTCGTTCAACATCGCGATCAGCACCTTCAACACGCTGCCGACACGGATGGTGACGCTATCGAAGGTCAATTTCACGCAGACGCTGCCAATCGCGCACTATGAGCGGATCGCTGCGATGGAAGGCGTGGCGGCCGCGACGCACATGAATTGGTTCGGAGGTTATTTTCAGGATCAGCAAAGCGGCTTCCTGCCGGTCTTCGCTGTCGATCCCGAAACATACTTTCAGGTCTATTCCGAAGACCTGCAGATCCCCGCCGAACAGCGCGAAGCATTCTTCAAGGACCGCGCTTCGATGCTCGTCGCTGAACCAGTCGCCGAGCGGTACGGCTGGCGGATCGGTCAACGCATCCCTCTCCAGTCCAACATCTTCACCAACCGCAATTCCGGAAACTCCACCTGGGAGTTCACTCTCGCGGGCACGATCCCCACGCCGCAGGGGAGTTCGCAGAGCGGCAGCGTGCTCATCCACTACGATTACTACAACGAGACCGTCACCTTCGGGCGCGACCGCATCGGCTGGGTGCCGTTCTTGACCAAATCGGCAGACCTGAATGACCAGGTCGCCGCTGCGATCGATGGACGTTTCCTCAACTCGCAAGACGAAACATCGACCCAGGATGAGGAGACTTTCAACAAGTCCTTCACAGCCCAGCTCGGCAACATCGCGCTTGTCGTGTCGCTGGTCGTAGGCGCCGCGTTCATAGCGATCTTGCTGATCGTCGGCACCACCATGGCGCTGGCTGTGCGGGAGCGCACCAAGGAAATCGGCGTGATGAAGACGCTGGGCTTCTCCTCCGAGCGCGTGCTGCGCATGGTGCTGGGCGAGTCCATGTTGCTCTCGTTCTTGGGCGCCGTGCTCGGGTGTGGGGCGGCCGCTGGCCTGTTGTCGTTGGCGTCGGGCGGCGGGGGGCCGCCGATCTATTTCGCACCGATTGTGCTCGTGTACGCCGCCATCATCGCGTTGCTACTTGGTCTCGTCACCGGGCTCGGTCCCGCACTTGCCGCCTATCGCCTCAGCATTATCGACGCGCTCGGCCGCCGCTGAGATCGGGAGCACCAAAACATGGCTTCTCTGCTCAACCAGATCGGCGCGGTGACAGCGCTCAATGTGCGCTCGATCCCGCAACGCGCGTGGATGTCCATCGCCAGCATCGTGGCGGTGGCGCTCACCATCGCTGTGTTGTTGTTCTTCCTCGCGCTCGCGCAGGGACTGACACGCACGGTCGAGGGTTCTGGGTCCGACGATGTCGCGATGGTGATCCGTTCTGGCTCAAACGCCGAACTCAACAGCGTAGTCAGCCGCGATCAGCTCACCATACTCTCGTCCGGCCCTGGCGTGATGCAGCGAGCGAGCCGCCCGCTTGCTTCTGGCGAGTTGCTGGTGATCGTAGATGGCTTGAAACGCTCGACCAACACCAAAGCCAACATGCCGTTCCGCGGCATCGGCGCTGAGGGCCTGGCGCTACGACGCGGCGTGACCATCACGCAGGGGCGCATGTTCAGTCCGGGTAGCAACGAGATCGTTGTGGGAGCTGGTTTGATCCGCGAATTCGCGGGCTTCGGCTTCGGCGAGACCGTGCGCATTCGCGGCAGCGATTGGAAGATCGTCGGCGTGTTCGAGGCGCCGGGCACCGTGTTCGAGTCTGAATTGTGGGCCGACGTCGCCGTGACCCAAAGTCTGTTTAATCGCCCGAACGCTTACCAGACCATGCGCGTGCAGCTTGCGTCTCCTGAGGCTGTGGCGCCGTTCAAGACCTGGGCCGACGCCGATCCGCGCTTGCAGGGTTTGGAGATTTTGAGCGAGCGCGCGTACTACGCGCGCCAAGCCTCTCAATCCAACCAGTTCATCGTCATAGCGTGGGTGTTAGGAATTCTGATGGCGATCGGCGCGCTCGCCGGCGCTGTGAATACGATGTACTCCTCGGTGGCGACGCGCTCGGCGGAGATCGCGACCTTGCGCATCATCGGCTTCTCGGGCTGGGCGGCGTTCTTCGGCACCATGGTGGAGGCGCTCGCGCTCTCGATGATGGGGGGAATCCTCGGCATCCTCATTGCGTTTGTGGCGTTCAACGGACGCACCACATCGACGCTGGGCTCAGGCTTCACCCAATTGGTATTCAAATTCGACCTATCACCGCCGATCGTAATCACCGCAATCGTAATGGCCATGGTCATCGGCTTTGTTGGCGGGTTCTTCCCCGGCATCCGCGCTGCGCGGCAACGCCCGCAATTGGAGCTGGCGGCGCAATAGGCGCGGACGAGCTACCGGCTCACTTCTTTCAGCGCGGCGCGGATGAGTTCTGGCGCGGGAGCGTCAGCGTCGAATTGTTTGGCGGCGGCGGCGACCGCGCGCGAGGCGCTTCCAGAATCGATACCTAGATTGACCAACGCCGACACCGCCTCCGCGCGGGCGCCGCCAGAGCCGCCATTGGGCTGCGCTGCACGCGCCGCCGCGAGCGAGACAAAGCCCTTCGGCCCCTGTTTGGCGGCAAGCTCCTGCGACAGCCGCGCCGCGAGCTTTGGCCCCACTCCGTTGGCGCGCGCGAACGCGGCTTTGTCTTGCAGCGCGATCGCGTCCACGAGAATGCTCGGCGGCATCGCGTCCAGGATCGCGAGCGCGACCTTGGCGCCGACGCCCGGGATGGTTTGCAAGTGCGCGAACCAGGCGCGCTCCTCCTCGCTGTCGAAGCCGAACAGGCGGATGGCGTCCTCGCGCACATGCGTCTCGATGAACAGGCGCGCCACGGCGCCAACGCCGAGCCGCCCCAATGTCCGTGCGCCAGCCTGCACCACATAGCCGACGCCGCCGACCTCTATCAGCGCAGTGTCTTCGCCCACTGCTCCAACCACGCCTTGCAAAGAACCGATCATCGGGCCTCCAAATGGTAGTCCTGGCCGGATTCGCTGGGCGGTGGAATTGGTTGCCGCCGCCAGTCAACGGAGTGGGCTTCCGACATCCTCGCACCTTCGGGAACTGCTTGGGTCCGGACGCCGCGACTAGACACGCCAAGAATGGCCTGATACGTCATATTGATTATCGATAAGGGCGGTGTTGTCGTGGCCGAGAAAAGCCAGAGTCGTTTGCAGCCGTTTCAGTTGCCACGCCCCCTCAGATTGTCCCTGCTGTGGGCGTCAATGATGTTTCTCTACGTCTACAACGACTACATCAGCATGTACCAACCCGAGACCATCGAGATGATGAGCGAAGGTCGCATGGGACCGCTGGGTGAGGCCAACAGCAAAGTGTTGCTGGGCGTCGCCGCGCTGATGACGATTCCAGCGCTGATGGTGTTCTTGTCCGCTGGATTGCCGGCCGCGTTCAGTAAATGGCTCAACGTCGTGTTTGGCGCGGCCTACACGTTGGTCAATTTGGCGACGTTCTTTGGCTCACCACTTTTCTACCAGTTCATTGTCAGCATCGAGATGGTGCTGAGCATCCTCATCGTTGTGTCAGCGCTGACATGGCCAAAGATATCGGCAGCCGCCCCAGAGAGCGCACCATGACTGCAGCACGATGGGCCGGACTCTCTTATCTGTTCCTGATCGCCACGGGAGTTTTCGGCATCGCCTACGCCCCAGGGCAATACATTGTCGATGGCGACGCTGCAGCAACGTTCGAAAAACTTGCAGGCAACACCTTGATGTTCAAGAGCGCAATCGTCGCCGAATTGGCCTGCTACGCCAGTTTTGTGTTACTGGCCACGCTCCTTCACAGAGCTCTCCGCGACAGCTCCGAAACCTTAGCGCTATTGATGGTCGGCTTTGTGCTGGTGAGCGTGCCGCTTGGTTTTATCGCGGTCAGCGAAAAACTAAACATGCTCCCGCTCCTTGCCCAAGGCATCGGTCAAGCTGAAGCGATCGACGCTCATTTCCACCGGTATTCAGCGTTGATAAATCTCGCGGAGATATTTTGGGGATTGTGGTTGCTGCCTTACGGGTTGCTCGTCCTGAAGTCGCGAGCAATACCCTGGTTCTTCGGCGTAGCACTCATCCTTGGATGCTTCAGCTATGTGGCGGGGGTGATCGTTCCCTTGTTTTGGGAGGGCTATGTCGGCGGCCCGATGGCGAAGTTCGCCGATATCGTCGGTGCGATCGGAGAGATCGGCGGCGCGCTGTGGTTGACGATATTCGGTGCGCGGGCGCTCAACAAGCACTGATGCCGAGCCGCGCCCACGCTCACCTCTTACATCCCAATCCTCCGCCCCCTACCAGCATGCGCAGCGTGGCAGAGGGCAACGCCCAGCGCATCGGCTGCATCGGCGCTGACATCCCCGGCCGTCGGCAACAGCCGGCGCACCATGAAGGCGATCTGGTTTTTGTCGGCGCCGCCCGAACCGACCACGGCTTTCTTGATCGTGGCCGGCGAATATTCGGCAACGACAACGCCGCGTCGCGCCGCCGCCGCCAGCGCCACACCGCGCGCTTGGCCGAGTGCAAGTGCTGCGCGGGCGTTGTTGTTGACGTAGGTTTCCTCCACCGCGACTTCGTTTGGCTGGTGCGCATCGAGCACTTCGCCCAATTGCTCGAACAGGTGCAACAGGCGCGAGGCCAATTGCTGTTTCGGCGCCGGCGCGATCACGCCATGGGCGATGTAGGAGAGCCGCGCGCCTTCGCTCGCCACCAATCCCCAGCCGCAGCGATTGAGGCCAGGGTCGATCCCCATGATCATGATTGCCTTCATCAGCCTACTCCTTGGCGCGCGCATCGAGGGCAAGCCGGGCCGCGACCGCCACGTAGATGATCCAGAATAAATTGTTGGCCTGCAGCGCATGGCTCTCGGACAATGTGTAGAGCGCAAAAACCGCCACCAGCGCCGGCGCCCACAAACCCGCTTCGGTGCGGCCAAGCGCGCCTACGCCGCGAATCAATGTCACGCTCAATTGCAGCGTGAACAGCGCCACGCCGACGCGCCCCAACCCCAGCGACAATTCAAGCCAACTCGAATGCGCCGAGGCGACTTTCCAGCCCACCGCCTCGCGTACCCAATACGCAGGTCCCGCATCGGGCAGCCAGAACGCGTAATAGCCGTAGCCAAGCCAAGGCTGCGCGCTCACCGACGGCGCCGCCGCTCGCCAAATATCTGTACGCCCAGTCAGCGAGAGATCGCGCCCGAGCAAATCGACAAAGAGTTCCGGCGCCAAAACCCAAACACCGGCGCCAAGAATAAGAACGACCGCAAGCCCGCTGAATGCGGTTACAGCCGCAACTGGCCCGCGGCGCACCAGAAGCGCAGCGATCATGACGGATAGTCCAAGCAAGACCGCGACGAACGCTGTCTTCGATGTCGAGAGCAGCACAAGCGCAAACGCGGCCAGCGCCGTAAGGGTCCACAGCATGCGCCGTTGCGGGCAAACCCAGGCGGCGGCGGCGCTGACCATGACAGCAAGCGCCGTGATTCCGCCCAGCGTGTTTTTATGTGTCCACAACCCCGACCATGCGCCAGGGTGCTCCGCTGTCATGCGGCCAATATCCGGCGCCAGCACCGCGAGCGCGAACGAACCGACGATCAGCACCAGAAAGCCGCCCGCCAGCACTTCCGCAAGCTCTCGCCACGAGTACCGCCAAGCCAGGTAGAACGCGAACAACATGGTGAGGCCAAGCCACGCGCCCCGGCGCAACGTCGCGCTGGGGTCGATCGACCAGAGGGCGGAAACGAGCGTCAGAGCGAACAGAGCCAGCAGCAAGGGTGCGCTGCGCAACGCCGCCCACGATTGCGCACGATCGCGCCACGCCGCGAACCCAAGAAACGCGTAAACGGGCAGGAAGAACAGCCGCGCATAACCTGGCGGTTCGACCGCGCCCTGCGCCTGGGCGATCGCGGCAAACAAGGGTTCGGAAAATTGCGCTAGGCAAAGCGCGGCCGCGATGGGCTCCCATCGCGCCGGGGCAGCTATGGCGCCGCGCTCTACAGCGTGGTCGGCGATTGATAGCGTCATTGAGACTAGGCGTTGCCGCCAAACCCTTGCCAAAGCGCTAAGAGGCGCCCAGCATGGGCGAAACAATCCTTGAATTGAGGGGATCACATGTCGATACGCTCTGCCACCCTCGCGGCGCTGTTGGTCTTCGGGCTCGCCAGCACGGCGGGCGCACAGACCCCAACCCACGCAGAACAAGCCCGCGCGCTCGATATCTATCGCACGGTCGTTTCGCTCGATTCCTCAGTCGAGGGCAGGCAGACGCCCGCACTTGCGGCCGGATTGGCCGAACGGTTTCGGGCGGCTGGATTTCCAGCAGAGGATGTTCACGTGCTGCCCCACGACGCCACCGCGTCGCTGCTGGTGCGCTATCGCGGCACGGGGACAGGCGGGCGGCCAATTCTGCTCCTCGCGCACATGGATGTCGTGCCTGCGCACCGGGCCGACTGGGAGCGCGATCCGTTCACATTGGTTGAAGAGAATGGCTTCTTCTTTGGCCGCGGTTCGATCGACAACAAGTCCGGCGTCGCGTTGATCAGCGCCACGTTCCTGCAATTGCGCGCCGAAGGGTTTGCACCGACGCGCGATCTCATTATCTGGTTTTCCGGCGACGAGGAAACTTCGGGAGACACCACTGCGGCGCTCCTTCGCGACCATCACGAGCTGATCGGCGACGCCGAGTTCGCGCTCAATTCCGATGCTGGCGGCGGTTTGCTGTCCACTGAAGGCGAACCGCGCGCCTACTTCTTGCAGACAGCCGAGAAAACTTACGCCGATTTCACACTGACAGCCCGCAACCCTGGCGGACATTCCTCGCTGCCTCGCGCCGACAACGCCATCTTCGATCTGGCCGATGCGATCAACCGCATCCGTGCGTTTCAGTTTGCTGTGATGTGGAACGACACTACGATCCAAAGCTTCCGCGCCACTGGCGGCGATGTCGGTGGCGAGGACGGCGCGGCGATGTTGCGTTTCGCTCAGCGCCCGGGCGACCGGCGCGCTGCGGCGCAACTCTCGCGCAATCCAGCCTATGTGGGGCAATTGCGCACGACCTGTGTTCCCACCATGCTTGGCGGCGGTCACGCACCTAATGCCCTGCCGCAATCGGCGACCGCGAACGTGAATTGCCGCATCTTCCCTGGAGTTTCGGTCGCCGATGTACAGGCCGAGCTACAGCGCCTCGCCGGCGCGTCGGTCGCAGTGAGCTTGGCTCAACCGTCGAACGCCAGCGACGCCTCGCCCCTGCGCAACGACGTGATCGCAGCGCTGACAAGAGCCGTGCACGCCAATTATCCGGGTGTTCCGGTGACACCGTCGATGTCGGCGGGCGCCACAGATGGTTTGTTCTTCCGCGCCGCAGGCATACCAACGTACGGCGTCGCCGAAGTGTTCATGCGCGAGGAGGACGAATTCTCTCACGGCCTCAACGAGCGCAACCCGGTGCAAAGTTTCTATAACGGGCTGACGCATTGGCGGATATTGATCACGGCCCTTGCCGGGCCGGCTTAGGCGCTGCTTGTTCGCGCAGCGGTAGCGCGATAAGAGCGCAGTCTGGGGGACGCGATATGAGCATTTGGCAGACGCTGTTTCGGCTGATTTTCGGCAAACCGGCCTCGGCGCGGAATCCGCAGGGACGCCAGCCTCAGCAGGCTCCGAGACCAAAACCGCCCCGGCAACCGGAAGCTCCGCCAGCAGCGCCCCCTGCGCCGCAACAGACAGCGCCTGCGGAAGTGCAGCCCGCGCCGCCGCAAGCCGGCGATCCCGCGCCTGCGCAGTCCGCGCCAACACAGACGGAGCCAGCACCGCCGGTGAGCGAACCTGCGGCTGCAGCGGAACAGCCCGCGCCGGCGCAAACAGAAGCCGCACCACCGCCACAGGAACCAGAGCCCGCTCCGTCGCCCGCTCCGCCAACGCCGGAACCTGCATCAGCTCAAGAGCCGCCGTCGCCTGCCGCCGCGCAGGAAGCGCCGCCTCCGCCGGCGATGATCGAGCTTGGCTGTGTCGATGCTAACGTCAGCGATGAAGCCTGTGCGGCGTATCTTGGCGTGGTCGAACGCACCACGCGTCTGCATTTGTCGGACGTAGCCAACACTCTCGACAAAGTCGCCACCAAGCGGCTGCCGCCGCCGCAAAGCGGCGCCATGAGCGTGGCGCAGGTGCAAGAAGGTCTGAAGACTCTCGGTTTCTTTCCGGGCGGCGATGTCGATGGCATTTGCGGCTATCGTACGCATTCGGCGATCCGCCTGTTTCAGGAATATGTGCGTTCGGTGGAGAAGCAGGCCAGTGTTCCCGACGGACGCTTTGGGCCGAAGACGCAGGCGCATTTGCAGCGTTGGCTCGCTTCAGGCGCACGCCCCGATTGGTCGCCGCAGGCGGGCGAGTACGAGGCATGGTTGGGTCTGCTCGAAACGGCCAAGCAGAAATATCTCGCTCAGCCAGGGCCGATACTGGAAAAGGTCAATTCCTTCGCTGGCGCCAGCGACACGCGCAAAGTACAAGATTGGGACTTCACCGGCCCGGGCAATATCCATCTCATCGGCGTGCGGCGCAACGAAGCCAACAACAAATTCGACGACGTGTTCGTGTTGCTGATGAAGGGCTTGGTGTTCAAGTTCCAGGGCAGCACCGAACCCGGCGCCAGCGAACATCCCGAAGGGCCGCCGCACCTCGCGCCAGGGCAGCACAATTATCATTTCGGCTGGCACAAGCGCAGCTATTTGGCCCTGCGGCCGCAAAGCGCTGGCGTGTTGGTTGCACGCGCGGGCGCCGACAAGCGGATCGATGAAGCCGACTGGGAGAAAGGGCTGCGGCCTGAGCCTTCAATCAACATCCATTGGGGCGGACGCGGCATGGGCCGCGACGTGAACCATTGGTCAGAAGGCTGCCAGGTCATCAATGGCGAAGTGTACGTCAATCCGGCGGGCGAGATGATCGCCTGCAGCGCCTTTGCCGCAACTTCTCCCAGCGAAGCCGCGAGCCGCCACGACAAAACACGCGGCGCTTACAATGTTCTTGTCGATCTGGTAACGGCGCTCTCTGGTGACATGTCAAGCAACGCGGTCAAATACACGCTGCTGACGGAACCCGACCTCGACCTCGCGCCGGCGCTGAAACAAAGCCTCGCCGCGTCCCGCGAGAGATTGCTCGATAAAATTTAGCCGGACGCCGCTCCACTGCGTGGAGCGGCTTCGCACCGGTCAGAACCGATACCCGATTGCGGCCGAGAACACCCACGGATCGATATCGACATCGGCGCTGACCGGGCCGAGATCGGTGTCGATGCTGACATCCGTGTTGATCCACAGCCGGCGCGCATCGATGTTCAGCGCCCAATGGTCGTTGAAGCGGTAGTCGAAGCCGAGCTGCAGCGCTGGCCCGAAGCTCTGATCGTAATCGATGCCATTGACCGGGCCTGGCGGGCTGGGCGGGGTCTCGTCGTCGATGAAGGCGGTGTAATTCACGCCGGCGCCAACATAGGGCTCGACGGCGCCAAAATTGGTCCAGCGGTACTTCAATGTCACCGTGGGCGGAAAGTGCGTGACCTCGCCTAGATCGACATCGCCAGCAATCGTGTTCACCGCAACCACATCATGGGTCGCCACGCAGCAGAGCAGTTCCGCTGAGATATTGTCGGTAAAGAAATACTCCAATTGCAGCGAAGGAACCCATTCATCCGAAATATTGACATTGCCGCCGATGCTCACGTCAGCGCGCTCGTTTGGCAGCACGCCGGAGACGCCTACTTTGATCTGCACATTGTCGAGCACACCCGCTTGGGCCGGCGCGGCGAACGCCAACGCCGCGCTCAACGCGACGCCGGCGACACTAACGCAAATTCTCATGATTTCCCCTTTTTGGCGATCTGTACAAGACAATTCTGACGCTGACGTCAGCTTTGCGACTTGAGCTAGATCAAAGGAGCCCGCGACCGAGCGGCGCAGCGGAGATCAACGATTTATAAAGGCGACGCGCCCGGCTACATGAATCCCATGTCGCGGTCGTAGCTGCGGAAGCGGCGGCCGCTATCGACATAGATAGTCTGCCCGGTGATGGCGGGGTTCTCGATCAAGAAGCGCGTAGCGCGCGCTACATCTTCCGGCGTGGGACCGCTGTTCGGCGGCGTATCGTTGTGCAATCGCTCGAAATCCGCTTGCGACTGCCCCGGCGCGGGCAGCACGTAACCGGGCGCCACCGCATTCACCCGCACGCGCGGCGCGAGCGCGCGCGCCAGCAATTCGGTGGCGCCAGCGAGCGCGTATTTCGAAAGCGTGTAGGAGAAATGATCCGGATATGGGCTCGCCAGTTTGAAATCGAGGAAGTTCACGATCGCGCCGCTCTCCCCCTCCGGCAGCGCCTCGGCGAACTCGCGCGCCAGCAGCGACGGTGTGAACGTGTTGAGCGCGATGTGACGCTGCAGCGCTTCCTCGGACAAGGTATCGATTGTGTCGTGCTCGAACATTGCCGCGCAATTCACAAGAGCTCTTATCGGCGCGCCAGCCTGTTGCGTCGCATGCGTGATTAGGGCGTGGCGGGCGGACTTGTCGTTGAGGTCAGCCTGCACGCTGACCGCACGCCCGCCAAGCGCGGCAATTTCGGCAATTAGATCGCTCGCCGCCCCCGCGGAACCACGATAGTGCACGACCACGCCGCAGCCCGCGCGTGCGAGTTCGATCGCGACAGCACGACCCAGACGCTGCGCTCCGCCGGTGACGAGGGCGTGATTCATGACCGCTCCCTCCGGATCGTCACCGAGGCCAGCCCGTCTCCCGCCAGCACGGAAGGCTTCTTCACGTCCACTTCCACCCAGCGCGCGCGAGGCGATAGCGACAAGCAATGACCCACGACGCGGTCGGCGAGCGTCTCGATCAGATGTGCGGGCGCGCCGAGATCGTCGCGGATAAAATGGATGATGCGGTCATAATCCACCGTCGCGGCGATACGGTCATTGTGGAGATAATCGGGTGGATCGGCGAGCGCGAGCGTCACTGAGACCAGCACCTGCTGCGGATTGGCACGCTCAGGTTCGGGTACGCCGACGCGGACCAGAGCCTTCGCGTCCTCGATGCGAATAATGTGAAGATCGCCCATCGCCCAAGCTTCTACTCAGCCAAACGCAATCAGGCCAGCGCCAAGCGCCACCACCAGCGCGCCGAGCCAACGGCGCAAGCCCAGCCGCTCGCCGAGCAGCGCAAAAGCGATCAGAGCGCCCCAAACCACCGACGTTTCCCGCAGCGCCGTCACCTGCGCGATCGGCGCGAAGGTCTGCGCCCATAGCACCAGGCCGTAACCGCCAAAGCTCCCCACGCCAATCGCGATCCCCCGCAAAGGCGCAATCGCGGCGTCGGTAAACAACCCACGACCGCGGCGCCAAAGCGCAAACGCCAGCATCGGCGCCGATTGCAGGGTCATTTGCCAGCCGAGATATTGCAGTGCGTCTCCCGCCGCACGTGCACCGAGAGCGTCGACCAGCGAGTAGGCAGCGATCGTGAGCCCACAGCTCAGCGCCCACAAGGTCGCGCGCAGCGGCGCCCGTTGGCTCGCGCCCACCACGAGCACGCCGGCCGACACCAGCGCAATGCCGAGCGCCTTCAGCGGCGGCGGGATTTCCTGCGCGGTCAGCACCGCGCCCACCGCCACCAGCAACGGTGCGGAACCTCGCGCGAGCGTGTAGATATGGGAGAGATCGCCCAGATCGTAGCTTTTGAACAAGGTCAGCCAATACAGCATGTGGATGACGACCGAGGCGGCGATGTAAGGCCAAGCCTCGGCGATGGGTGCTCCCAGCAACGCGATGAGGATCGCACCAGCGCCGAGGCCGCCCACCGCAATCAGGAAACTATCGACAAGCCGGTCGCGCCCTCCTTTAAGGGCCGCATTCCAACTGGCGTGGATCAGCGCGGAGGCTAAAGCGGCGGCGACGGCGAGAGGGGGCATTGCGTCCTTGGGCACGGCCAGTCTCTCTGTCGGCCGGCGCTGACATTGCCGGCAATCGCAGCGGCGTCCATAGTACACACATGAATCAAAGAGAGTTCGACCTCATCGTCTACGGCGCGAGCGGTTTCACTGGGCGGCTGGTCGCGGAATATCTGCTCAAGGTTTACGGTGCGTCAGGCGCGGTGCGCTGGGCGGTGGCGGGACGGGATGCGGAGAAACTCTCCGCGGTAATGGGCGAGCTAGGCGTGCCCGCTGCCCTCCCCACGCTCGCCGCCAACGCCAACGATACGGCCTCACTCGACGCACTCGCCGCTCGCGCGAGCGTTATCCTCACCACCGTCGGCCCCTATCAGCTCTACGGCGAGCCACTGGTCGCGGCGTGCGCGCGCGCGGGGGCCGATTATGTCGATCTCTGCGGCGAGCCAGCGTGGATGGCGCAGATGATCGCGCGTTACGAAGGCGCTGCGAAAGCGAGCGGCGCCCGTATCGCGTTTTCCTGCGGCTTCGACTCCATTCCATTCGATTGCGGCGTGTTCTATCTGCAGCAACAGGCGATGGAGCGCTTCGGGCAGCCATTTCCGCGGGTGCGCGGGCGAGTGCGCACGATGAAGGGCGGCTTCTCGGGCGGCACCATGGCTTCGATGCTGGCGACCTTGGAAGCCGGTCGGCGCGATCCGACCATCGTCAAGACGATGACCAATCCCTATGCGCTCATCCCCGCCTCCCCCGGAGTGCGCCAGCCGCGCGGCGATACCGTTGTCCACGACGAAGGCATCGGCTGGTCGGCGCCTTTCATCATGGCGGCGATCAACACCAAGAACGTGCACCGCACCAACGCGCTGACCAATTATCGCTATGGGCGCGATTTCACCTATGACGAAATGCAGCTGATGGGCGAAGGCGAGAAAGGTGAGAAGCGCGCGAGAGGGGCTCTTGGCCAATCGCGGATGCAGCTGGGCCTGCTTTCATTCGCGCCAACGCGCGCACTGCTACGGCGCTTCGCTTTGCCGAAGCCGGGGCAAGGGCCGTCGAAGGAGGAACGCGAGATCGGCTCTTATGAAGTGTTGTACGTCGGCGACATGGGCGCAGGCGCGAGCGATGCGCGCACCCTGCGCGCGGTCGTTTCGGGAGATAAGGACCCGGGCTACGGCTCCACCTCGAAGATGATCACGGAGGCAGCGCTGTGCCTGAAGGACACGCCGCGCGCCACAACGCCGGGAGGAATATGGACGCCGGCGGCGTCGATGGGCGAAGCGCTGATCGCGCGGTTGCAGGAGAAGGCGGGGCTCCGGTTTGGGTTGGAGGGCAAGTGATGAACGCGGCGTGCCGATTCCTGGTAGTCCTCGCCGTGCTAGCGTTGTCGAGTGCACGCGAGGAGACGGCGGTCGCTCAGATCCAGTCCGTCATATCGTATCCGCTCACACTCGACCGTTCGTGCGCTGGCGGCCGGGCGCGCGTGTACGACGAGTGCGGGTCACAATTGCAGGTCTTTCGCGACGCGCTGGCGGAGGCGCGGCGGACTGGGAAAACCCTAATAGTGAACTATGGGGCGGAGTGGTGCATCTGGTGTCACGTCATCGATTCACATCTCAATGGCGCCGCAGGCCGGTTCCGCTATCCCGTTGAAGGGCGAGACGTGACACTGGTTGAGCGTGCCGCGGCTGATACCGCCAGGCAAGCCAGCGCACTCGCCGCGTTCGCAGCGGAGAACTTTGTCGTCGCGCACATCGAGGGTGACAATGCACCCGACGGATGGGAAGTCCTTGAGTCCACCGGCGCGGCAGAGCATTTCAACGACAATTATCCATTCGTTTTCACCGTAACAGCGGAGGGTCAGTTCGCGGCGCACTTCGAACACGACCGCGCCGAAATACGGCGGGAAGGACCGAACTGGTATCGCGGCTATGATCGCCGAGCGTTGTTGGCGGAACTGGTGCGCATGAGAAATGCGGCTCGATAGAGGCCCCGCCTCGGCCTCTGTACGACACAAACGCCACGCGCTTCCACGCGGCCCTTCTCCCCTTGAGGGGAGAAGGTGGCCCGGAGGGCCGGATGAGGGGCTTACCGTCTCTCCGGATAGAGCGCGTTCCCCTCACCCGTCGCTGCGCGATACCCTCTCCCCTCAAGGGGAGAGGGTTAGCGGCGGCGCTCAACGCTTACCGCAAACTCCCGCAAAATCTTTGTATCCGCGCGCACGCGTCCTCCAGCGCCGCATTTGACGTCGCGTACGAAATCCGAAACGCTGGCCCGAGCCCGAACGCGGTACCGTGCACGACGGCGACGCACTCGGCTTCCAGCAATTCGAGCGCGAAGGCCTCGTCGCTATCGATCACCTTGCCCGTAGGCGTCTTCTTCCCAACCAGCCCAGCGCACGAAGGATAGACGTAGAACGCCCCCTCGGGCGTTGGACATTTCAGCCCCTGCGCCTGGTTCAACATCGAGACCACCAGATCGCGGCGACCTTCGAACAATTTCTTGTGCTTCGGAATGAAATCCTGCGGGCCGTTCAGCGCCTCCACCGCCGCCCATTGCGAGATCGAGCTTGGGTTTGACGTGGTCTGGGTCATCACGTTCGCCATCGCCTTGATCAGCCATTCCGGCCCTGCCGCGTACCCAATGCGCCAGCCAGTCATGGCGTAGGCTTTCGAGACGCCGTTCATGGTGAGCGTGCGCTCGTAGAGGCGCGGCTCCACTTGGGCGATGGTCTTGTACACGAAGTCGCCATAGATCAGGTGCTCGTACATGTCGTCGGTGAGCACGTGCACGTGCGGGAAATCCATGAGTACGGCGGCGAGCGCCTTGAGTTCCTCGCCGGTGTAGGCCGCGCCCGAGGGGTTGGACGGCGAATTGAGCAGGAGCCACTTGGTGTGCGGCGTGATCGCCTTGGCCAGCACTTCGGGGCGTAGCTTGAAGCCGTCCGCGATTTTCGTTTCGGCGAACACGGGCGTGCCCCCGCACAGCAAAGCCATGTCGGGATAGCTCACCCAATAGGGCGTGGGAATCACCACTTCGTCGCCTGGATTGAGCGTCGCCATGAAGGCATTGAAGATCACGGGCTTGCCGCCGGGCGAGACGTTCACTTGGGCTCGCGTGTAGTCGAGCCCGTTCTCGCGCTTGAACTTGGCGCAGATGGCGTCCTTCAGTTCGGGAATGCCGTCGACATCGGTATATTTGGTCTTGCCTTCGCGCAGCGCGCGGATTGCGGCTTCCTTGATGTTCTCGGGCGTGTCGAAATCCGGCTCTCCGGCCGACAGCGCGATGCAATCCTTGCCTTGAGCCTTGAGCGCGCGCGCCTTTGAACTCATGGCCATGGTGGCGGAGGGCTTCACGCGCTTGAGCGCTTGGGAAACATCATGTGACATGGCCTGTCGAACCACACTCGCGCCTGATTCACAACGAGGCTCTAGTTTTCCCGCCCCCAATTCGGCGCGGGCGTGTCCTGGCCGGCTTCGATGACTTCGCGGCGCATGCGGCGGGCGCGGTCGAAGAGGTCGTAGAGCGTGTCGCCGTCGCCCCAGCGTATGGCGCGCTGCAGCGCGGCCAAATCCTCCGAGAATCGCCCCAACACTTCAAGCACCGCCTCGCGGTTGTTCAAGAACACGTCGCGCCACATAATGGGGTCGGAAGCGGCGATCCGGGTGAAATCGCGAAAACCGGAAGCGGAATATTTCACCACCTCGCTCTCGGTGACGCTCTCCAGGTCCTCCGCCATGGCAACAATATTGAACGCAATCAGGTGCGGCAAATGGCTGGTGACGGCGAGCACCACGTCATGGCGCGATGCGTCCATGCGCTCGACATCCGCACCCAGCGCCCGCCAGAACGCTTCCAGCCGGTCGATCGCGGCGGCGTATGCGGGGCGCGGATCGGCAAGCGGCGTCAGAATGTGCCAGCGACCTTTGAACAAGGCCGCGAAGCCCGCTTCGGGGCCGGAATGTTCAGTGCCGGCGATCGGATGGCCGGGCACAAGCAAAGCATCCACAGGCAATACCGCGCGCAACGCTTCGATCACCGCGCCTTTCACCGAGCCGACATCGGTGACAATCGCGCCGGGCTTCAGCGCTCCCGCGCAAGAGGCGAGCGCCTCTCCCATCGCCCCGACCGGCACCGCGAGGACGACCAGGTCCGCGCCAGCGACGGCGCTGACCGCATCGGCGCACACCTCGCCCAAGCCCAACGCAAGCGCGCGCTCGCGAACACCGGCATCGTGATCGTAGAGCGCCACTGTACCCGCCGCGTTTGAGACACGCGCCGCTAGCGCAATCGATGCGCCGATCAGGCCGACGCCGAGTATGGCGATGCGTTCGAAAATCACCACGTCAGATACGCGCATAAGCGCCGAGCACGCGCACACTTTCGAGCCCATAGCGTGTCAGCGCCCCCACGCGAGGATCGTCCAAGCCAAGGAAGCCCTCGATGCGCAACAAGACGCGCGGCTCGGCGCGCGCCACTTCATGACCGTCGAGGCCGCTGTCCTTGAGCGCGCGCTGCACGCGGTGGTGCGGATCGAAACCGATCAAAAGCGAGACATCGCCTCCGGCCGCTTCGGGCGGCGCCACCGCGAAAACGCACGCTTCTGGGATTTCGTTGGCTGGGCCCAAAAGCGGCAGGCCAGCGATCAGGTTCAGCTCATGAAAGCGGCGCTCGCACAGGGCCGGCCACCACGCGCCTACTCCGGGTGCGGCCGGCCACGGCGTCACCGCCACGCACTGGCCGGGTTGTTCGAGCGCCCGCGACAACGCCGCTTGCGGCTCGCCCACATGTTGAATTCTGGTGCGCGCGCCAAAATGGCGTCGCGCGATGTCGAACATCCGCGAGAGGTCGCCGCGTCCGCCGCCCACCGCGACATCGATGACGCGTTGCCGGCGCAGGCTGGCGCCGATCAGCGCGCGCCACACCTCAACGATGAACTCGCGCTCCAACGCCGCCGGCGCCGCGGCGATCAGCTGGCGCAACAACATCACTTCGCGGCCCGGCCGCATCGGCAGCCCAGACTGCGCCTTCATGCCCGCGAGCCGGTCGGCAAAGTGCATCCGCTGCGACAAGAGCGACATCAAGGCCGCATCGACCTTGTCGATTTCACCACGCACCGCCTCAAGCGAGTCGGCGGGCCCAGGGGCGGGATCGTCCATGTCCTGGACCATACGAACATTTCACCGAAAGCCAAATTGTCGCGCGCAGCAAGCGCTTGCCGCAATCGGCGCGCACCTGAAACGATTGAAAGCTTCAGTGAAAAACCAATGCGTGCGCAAACCGCGACGCAGTTTATAGCTAACGCCCATGATTCACACTGGAGCTGCGCGCGTGCAGGCGGCGGGGGGCGTTCGCTCCCTGGCGTTTGATTCCAAGGCGAAACTGCACCTGGCGAACGGGGAGACCATCGCGCCCTTAACCATAGCGTTCGAAACCTACGGCGCGCTGAACTCCGAACGCAGCAACGCTGTGTTGGTTTGTCATGGGCTCAATGGCGACCAGTTCGTGGCAAGCCCAAACTCGGTGACCGGCAGGCCCGCGTGGTGGCCGCGCATCGTCGGGCCAGGCAAACCGATCGACACCAACCGCTTCTTCGTCATTTGCGCCAATGTTTTGGGCGGCGCTATGGGCACAACCGGGCCAACCAGCATCGCGTCGGACGGTCAGCCCTACGGGCTGCGCCTGCCGCCGATTGCGATCCCGGACATGGTGCGCGCGCAATGCATGCTCACCGAGGCGCTCGGGGTGGAGACTTTGTTCCTGGCGATCGGCGCGGGATTCGGGGGCATGCAAGCGCTGCAATGGGCGAGCGCGTATCCCAAACGTGTGTTCGCGTGCGCGACGATAGCGGCGGCCGCGCGGCAATCGGCGCACAATATCGCGCTGATGGAATTGGGCCGTCAGGCGATCATGGCCGATCCCGACTGGCGCCAGGGCGGGTATCTCGCCCACGGCGTGCGCCCACAAAAAGGCGGCTCGGTGGCGCGCATGGCAGCGCGGATCGCCGGACAGCCCGCCGCCGACGTCCGCGCCAGGTTCAACGAGGCGCGCGCAATGGAGCGCTTCGCCTTCGCCGCCGACAGCGAGGGCCTGGAGCGCTTCGATGCAAATTCCTTCTTGTACGTGTCGCGAGCGATCGACGCGTTCGACCTCGCCGCCGATTTTGGCGGGGCCCTCGCCAACGCTTTCAAGAACGCCGAAACTCGCCACGGCGTGTTCGCCTTTTCCAGCGATTGGCGCTATCCGCCGGATGAGAGCCGCGCCATCGTGCGCGCGCTGATGGCGGCCGGTGCTGAGGCATCGTTTGTGGAAATCAAGACCGATAACGGCCACGATTCCTATCTAAGCGAAGAGCCCGAGTTCGAAGCCGCGCTCACCGGGTTCGTTGACGCCGCCGCAGCCGCCCGTGGGCTCGCGCTGCAGGGCGGGAGATCGTGATGTCACAGCTCGAACTGGTTCACCCTGTACCTGCGCCGCAGAGCGCCCCGCGCGGCGACCATGGGGTGATCGCACTGATGGTGGGCGAAGGCGCCAAGGCGCTCGATGTCGGTTGCGGCGACGGCGCGCTGCTCAGCCTGCTCGCTCGCGAACGCCGTGCGCGCGCCAGCGGCGTCGAACTCGACCGCGCCAAGGCACACGCCTGCGTGGCGCGCGGTCTGGCGGTAATGCAAGCCGACGCCGAAATTGAGTTGGCGGCGTTTCCGGCAGGCGCGTTCGACACCGTGATCTTCTCCCGCAGCCTGCAAGGCTTCCGGCGGCCAGCCGCTGCATTACGCGAAGCCGCGCGGATTGGCGCGCAAGTCATCGTATCAATCGGCAATTCCGCGCACTGGCGCTCGCGTTTGCACCTACTGACCAAAGGCGTGATGCCGGCCCCCCCGGGATGGGGCGGCTTCGAGCAGCTGCACCGCTGGAGCGTTCGCGACTTCGCCACGCTCGCGCGTGAGGCGCGGCTGAAGGTCGAACGCGCGGCGCCGATGTCGCACGGCCGCCCCGGCGCGCCATTCGCGAAATCGCTCTGGCGCGCCAATTGGTTCGCTGAAGAAGCGGTGTTCCTGCTTTCGTCATGACGCGGGCGTCGGCAGCTGATCAAACGTCCGCGAGGGCGAATGCGATTCGGCCCATCAGCCCGCGCGGCTTGAGGCGCCCTTCAGTGGCGAACAAGCACACGCATTCTTCCCCGGGCAGCACTACGGGCAAATGCTCGAGATCGTGTTCGGCTGCGGCAAAGTCGCCTGCACGGAACAGGCCAACTTCGTCGCGATACGCGCCCTTGAGCACGGTGCAGAATTCCGCGCCGGAATGCCGATGACGCGCGGTGGACATGCCCGGCTTCGCTGACAGCACATAGACGCGGTTGTCACGTGAGTGCGGGGTGTCCACGGCCGCGACCCAAACGCCCGGCGCCACCCAACGGCGCGGCCGCAACGGCAAACGCTCAAGCAACGGACGCCGATCGATCGCCGCAGGCGCCGGAACCCTGCCCAGGCGCGCCATCGTCCGCTGCAGCGCACCTGCGCCAAGGCTGGCGTCTGGCAAATCGCTCAACGATCCCCCGGAAACTTCCTCAAGAGCGCCTACCTTTACGCGGCATTGCGTGCATGCGCCCACATGTGCGCCCACGACGAGGCCGAACCCCGATTCGAGCGCTCCCACGGCGTACGACACCAACACTTCGTCGGCCGGATGATGACACAGCGTCATCGGTATTGCTCCCATTGGACCTTCAATTTCGCGAGCGCCAAACGCATGCGCGACTTCACCGTTCCCAGCGGCAGCGACAGGCGCTCGGCAATCTCCGAGTGTGGGCGGTCCTCGAAGAAGGCAAGCCGCACTACCTGGCGCTGTTCATCCGGCAGGTTTTCCAACGCCGCGGCGATGCGGGTCTCTTCCTGCTCGCGCGCCACCGCTGCATCAGGCGCCTCCTCGCCGCTTGCTTCGGACATATCAGTCAAATCACGGTAGGCGAGCTGTACTTTCTCGCGGCGCAGCCGATCGATCCATGCATTGCGGGCGATCACATAGACCCAGGTCGACGCCTTTGCCTTCTTGGGGTCGAACGATGCGGCGCGGCGCCAAAGCGAAACCATCGCGTCCTGGGCCAAATCCTCCGCCACCGCGCCCGGCGCGCCAAGACGCAACAGGTATGACTTCACTTTCGGCGCAAACTTGGCGAACAACAAGGCAAAGGCTTCGCGATCCCCGCCCGCGATGCGTATCAACAAGTCGTCGTCCGTCGTTTCGGCGCGGCTGTTCACGAAGGCCGCCCTCCCGCGGCGCCTTGGCGCCCAAAATCCGGCCTCCTGAGGATAGGCAAGCGCGCGCATCTTACAAGATACGCGCGCCGCCCGCTCTCGGATCAGTCGGCCTTAGGCCGGCCCGCTGACAGTGGCCACCCATTGCTGAACGAGGCTTTCGGTGACCGAAAGCGGCGTCGAGCCATTGGTGAGCACCACGTCGTGGAAGCCCTTGAGGTCGAAATTGGCGCCCAGCGCCGTACGCGCGGCGTCGCGCATGCGGTTGATGGCCTGACGGCCGACCATGTAGCCGCAGGCTTGACCCGGCCATACGCAATAGCGCTCGATTTCGGTGACGATATTGCTTTCTTGGTCGCCGGTGGCGGCGACCATGGATTGGATCGCCTGTTCGCGGGTCCAACGCTTGTGGTGGATGCCGGTGTCAACCACCAAACGCGAAGCGCGGAACGCCGCCGATTGCAAATAGCCCAGCCGACCCAGCGGATCGTTGGCATACATGCCCATCTCGTCGGCGAGCTGTTCGGCATAGAGTCCCCAGCCTTCGGCATAGGCGTTGAAGCCCAAGAGCGCGCTGCGAATGAATGGGAGTTCACCCGCTTCCTGCTGAATCGAGATCTGCCAGTGGTGGCCGGGAATGCCCTCGTGATAGGTGAGCGTTGGCAATGTGAACTTGGGGTATTCCTTCGCCGGGTCGCGGAGATTGATGTAATAAGCGCCTGGGCGCGACCCATCGAGCGCGGCGGGTTGGTAATAGCCGCCCGGCGCGCCAGCTTCGGTGTATTCTGGGATGCGCTTGATATCGAGACTTGCGCGCGCGAGCGTCCCGCACACTTCCGGCATGCGCGCTTTGATCGCTTCGACCTGGGCGTTGAGGTCGGCCAGTAGGCGCGTGCGTCCCGCTTCGGTGCTGGGATAGATTTGATCTGGACGGCGCGACACAGCCTGAACGCGCTGTGCAATGGTGCCGCGGGTCAGGCCTTGCGCCCTGAGGATGGCGTCCATCTCGCCATTTATCGAATTCACCAGATCCACGCCCATTTGGTGGATTTCTTCAGGCGTCATGTTGGTCGTGGTTTGGTTGCGCAGCGACGCGGCGTACATTTCTTCCCCGCGCGGGAGCTTCCAAATGCCGGCGTCATGCGTGGCTTGTTGACGCAGCGCTGTGAGTGCCGCGATCTGGCGCTGGTAAGCCGGCAAGACTTCGCCTGTCAGTATGGTTTGCGCGCGCTGTGCCAGGGCAGTTTTGTCTGCATCCGCGATCTCGGCAACGCCAGCGAGCTTTTGGACTAATGACGCCACCAACACATTCTCGGCCGGCGCGATGGCCGCAAAGGTCGATAACTGCCGCACGGCGCCGTCCAGCGCGAAATCCGGCGGGACAACGCCCGCCGCAACATCTTCGCCAAGCCGGGTGGTTTCCTGATCGAGCACGCGTGCATAGGCGGAGAGACGCGTGATGTACGCGTCCGCCAGTTCCCGATTGGTGACCTGGTGCTGGCTGGCGAGGAAATCGGGAATGCCAGTATAGGCCCCGGTCAATTGCGTCAGGATGTAAGGCGCCCCGGCGCCGCTACCGACCTCGAAGGCTGAGGTCGCCAAGCTGTTTTCCGTAGCCGCGAACACCACGTCGTAAGTCACGCTATCCTGGCCACTCAAATCTTCGCGCTTAAGGCCGCGCAATTCACCCAACACGCGCTCGCCGATCGCACGCTGGCGTTGGAACCCTTCCTTCGACGCGTCGCTCAAACGGTCCATGTAGCGGCCGCCCGCTTGCTCCTCCGAGAGCGCCAAGCCGGTGCATGCCTCCGGCGCCTCTCGCAGGATGTCGATGCAGGCCTGGTCAAGAATGGCCTTGAGTTGACTGCCAGGGGTCGCGCGCGCGCAAGCCGCCAAAACCACGCCGGCCACGGAAGCGCCAAGGAGCGTGCGACGAGATAGTGCCATGTGTGAAATTCCCTTGTAACCGATGTTTTGCCCGAAGGGCGGGACTTTAGCCAAAACCGGGGCCGCGCACGAGGCCCTCCGACGAACAGCGCTGCTGAAAAGCAAAATTACCGCTCACCAGAAGCGTCCCCCGGGGCGCCCTTGTGGCTGCGTTCCGGGGCCTTGGCCAACAGCACCCGGCGTTCGGAGCGCGCTGTCGTTGCGTAAAGGCGCTTCACCGCCTCCATCAACAAGAGCCCCCCGTGCGCCGGCCAGATCACCTCACCCACCCGCTCAAACGCCTCGCTCGCGCGCACGAGCAGCGGCCGGTGCGAGGGCGGCGCGTAAAGCGCACGCGCCGAGGCCACCGGTTCGAACATTGCGTCGGCAAGCAACGCCGAAAGCTGCGAGCGTGAATACGGCCGGCCGTGTCCGAAGGGCGAAACGTCCGACTGCGCCCAGTAGCTCCAGCGATTGGCGGCGATTACGACGAGGCGCCCCTCCGGCGCCATCACCCGCCAGATTTCGCGCAACATTGCATGCACCGCGCTCGATTCCTCCAGCGCGTGGACGATCAGAACCCGGTCAAAAATCGAATCCATGAACGGCAGCCGGGTTTCATCGGCCAGCGCTGTCATGCATGGGCCGCCCGCCGGCCAAGGTTCCGCCCCCTGCTCGCCGGGCATCAACATCGCCACGCGTCGCGCTGTCGCGCGATAGCTTTCAAGATAAGGCGGGGGATAGCCCAATCCCAACAGGTCGAGCCCATCAACGCTGGGCCACAGCGCCGTCAGCCGCCGCAACGCCGCACGGCGGGCCGCTTCGCCTAAGGGCGAAGCGTAGAAACGCTGTAAGGCGAGGACATCGACGCGCATTGGTTTCATGCGCTAAGCTAAGGAATGCTGCAAATCCATCAATTCCCCTGCCTTGA
>CADEDG010000035.1 GCA_902826035.1 uncultured Alphaproteobacteria bacterium
CGCCGCTCCAGGGAGAATTTGCTCCTGCGCGGCTTCGCGACTGACATCGACCAGGAGCTGCGCTTCGGCGCCGACGGCGCGTTGCTCTCTCAGACGGTGCGTGGATCGACCCCAGCCGGAGACGCTTCCGAGACGTTTCAACGAAACGCCGCTGGCTATGAGTTTCAGAGTCCAGTCGATGACGGCCGCGGCGCCGGTGCGGGATATTACGCGTCATACGGCGGGACGCTCGATTCCACGATCGGTTTCACCGACGCCCTGATGCGGTCGCCCGATCGCGCCATGGCGCTCTTGCCTTCTGGGCAGGCGAGGATGGAGCAATTGACGACGCTGCAAGTGAGCAACGGACGCGAGACCAAGACTCTGACCGCCTACGCCATCCTCGGCGTAGGGCTCTCGCCGTTTCCGGTCTGGTATGAGGGCGAGCGCTTCTTCGCAACAGCGGGCTTCTTGAGTTACATGCCGGCTGGATGGGAAGGAATTGCGCAGCAGCTGAACCAAGCTCAGGACGCGGCGCTCTCCGCGCGAAGCGGCGAATTGGTGGCGCGCATCGCGCCGCGGCCGGCAATGCCAGTCGTGTTCCAGGGCGTACGTTTGTACGATTCCGAGCAACAGGCGTTTCGCGAAAACATGACGGTTGTCGTCGATAACGGCCGCATCGTGAGCGTGACCCCCGCGGGAGGCGCGCCACTGCCGGCGCAAGCGATCGTCTACCAGGGCGCTGGGCGTACGCTTGTGCCAGGCTTGTGGGACAATCACCAACATTATGGCGGCGACGACACTGGCCCTCTCCTTTTGTCGCAAGGGATCACCAGCGTCCGCGATCCCGGCAATAATCCCGCCGTGGCGCCGGCGCGGCGCGCGCGCATCGAGCGCGGCGAAATTCTGGGCACGCGCATCGTGCCGACTATGTTGATCGATGGGGAAGGTCCGAACTCGGCGCAGGTCGCGGTCATCGTTCGCAATCGCGCCGAGGCGATCGCCGCTGTGCGCAGGGCCAAAGCCGACGGCTATTTCGGCATCAAACTCTATGGATCGCTCAATCCCGCATGGGTGCGCCCGATGGCGAACGAGGCCCACCGTCTCGGTCTGCGTGTGAGTGGCCACATCCCGCAAGGGATGCGCACGCTCGATGCCGTGCGCGCCGGCTATGACGAGATCACCCACATCAATTGGGTGATCATGCAGGCCATGCCGGACAGCGTGATCCAGACCAATAACGGGCTGCCGCGGTTCTACGGACCCGGCAGGTATGGCGCCGACGTCGATCTGCGCTCGCCGGCGATGAGCGCGTATCTCGAGGAATTGCAGCGGCGGCGCATCGTCGTTGACCCAACGCTATCGACGTTCGAACCGCTTTACGTGCCCGATCCCGGCGATATGGCGGCGCCCTACGCGCCGTTCACCGGAACGATGCCGGTGCAGGTAGAGCGCGGTTTTCGCGGCGGCGGCCTTTCGCCGACGCCGGACGTCTCGCGCGCGCAGATGCGCCGCAGCTTCGCGGCGATGACCGCACTCGTCGGCGAATTGCACCGCCGCGGCATTACCATCGTCGCCGGCACCGATGGCACGGGGTTGGAACTGGTGCGCGAGCTTGAACTCTACGTGGAAGCGGGAATGAGTCCGGCGGAAGCGCTGGCCACCGCCACCATCGTTCCGGCACGCGAGTTTGGTGCAGGCGATGTCTCAGGCGCGATCAGCGTCGGGCGGAACGCGGAGCTGTTCCTCGTCGAAGGCGATCCCAGCCGGAACATCGGCGATTTGCGCAACGTAATAGTCGTGATGCGAGAGGGGCGTTTGATGCAAGCAACCGACCTGCGCGCGGCCGTCGGCATTTCAGGTCCTGCGCACCGGCCTAATTAGGCTACCAAGCCGGCCTGCTCAAACGTCGAACTTGACGCCTTGGGCGAGCGGCAAATCCGTGCCGAAATTCACGGTATTGGTGGCGCGCCGCATGTAAGCTTTCCATGAATCCGACCCGGACTCGCGGCCGCCTCCGGTTTCCTTCTCGCCACCGAACGCGCCGCCGATCTCCGCACCTGACGGCCCGATATTGACGTTGGCGATGCCGCAATCGGAACCGTTAGCGGCCATGAAGCGCTCGGCCTCGCGCATATCCAGCGTGAAGATCGATGACGACAACCCGTGCTTAGCGGCATTTTGCAGATCGATGGCTTCTTCCAGCGTGCTATAGCGCATCACATAGAGGATTGGCGCGAAGGTCTCTCGGAGCGCGACATCGGTCTGCGCGTCGAGTTCGATCAAGGCCGGTCGCGCGTAATAGGCGTCTGGCGCGCTGGGGGTCGCTACGCGCTCACCGCCGATGACGCCGCCGCGCGCTTCGCTGAGCGCCTTCTGCATGTTTTTATAGGCGCCGTCGTCGATGAGGGGCCCGATCAAAACGCCTTCTTGCCGCGGATCCCCCACCGGCACGGAGCCGTAGGCGGCCTTCAGTCGCGGCACGAACTGGTCATAGATGCTTTCGTGTACAAACAGGCGGCGCAACGAGGTGCAGCGTTGTCCGGCAGTGCCCATCGCTGCGAATGCGACGCCGCGCAGCGCAAGGCCCTGGTCGGCGCTAGGCGCTATGATGGCGGCGTTGTTGCCGCCGAGTTCCAGCAACGGTCGGGCAAACCGAGCGGCAAGCCGTTGGCCCACCTTGCGGCCCATTTCGGTGGAGCCTGTGGCGGAGACGAGTTGGATCTGAGGGTGATCGACCAGCGCTTCGCCGACGCCACGGCCGCCGATGATGACTTGGCTCAGTCCCGCGGGCACGGCGCCGAAACGCCGCGCTGCCCGCTTCATGATTGCGTCAACTGCGAGCGCGGTGAGCGGCGTCTTCTCCGACGGCTTCCATACGACACTATCGCCGCACACAAGGGCGAGTGCCGCATTCCACGCCCACACGGCAACCGGAAAATTGAACGCCGATATTATCCCGATAACGCCAAGCGGATGCCAGCTCTCCATCATGCGATGGCTCGGGCGTTCGGTGGCGATCGTTAGGCCGTACAATTGGCGCGATAGGCCAACGGCGAAATCGCAGATGTCGATCATCTCCTGAACTTCGCCCAGGGCCTCGGACTTGATCTTGCCGACCTCGATGGTGACGAGTTCGGCCAGCTCAGCCTTCGCGTTTCGTAATTCCTCTCCGAGCAGGCGGACGAATTCGCCCCGGCGCGGCGCTGGCAGCAAACGCCAGTCAAGGAAAGCGCGATGGGCCGCCTCGATGGCCGCGGAAACGTCACTGGAAGAGGCCTCGTGAATGCGCCCGATGGTTTCGCCGGTGATTGGCGAACGCGCGACCACGCCTCCGTCTTCGATGAATGGTGGCGTTGCGCCCAGCTTCTCAAGAACGGCTAACGCGTCGCTCCTTACCGATTTGAGTTCAAGCGCCATCGCACCCCCCATTTATTGCTAGACCGTAGCCGCACTGTTCCGTTAACCGACGTAATAGCGACCGAAACGATTGTCGAGAAAGTCCGAGAGCTTGATGTCCTCTTGTTTGACGAAACCCTGGTCCCGAAGCTTGCCGTCTGAAAGCAGGTCAAGCACGGCGCAGATACCTGCTGCCGTGGTGATTTGGATGCCCGTATATTGTTTGCCTGATATCCGCTTCGGTCTGACCTTGTTCACATAGGTCTCTTGCTCAAATCGGCCATTCCGCTCACCCGAGGCTGTAACGAATATCACGACCACGTCTTGCTCGGTCCGCGGCAGTGCGCGGTTAAAGATTTCGATGAGTTCGTCCTGGTATCGCTCTTCGCGGAAACGAAGGTCGTTGAGTAGAACTTTCATGATCGCCGCGTGGCCTGGGTAGCGGAGCGTGCGGTAGTTCATATTCCGCACCTGCCCCGCAAGCGTCTCGCACAATGTGCCCAGGCCGCCGGAAGTATTGAAAGCTTCATAGGTCACGCCGTCGATGGCGAGCGACTCGCATTCTTCAAGCGAAGTCGTGGGCTGCAGCTTGCCGTCGGTGATCGCGTCGCCAGGGACGCAGTACTCATGGATCACTCCGTCAGTGCTCCATGTCAGATTGTAGCCCAATGCGTTTGCTGGAAATTCGGGCAGGGCGCCTACGCGCATGCGCAAATCGGCGACCGTGTCGAACCGTTTGAAAAGATCGTGACCGACAATCGCTATGAACCCCGGCGCCAAACCGCATTGCGGAATGAATGCCCTGTTCGCCTTCGCCGCCAATTGTTGCACCGTCTTGGTCGTTGCTACATCTTCGGTGGGGTCGAGGTAATGGACGTTCGCCGCCAAAGCGGCTTGCGCAACAGCGAGGGTGTATTTGTAGGGCAGGGCGCTGATCACGGCGAATGAGCCTGTGATCGCCGCCGTCAGCGCAGAATGGTCCCCTGCATCCAAGACCTTTGTCACGACGCGAGCGGCGATGTCGGCGCTGACTTCAGACTTCCAGGCCTCGATCGTATCGAGCTTTTGGGGGTTTATATCAGTGATCAGGATTTCGTAAGGCGCGCCGGCCTCCGGGTTGGCCAGAAAGGCGGTGACCGTTGGGCCGATATTGCCCGCTCCAATGATTGCGACTTTTTTCACGCGACGAACCCTTTTCGTATGGCCAGACCAGACAACCTAAAGTGGGCCCTAAGTGGGTCTTTGTGCGGCGGCGGACAAGGACGCAAATCCCACGCCCGGCAGTTGCGCTACAGAAGCCACGCCTCTATACCCCGCGCCTTACTTCGCACGCGGGTAGGGCGTAGCGGTCTGAAAGCGGCCGTTTTCTCCTTCCGGTCTTAGGAAAATATTCCTAAGTCACGCCCGCGGCGGCAAACCGGAAAAGGAAAGACACTATGGCGCTGCCTGATTTCAACATGCGCCAGCTCCTGGAAGCTGGCGCGCATTTCGGACACCAGACCCACCGCTGGAACCCGAAGATGGACCGTTACATCTTCGGCGAAAAGTCCAACATCCACATCCTGGACCTCTCGCAAACGGTGCCATTGCTGCACCAGGCGCTGATGAAAGTCCGCGAAGTCGCCGCCCAGGGCGGGCGTGTTCTGTTCGTGGGCACGAAGCGGCAGGCCGCCGAGCACATTAAGGCGGCGGCGCAACGCAGCGCCCAGTATTTTGTAAACTCGCGCTGGCTCGGCGGCACGATGACCAATTGGCAGACGGTCTCCAAATCGATCGCACGTTTGCGGGAGCTGGAGCAGACCATCGCCGGCGGCGCGGTAGGCCTCACCAAGAAGGAGGTGCTGAATCTCACTCGTGAGCGCGACAAGCTTGACCGCTCCCTTGGCGGGATCGCCCTTATGGGCGGCGTGCCTGATCTGATGTTCGTGATCGACACCAACAAGGAAGCGATTGCGATCAAGGAAGCCAGAAAGCTTGGCATCCCCGTCGTGGCGGTGGTCGATTCCAATTGCGATCCAGATGAGGTCACATTCCCGATCCCCGGCAATGACGACGCTGCGCGAGCGATCCAGCTCTATTGCGACCTCGTCGCCGACGCGGTGCTCGACGGCCTGACCGAAAGTCAGGTGCGCGGCGGCGCCGACATCGGCGCTTCAGCGCGGCCTCCCGTGGAGCCGGCCGTGCGCGAGCCTGCGCCCTATTTGCCGGCGGAAAGCCCGATCGACGGCCCCACTGGCGCCAATTACTGAGCACACCCAAGTTAGAGCGCGCCCGATGCGTCGAGCGCGCTCGGAGCAGTGAGGAGTACGAACATGGCGGAAATTACCGCGGCGCTGGTCAAGGACCTGCGCGAGAAGACCGGCGTCGGCATGATGGACTGCAAGAAGGCGCTGGCCGAAACCGACGGCGATCTTGAGGCGGCGGTCGATTGGCTGCGCGCCAAAGGATTGTCGAAGGCCGCCCGTAAGGCCGACCGCGCCGCCGCCGAAGGCATCGTGGCGATTGCGCTCGGCATCGATCATGGCGCGGTCATCGAACTCAATTCCGAGACCGATTTCGTCGCACGCAATGGCGACTTCCAGAAGGCTGCAGGTGATTTCGCGAAGATTGCGCTTAAGGTCGACGGCCACGAAGCGTTGCTCGACGCCGCCCATGCTGGCGCGAAGGTGTCGGATGCGGTGACACAACTGATCTCCACGATTGGCGAGAACATCACGCTCCGCCGCTCGACCAAGCTCAAGGTCCAAAACGGCGCTATCGCCGCTTATGTTCACTCCAAGGTGGACGGTGCGGACCATCTGGGCCGGATCGCGGTGTTGGTCGCGCTGGAATCCACAGGCGACAAGGCGGCGATCGAGAGTTTTGGAAAAAAGGTCGCTATGCACATCGCCTCGGCCAATCCCTTAGCCCTGAGCGAAGCGGAAATCCCAGCGGACCGCGTCGAGCGTGAAAAGGCGGTTCTGCTGGAGCAGATCAAGGAAGACCCCAAGGCCCAAGGCAAGCCGCAACAGGTTCTGGATAAGATGCTCGAAGGGCGTATGCGCAAGTTCTTTGAGGAATCCGTGTTGCTGAAGCAGGCTTTTGTCCTGAACCCGGATCAAAGCGTCGAGGCTGCGGTTGCAGAGGCTGCCAAGGCCGCCGGCGCCCCGGTCAAGGTGACGGGCTTTGTCCGCTTTGCCGTCGGCGAAGGTGTGGAGAAAAAGACCGGTGATTTCGCTGCCGAGGTGGCGGCGATGACCAAGAAGGACGACTGAGCTCCTAAGCGCCGAGTGAGAAACCGCCGCCGTTTGCCTTTGCGCCAACGGCGGCGGTGGCGTTATGGTGAGTGCAAACCGCTTGCCCAGACGGATCGCGCCCATGAGCCTCGCTGAACCCTTGCCCAAGTCGCACCCCGCACGACTCTATAAGCGCGCGCTGCTCAAGATTTCCGGCGAGGCGCTGATGGGTGAAGGCCAATATGGCATCGATCAGACCGTATGTGAACGCATCGCCGGAGAGGTGGTGGAAGCGGTCAAGGCTGGCGCAGAATTGTGCCTCGTCATTGGCGGGGGCAACATCTTTCGTGGCGTCCAGGGCGCCGCCAAAGGCATGGAGCGCGCCAGCGCCGATTACATGGGCATGTTGGCGACGGTGATGAACGCGCTCGCCATGCAGAACGCGATCGAAGCTGTCGGTGGTCAGGCGCGCGTGCTCTCCGCGATCCCAATGGTCACAGTGTGCGAGCCCTACATCCGCCGCCGCGCTATGCGGCATATGGAGAAAGGTCGGATCGTTATTTTCGCCGCCGGCACCGGCAATCCGTTTTTCACAACCGACACTGCTGCGGCATTGCGTGCCGCCGAGATGGGTTGCGACGCCCTGCTTAAGGGCACGCAGGTCGATGGAGTCTATACTGCCGACCCCAAGAAGGATCCGAGCGCAACGCGCTACGAAAGGCTCTCCTACCACGAAGTTCTGGCGCGCGACCTTCAAGTGATGGATGCTTCCGCCATCAGCCTGATGCGCGAGAACGCCATTCCAATCGTGGTTTTCTCAATTCGCACCCGTGGTGGTTTGGCCGATGTGCTGGTCGGCCGCGGCATCTGCACCACCATACGCGACTGAAGCCAGCAACGAGGATCGATCATGGCAGCGCCTGCGCCCTTCAATCTTGACGACTACAAAAAGCGCATGGACGGCGCTCTCACTGCGCTTGCGCATGAATTTTCGGGTCTGCGCACGGGGCGGGCATCGCCGGCGCTTCTGGACCCGATCACCGTGGAAGCCTATGGGGCCGTTTCCCCGCTCAACCAGGTCGCCAGCGTCACTGTGCCTGAGGCGCGAATGATCTCCGTGCAGGTTTGGGATAAGGCTGTGGTCAGCGCAGTAGACAAGGCGATCCGCGCGTCCAACCTAGGGCTCAACCCTATCATCGACGGGCAGTCCCTGCGTATCCCAATCCCGCCGCTTACCGGCGAGCGTCGAACCGAACTTTCCAAAGTGGCAGGCAAGTACTCCGAGCAACAACGCATCGCCGTGCGCAACATTCGTCGTGACGCCATGGAGCACTTGAAGAAACTCGAAAAAGACCATGCCATTAGCGAGGACGAGCACAAGCGACTGGGCGTCGAGGTACAAAAAGCGACCGACGATCACATAAAAAAAATCGATGACATGCTGCGGCGCAAGGAAGAGGAGATCACGCAAGTTTAGGGAGTAAGGACTGGGGGGATCAGGGACGAGACATCCCCCGTTCGAACGCCCCAATCCCCAACCCCTAATCCCTAGCCCCATGACTGCATCCGCTTCCGACCCCGCGCAGGCGCTCGTCCCGCGACACGTCGCCATCATCATGGACGGCAACGGTCGCTGGGCGAAGCAGCGCGGGCGTCCGCGCACGTTTGGGCACGCAGAGGGTGTAGAAGCGCTGCGGCGAACCGTAGAAGCCGCCGGCGATCTCGGAGTGCGTTATCTAACCGTGTTCGGGTTCTCGACTGAAAATTGGCGCAGGCCTGTTGAGGAGGTGAACGCGCTGTTTGATCTATTACGCCTCTACGTGGCGCGCGATTTGGACAAGCTGGTGAGGGAAGGCGTTCGCGTGCGCGTGATCGGCGAGCGTCAGGGCCTGCAGCACGACATCGCCGCAATCATAGAGGATGCCGAGACACGCAGCGTGCGCAATGACAAACTCAATCTCACAATTGCCTTCAATTATGGCGGCCAAGACGAGATCGTCCGCGCCGCCCGCAAGCTCGCCGAAGAAGCAATCGCGAGGCGAGTGGCGCCGAAAGATATCGATCCCGCGTTGTTCGAGGCGCGGCTGGACACGGTGGATTTGCCGCCGCCGGATTTGTTGGTGCGGACATCCGGTGAGTCGCGGCTCTCTAATTTCATGTTGTGGCAGTCAGCCTACGCAGAACTCGTTTTCCTGGATGTGCTTTGGCCCGATTTTGGCCGGCCCGCGCTGGAGGAGGCGATTGCACTTTATGCGCGCCGAGAGCGCCGCTATGGCAGGTCCGACGCTTGATGCCCGGAGATGGCGCCGAACACCGCGATTGGTCGGATCTGCGCGCTCGCATCGTGTCGGGATTGGTGCTCGCTAGCGCGGGTGCTAGCGCAGCCTGGTTTGGCGGTCCCTGGCTTGCGGCCGCCTGTGGCGCCGCTGTCGTGGCGATGAGCTATGAATGGGCGCGAATGAGCGAGCCCTCATCGCTAGACCAGGCGTTTGCCTTTGCCCTGCTCGGGTCGCTTGGCGCGGTGCTGATCTCGAGTTGGGGCTATCTATGGCTCGCAACATCATGGATGGCCATTTGTGCAGGCGCCTCCGCGTGCCGTCGTCGGGATCTCGCGGGAGTGTTAGAGACCGCTGCAGGCGCGCTGTATGTGGGGTTGCCGCCGGCGGTTTTCTTATGGCTTCGCGATCGTGGCCCTGAGGGACGCGACACCATATTGGCGATGTTCACCTTGATTTGGTCGGCCGACATTTTCGCCTATTTTGGCGGCAAATTAGTTGGAGGGCCGCGCGTCTCGCGGGGACTTTCGCCGAATAAGACATGGTCTGGAATAGTTGCGGGTACGTTGGCTTCCGCTGCTGCTGGTTTTGTGATCGGCGCATCCATCCACCAAGAGGAAGAGATGCAGCAGCTGTGGTTTGCCATTGGGGCGCTGGTGGGCTTTACCGGGTTGATGGGCGATTTGTTCGAGTCCTCCTTGAAGCGACGTTTCGGCGTGAAGGACGCCAGCGGTTTGATACCAGGACATGGCGGCGTGCTCGATCGCATCGACGGGCTCATGGCTGCCTCCCTGCTGGCTGGCGCCGCGTTCGCTTTTTGCCCGAGCCTGGCCGGATTGCTGTTCGGTATCGGACGATGAGCGCTGACGGTCGGAGCGTTTCGATCCTCGGGGTAACGGGGTCTGTCGGGCGTTCGACGATCGACGTCATTTCGGAACTCCGGCGTAACGGGGCGCACATACCGGTTGAGGCAGTGACCGCTGGCGCGAACATCGCAGCCTTGGCCAAAGCTTGCGCGACGCTTCGGCCAAGATTTGCGGTGATTGCCGACTCGAAGTTGCTAAGCCAGGCGCGTGAGGCGCTAGCCAAATTCGATATTGAGGTTGGCGCCGGCGCTGGGGCCTTGGTGGAAGCTGCCGCACGCCCCTCGGACTGGGTCATGTCCGCGATCGTCGGTGCGGCGGGCCTGCAGCCGACTTTGGCGGCGGTACGTCGCGGGGCGATGGTGGCGCTAGCCAATAAGGAATGCCTTGTTTGCGCCGGGCCATTGTTTTTGGAGGCAACCAAAGCCGGTGGCGCGACATTGCTGCCCGTCGACAGCGAACACAATGCGATTTTCCAGGTTCTCACCCATCCGAACCGGGTGGAGAAGATCACACTGACCGCCTCGGGGGGGCCATTTCGGACTGCCAGCAGAGCGACGATGGCCGCCGCGACCCCGGACCAAGCCTGCGCTCACCCGCGGTGGAGCATGGGACGCAAAATATCAGTCGATAGCGCGACCCTCATGAATAAAGGGCTGGAGCTGATCGAGGCTTGTTATTTATTTGATATAAAAGAGAAAAATGTTGAAATTGTGGTTCACCCTGAAAGCATGGTGCACAGTTTTGTCCATTATGTAGACGGTTCGGTGCTCGCCCAATTGGCGGCGCCCGACATGCGCGTGCCCATCAGTTACGCGCTCGCCTGGCCGGATCGAGCGCAGGTTTCAGCCGCTAGACTGGATCTCGCGTCGCTGGGAACCCTTTCCTTCGAAGCGCCGGATGCGGCGAAGTTTCCGGCTCTGCGGCTGTGCCGAGAGGGCCTGATAGCGGGCGTCGGGGCCACAACCGCCCTCAACGCCGCAAATGAAGTGGCCGTTGAGGCCTTCCTCGCCGGGCGAATCCGCTTCCTCGACATTTGCCGGGTAGTGGAAGAAGTCATGTCGGGCGCCGCCGGCAACGCAAAATCGCCTTCATCGTTCGATGAGGTGACGGAGGTCGATCAGGGTGCGCGTCGTCGTGCTGCGGAGATTGCGGACAGACTTGCGCCGGCCTAAGCCCAGCTGGCTGACAGAACCGGCGGGCGAAGAGTGAAGCGGGCGCGGGAGGATTGAGGGCGGATGCCGGAGTTTTTGCAGAACACTTTGCTTTATGTAGGCTCGTTTGTGCTGGTGCTGAGCCTTGTCGTGTTCGTGCACGAATTTGGCCACTTCCAGATCGGTCGTTGGTGCGGGATCGGTGTCAAGAGTTTCTCTATTGGCCTCGGGTCGGAGTGGATCGGCTGGACTGATAAGTACGGAGCCCGTTGGAAAATATCCAAGATACCGCTGGGTGGCTTCGTGTCTTGGGTCGATGACACCGACGGATCCAGTACGCTCCCATCGTCGGAGGAAAATCAGGCGCTGAGCGTCGAGGAAGCGCGCAATCGTGGGCATTTCCGCGCCATGCCAATCTGGAAACGCGCCGTTACCGTCGCAGCAGGTCCAGCAGCGAATTTTGTTTTTGCGGTACTGGCGTTCGCTTTGGTCGCGTTTGCAGCCGGTCGTGATGTGACGGACTATAACTTGGTTCCAGCGCGCATCGGGGGCGTCGTCGCGGACACGCCCGCAGCGGCGGCAGGATTACGGCGTGGCGAAATCGTCGAAGCGGTGAATGGCCAGCCAGTGCAAGGCTGGGCGGACTTTCAACAGCGCATACTGGGCAGCGGCGGTCGTCCCATGGTTCTTAGCTTGGCGGATGATGAGGGCGGCGTTCGGGAAGCCACCGTGACGGCGCGCTTGACTTCGCGCCCTGGCCCCGAAGGCGCTGTGGAACAGGTTTGGACGCTGGGGCTCCAATTGGGCATCCATGAGGCTGAACGGGTGGTTGCGCCCGTGAGCCTGGCGGAGGCGCTCAATCACGGCGCGGGGGGTACGTGGGCTATTGTGGCCCAGACCGGCGCCTATCTGGGCGGGATCCTCACCGGCAAGAATTCAGGTAGCGACATTGCAGGCCCGCTTGGCATCTTCAAGGCTTCAGGCCAGGTGGCCACGATCGCCTTGGACTCTTCCGGCGACAATTTAGGTTCGCGAATCGGAAATCTTGCTCTTGCGCTCCTAGGTTGGGCGGGAATGCTGTCCGTGGCTGTGGGGATTGTTAATCTACTGCCGATTCCAGTTCTGGATGGCGGACATTTGCTGTTCTATGGGATTGAAGCGGTGCGTGGGGGCAGGCCGTTGCCCGCCATGGCCCAGGAATGGGCTTACAGGGCTGGATTCGCCGTCATGGCGAGCCTTTTCCTGTTTGCGACTTGGAATGACATCACGCGCCTGTTCCCGGGTGCGCGATGAACAGCGCGTCGTCCTTGTCTTTCGGGATGGGATGGGGTCTTACAAACAAGACGCTGGGGAGCGTCGGAGCGTCGAGGGCTTGATGAGACAAGTTCTACGAGAAGTCGTGCTCGGCGCGGTCAGCTGCGTCGCGACCGTGAGTGCGGGGGCGGGCGTCTTGCTCGCCGCTGCTGATGACGCCTATGCGCAGGACGCCGGGAGGCAGAACACAACGCCTGCAGCGCAGCCAGCCGGGGTCGCCATCCGGCGCATCGTGGTCGAGGGGAACCAGCGCATCGAACCGGCGACAATCACCTCATATTTGCAGGTGCGCCCGGGCGATTTGTTCGACCCCGAGCGCGTCGATCTGTCGATCAAAACGCTTTTCGCCACCGGGCTGTTCTCCGACGTGCAGATAGAGCAGCGTGGCGCCGACCTGGTGGTTTCCGTCAACGAAAACCCGGTGATCAACCGGGTCATCTTCGAGGGCATGCGTACGCTCGATGAGAAGGACCTCGAAGAAGAAGTTCAGGCGCGCCCCCGCACAGTGTTCACCGCGGCGCGCGCGCAGGCCGACGTTCAGCGCATCATCGAGGTGTACCGCCGTTCGGGTAGGTTTGCCGCACAAGTGACGCCGCAGGTGCGCGAACTCGATCAAAACCGCGTCGATCTTATTTTCGAGGTCGATGAGGGCCCGGTGACCGGTGTTCGCGACGTGAATTTCATCGGCAACAACGTCTTCTCAGACCGTCGCCTCCGCGACACCATTGTCACCAGAGAATCCACGTGGTGGAATTTCCTCCAAAGTAACGACAATTACGACCCTGATCGGCTTGAGTATGATCGCGAGCAATTGCGTAAGTACTACAACAACCGCGGGTATGCGGATTTTCGTGTCGTCTCTGCTGTTGCCGAACTGACGCCCGATCAGCACGATTTCTTCATCACCTTTACCGTTGACGAGGGCATTCGTTACGAGTTCGGAGAGGTCCGGATTCAAACGCAGCTGAATCGTTTGCCTGAAGAGCTGTTGCTTTCGGCCGTGCCCATCCGGCGCGGCGCCGTTTTTCGCGGCGAGTTGATCGAAGATGCAATCGACGCAATGTCTTATGTCGCCGGCACGGTCGGATACGCGAACGTAGATATTTCGCCGGTAGTTGAGCGCGACGCTGAGAACCGCGTGGTAAATATAACGTTTGAGGTAAACGAGGGTCCGCGGGTCTTCATCGAACGCATCGATGTGGTCGGCAACAACCGCACCCTGGATAGAGTTATTCGGCGCGAGCTGCGCGTGAATGAAGGCGACGCATTCAATCGCGTTCTGCTTGATCGTTCGCGCCAACGGATTCAAGCGCTGGGCTTTTTCAAAGACGTCAAGGTCGAGGAAACAGACGGCTCCGAACCGGATCGTTCGGTTGTTACGGTTACGGTAGAAGAAGAGTCTACTGGCGAACTCGCTTTTGCCGCCGGTTATTCGTCGACCGAAAATTTCTTGTTCGACGCCTCCATCACGGAGCGCAATTTGCGCGGCCGAGGACAGTTTCTGCGGCTGCGAGCATCTTCCAGCAGTCGCAGCCAGCAGCTCGATCTCCGGTTTACTGAGCCGCGCTTTATGGGGCGCGACATTTCGGCGGGAATCGACCTTTACTCGCTGCGGACAGATTTTCTTTCCCAGTCGTCATTTGAGAACCAATCGACTGGCGGGGGTATCCGCATCGGGTTTCCGACGTCGGAACGCACCAGTCTCGGGATTACGTACTCGCTGGTTCAGGATGACACCACGATCGCGCATCAGCTCGTTGACCATGACAGCAACATCAACACGGCTCCGATCGATCAATGCAGCACGCTCAATGCGAGCCGTCCGCTTCTGTGCAACCAAGAGGGAACCTTCCTAACATCGTTGCTCGGTTTCACCGTCAATTGGGATGGTCGCAACCAGCCTACGCGCGCCACCCGGGGTTTTGACCTGCAGCTCCGCCAGGACATTGCCGGTCTGGGCGGAGAGGTAAATTTCCTCCGCACGGAGGTCGAAGGTGCCGTCTATTACGGACTGCCGTTCGGCTTCCGCGCTACCGGGCGCCTAGAGGCCGGCTACATCATGGGATGGGGCGGCGACGATGTGAGGGTCAATGACCGCTTCTTTAAAGGCGGTTCGTCCTTCCGAGGCTTTGATGTAGCCGGGATCGGTCCGCGGCAATTATTGGTCGATAGCACCACCGGCGATCTCATTCGGCGTGGCGATGCGCTGGGTGGCAATCTCTACGCCATAGGAACGCTCCAATTGGATGTTCCCTTGCCGCTGCCGGAATCGTTTGCTTTGGGTAGTGCTTTGTTCGTGGACTTCGGGACGTTGGGCCAAGTGGACTCCGCAAGCCGCCAATCCATTAATTTAGGCACCCAGAGCCTGATCGTTGAGGACCAGCCTAGCCTGCGTGCGGCCGCCGGGGTGTCTGTGTTCTGGGATTCGCCTTTTGGCCCAGTGCAATTCGATTTTTCGAAGCCTATCGAATTCGAGGAATACGACCGTCAGCAGCAATTCCGGTTCTCGACGCGAACCAACTTCTGAGGAGAATCGAAGATGCGATTGTTTGGGCAGGTAGCTGCGGTAACATTGGCTGTGGTTGCGATGGGCGTCAGCGCGGACGCGTTCGCGCAGCGAAATCGCGGACAAGGCGGTGCGGTAGTGTTGAATTACCAGCGCGTTGTCGCCGAGTCGGCTCTGGGACGCGATATGGGTGCGAAGCTTGGTCAGATTCGTCAGCAGGTAACGCAAGAAGCCCAGGCTCTGCAGCCGGAGGGCGCCTCGCTTGAGCAAGAACGCCAGCGCCTAGCGCAGGCTTCGCGGAACATGTCCCCGGAGCAGATACGAAACAGCTCAAGTTTGGCGCCGCAATTCCAGCAATTTTCGGAACGCCTGCAGCAATTTCAAGCGCGTCAGCAAGGCCTGCAGGGTGACTTCGAGTGCTCGCAAGCCATTGCCTTGCGTGATTTCGATCGGCTTGCATCGCCGATCATTCAAAGCGTAATGGAATCACGAGGGGCTGGCGTTGTCTTGGACGCCGGCTCGATTGTCCGTTCCTCTCCGGAACTTGAGATCACCAACACGGTGATCCAACAATTGGATCAAAACCCAGCCACCCGGACTGCTACAGTAGCGCGTCATGCGGTGGCCGAGTGCTCTCCTCAGCAGCCAGCGCAGCAATAGCAATCAATCGGTGACTTTTGGCGCTGGTGGCGCCAAAAGTCACCCATGGTTGACGCGCGTTTCTACGAGATGCTTGGGCCGGCGCCGGTCCGGGCGCTTGCGGCAGGTGCAGACATCGGCGGCGACCCCGATTGCTTGGTCCATTCAATTGCCGCCGCGGATCGAGCAGGACCAAACGATCTCTGCTACTTCGAGGCGCAGAAGAACGCCGCGCCATTGGTGGGATCGCCCGCCGCCTGTGTGGTTTCACCGGGCGCAGCGCACTTGGCCGCGAACGCAACGGCGCTGATCCTGTCCGACAAACCGAAGCTGACATTCGCCAAAATTGCGACACGTCTGGCGCGACCGCGCAAATTCGGCGGCGACCGCATCGATCCAAGCGCGAGATTGGAGCACGGAGTCCAGATTGGCCCCGGTGCAGTCATCGGCCCCAATGCGGAAATCGGGGAAGGCGCTGAAATCGGCCCGAATGTCGTGATCGGGCCTGGCGTTGCGATCGGAAGGCGCACTCGTATTGGCGCTGGGGCGTCGATCGCGTTTGCCCTGATTGGCGACGACGTGACTATCCTCCCGGGGGCCGTCATCGGCGAGCAGGGGTTCGGCGTTGTCGGCGACGCCTCGGGGCCAATCGACATCCCTCATTTCGGGCGCGTCATCGTCCAGGACCGAGTCACGATCGGGGCGAACTCCACCATCGACCGGGGAGTCTTCGACGATACGGTGTTGGGGGAGGGCTGCAAACTCGATAACCTATGTCATGTGGCTCACAATTGCACGATTGGGCGCGGTTCATTGATCGCTGCGTTCGCTGGCATCTCCGGTTCTACAATTGTCGGGGATGGCGTCACCATGGGGGGGCGGGTCGGCATTGGCGATCATCGCACCATCGGCGCGGGAGCGACTATTGCCGGCGGGGCCGCGGTGTTCCAAGACGTGCCGGCGGGCGAGATCTGGAGCGGTTATCCGGCCAAGCCGCTGCGCAAATGGCTCCGTGAGGCGGCGTGGATCAGCCGCAAGGCTGCAGGGAGTGGCAATGCAGGCAACTGATTTGACCGACAAACAAAAAACCAGCGATGACGTCATCGAGATTGGTGAAATTCTGCGTCGGCTGCCGCACCGCTATCCATTCCTACTGATCGATCGCGCCATCGATTACATCCCCAACAAGTCGATCCGCGGTATCAAGAACGTCACCATCAACGAGCCGTTCTTTCCGGGTCATTTTCCCGGCGCGCCAGTGATGCCCGGCGTACTGCAGATCGAAGCGCTAGCGCAGGCGGGGGCGCTGTTGATGTCCAAGACGCTCGAGGCTGACATCAGAAAACACCTGATCTTGTTCATGTCGGTGGAGAACGCCCGCTTCAAGCGTCCCGTCATGCCCGGCGACGTTATGGAAATGCCGGTCGAAGTGCTTTTTCAACGCCGCAACATTTTCAAGTTCAGGGGACGTGTGGAGGTGCGCGGCGAACTCGCCACCGATTGCGAATTCGCTGCCATGAAAGCAGATCGCCCGGAAGGTGAGCGATGAGCGCGACCATTCACCCGATGGCGGTCGTCGATAAAAGCGCCGAGTTCGGCGTCGATGTCGAAATCGGGCCTGGCTGCGTGATCGGCCCGGACGTTAGAATCGGCGATCGCACGCGCCTCATCGCCCATGTATTCATCGAGCGGCACACCACGATCGGCAAGGACAACACAGTGTTCCCGTTCGCAGGCCTCGGCGGCACGCCGCAAGATTTGTCCTACAAGGGCGAACCGACCCGGCTTGAGATTGGCGACAACAATGTCATTCGTGAGCACGCTACCTTGCATCGCGGCACCGCCCGCGGACGCGCAGTGACAACGATCGGGGACAATTGCCTGATTATGGGTAATTGCCATGTCGCCCACGATTGCGCCGTCGGCAATCACGTGATCATGGCACAGACCGCCACTATCGGTGGGCACGTAAAGGTCGGTGATTTCGCTTTCCTGGGCGGGCTCTCTGGCGTTCACCAGCATGGACGCGTCGGGCACCACGCCTTCGTCGGCGCCTCGGCCTTGATGACCACGGATTTGATCCCGTTCGGCTCGGCCATCGGCAATCACGCCCATCTTGGCGGGCTCAATGTTGTGGGACTGAAGCGCCGCGGGTTCACGCGCGAGCAGATCCACGATCTGCGCGCGGCCTACCGGTTGTTGTTCGCCGAGGAGGGGACTTTCCAGGAGCGGATCGAGGATTGCGCCGAACTCTACGCGAAAAATCCCGACGTGATGGAGATCGTCAATTTCGTGCGCGCCGACGCTGCGCGCCCGCTATGCATGCCGCGGGACTGATCATGGCGCCGTGGCGCAAGCTCGGGATCATTGCCGGCGGCGGCGAATTGCCGGTGGTGTTAGCGGAGCATTGTGAGGCCGAGGGCTTGGCTTATTTCGTCGCGAGCATTGCTCCGCTGGCCGACCCATCTTTGCGGCGACATCCAGGCGCCGCGCACGCCCTCGGCGCCATGGGCGCACGAATGCAGGCTCTTCGCGAGGCCCAATGCGACGCCATCGTGATGCTAGGCAAGGTGCCGCGCCAGGACCCGCGTATGCTCGAACTCGACGACGGCGGCATGGCGATGGTTCCAGCGCTGCTCGCAGCGGCCCCGCTGGGCGACGACGCGCTTTTGCGCGCGGTGATGGCAGAACACGAGCGCGCTGGCTTCCGCGTCGTCGGCGTCGACGACGCCATGAGCAACCTGGTTGCGCGCGTCGGAGTTTGGGGCGCAATCACGCCGCTCCAAGAGCACTTAGAAGATATCGCGAAGGGTGCGCGCGTGGCCGCGGCGGTGGGGGCGTATGACGTCGGCCAAGGCGTCGTTGTCTGCGACGGTTTGGTGCTTACGGTGGAAGCCCAAGAAGGCACGGACGCGATGCTGCGTCGCGCGGGCGAGCTTCCAGTGGCGATCCGCGGGACAATAGCCGCACGTCGGGGCGTATTGGTTAAGCGCCCCAAGCCAATTCAGGAGCGGCGCATCGATCTTCCAACGATCGGCCTCAGGACAATCGAGTGCGCCGCTGCTGCAGGCCTCGCGGGCGTCGCCGTCGAGGCGGCCGGAGCGCTTGTGGTGCGGCGCGACGCCGTCATTGCCGCCGCCGATGCAGCTGGCATCTTTCTCTACGGCTTCACGCCTGAAGAATTCGGCGAGCCTTGAGTAGGCGCATTTTTCTCGTGGCGGCGGAAGCCTCTGGCGATGCCCTGGGTGCTGATCTCGTCGGCGCGCTCACGGCGCGCGATGCAAGTCTCGAACTCGCTGGCATTGGCGGGCCGCTCATGGCTGAAGCAGGGCTGCCTTCGCGCGCCGATATTTCGGGGCTCGCGATCCTTGGTTTCGTCGATGGGCTGTTGGCGTATTCAAGAGTAAAGCGCGCGGTGGCTGCCAGCGTCGCGGCGATCCTGCACGCGAAACCAGATGCCGTCGTGCTGATCGATTCCTGGGGCTTCACTTTGCGGGTGGCGCAGGGGGTGCGCGCGGCAGCGCCGGAGATCAAACTGATAAAATACATTGGCCCGCAGGTGTGGGCGACGCGGCCCGGGCGAGCGAAAACGCTGGCGGCGATCGTCGACCACCTGATCTGCATCCACGATTTTGAGGTTCCGTTTTACCAACCTTTCGGCTTGTCCTGCACTGTCTGCGGACACCCCGCGTTGGGGCGTTACAAGCCGGGCAATGGCGCTACTCTGCGTCAGCGGTTTGGTTTTGCGGCTGAAGACCAGGTACTGCTGGTGCTGCCAGGCAGCCGGGTTAGCGAAATTCGGCGCGTTGGCCCCATTCTATGGCGCGCGGCGCAGGTGCTGCAACGAGAACGGCCGCGCTTGCGCTTGATGGTGGTCGCCGCGCAGAGCGTGAAAGAGGCAGTGCTCGCACAGGCGCCGCCGACAGCGCGCATTGTCGATGAACGCGAAAAAGAAGACGCCTTCGCCGCTGCAACGCTCGCGCTCGCCGCCTCAGGCACAGTGACGACGGAAGTGGCGCTGCAGGGGACGCCGCTTGTGATCGGCTATAAGCTCGGTTGGATAACTTGGGCGGCCGCGCGTGCTTTCTTGTTCAAGTCGAAATACGCAACTTTGATGAACGTTGCGGCCGACGCGGAAGTCGCGCCGGAATTCATCCAAACCCGCTTTACGCCCGTTAACGTGGTCGCTGCTGCGGCGCGGCTACTGGACGATGTCACCGCTCGCGCCGATCAAGTGCGCCGTCAGAATGAGGCGCTCGCCCAGATGGGGCGCGGCGGGCGCCCGGCCGCGGATATCGCGGCGGAGGCGGTGCTGGGCGTGCTACTTAGCAGGTCTGACTCAGGCTGACGCAGACTTCCGCAGGCACGCGAACACTGGCGTCACGCTGAGCTTATCGAAGCGCGACGCCGTTGCGAGGTCGCCTTCCTTGCGTACGCCGCGCGATCATCCCCGCCGTCCCACTGGCACATAATCGCGCTTGGGCGCGCCGGTATAGACTTGGCGCGGACGGCCGATCTTCTGGCTGGAATCTTCCATCATCTCGGTCCATTGCGCGATCCATCCGACAGTGCGCGCCACCGCGAACAACACGGTGAACATCGATGTCGGGAAGCCCATCGCCCGCAGGGTGATGCCGGAATAGAAGTCGATGTTCGGATAGAGCTTGCGCGAGACGAAATAGTCGTCATTGAGCGCGATCTTCTCCAATTCCATCGCCACCTTGAGCAGCGGATTGTCCTCAGCGCCCACTTCCTTCAGCACTTGATGGCAGAGCTTTTCCATCGCCTTGGCGCGGGGATCGTAGTTTTTGTAAACGCGGTGGCCGAAGCCCATCAGGCGCACCTCGGAATCCTTCTGCTTCACCCGGGCGATGAAGTCGGGGATGTTTTCCGGCGTGCCGATGTCCATCAGCATTTTGAGTGCGGCCTCGTTGGCGCCTCCATGAGCGGGCCCCCAGAGGCAGGCGATTCCCGAGGCGATGCAGGCGAACGGGTTAGCGCCCGACGAGCCGGCAAGTCGCACCGTCGAAGTCGAGGCGTTCTGCTCATGGTCGGCATGCAGGATCATAAACACGTCGAGTGCACGCGCCAGCACCGGGTTAATTTTGTACTCCTCAGCCGGAACCGCAAAGCACATGCGCAGGAAATTAGAGGGATAATCGAGTTCATTGCGCGGGGAGACGAAAGGTTGGCCGATCGAGTATTTGAACGCACGCGCCGCCAAGGTCGGCATTTTCGCGATCAGCCGATGGCTGGCGATCACACGCTGACTCTCGTCTTCGATGTCGGTGCTGTCGTGGTAGAAGGCCGACAGCGCGCCGACGGTGCCGACCATGATCGCCATCGGATGTGCGTCGCGTCGGAAGCCCTCGAAGAAGCGGTCGAACTGCGAGTGCAGCATGGTGTGATAGGTGATGTCCTTCACGAAGCGCCTGTATTCGGTCTCATTTGGCAGTTCGCCGTTCGCCAGCAGGTAGCAGACCTCCAGGAAGGTCGAGTGCTCAGCCAATTGGTCGATCGGGTAGCCGCGATAGAGCAGCACGCCCTCGTCGCCGTCGATATAGGTGATCTGGCTCTCGCAGCTGCCGGTTGAGAGAAAGCCCGGGTCGAAAGTGAAAGCGCCGGTCTGGCCGTAGAGCTTTCGTATATCGATCGCGTCGGGGCCGACCGATCCGCCATAGACGGGCAATTCGATCTGCTTGTTGTCGTAAATGAGCGTGGCCGCCGATTTTTTCGTGAGCTTGCTTTGCATGGCTCTATCCCGTCTGATCCTTCAAGCGCGCGAGCGTTTCCTCGCGCCCAAGCAATTCCAAAGTCTGGCCCAAATCGGGCGCGGGCGCACCACCGGTAAGCGCTGCGCGCAACCCTGGCCCGATCTGGCCCATACCAACGCCCTCGTCGGTAGCGAAAGCCTTAAGGAGGGTGCCTAAATCGGTGGTTTCCCAATTCGCTTGCGCCAAGCGCCCCGACAAACGCTCCAATCTTCCCTTCACGTCGCCTGTAAGCTGTTTCTGCGCAGCTTCCGTGAACGCCAACGGGCGTGTTGCCGCCAGAAAATGTACACCGTCCGCCAGTTCAGCGAGTATCTTTGCCCGTTTCTTGAGCAGCGGAATTGCTGCGGAGATGCGTGCTCGTGCCGAGTCCGGAACGCTCCAGGTGCGGTGCGCGGCGATGAAATCCAAGGTCAGGCGCTCAAGGCGCGCGTTGTCGGCATCCTTGAGGAAATGCGCGTTGACCGAATCGAGTTTGGTAAAATCGAGCCGCGCCGGCCCACGGCCGATTTGCGCGAGGTCGAATTGGGCGACCGCTTGTTCCTTGCTCAGGATGTCGTCGTGGCCGGGGCTCCAGCCGAGGCGCATGAGATAGGCGTTCATCGCCTCCGGCAGATACCCCATGTCGCGCCATTCGTGCACGGCCAGCGAGCCGTGGCGTTTGGAGAGCTTCTTGCCGTCTTCGCCATGGATCAGCGGCACGTGCGCGAATCTCGGCGCTTCCCAGCCCATGGCGTGGAAAATCGGGATTTGCCGCGCCGCGTTGGTGAGGTGATCGTCGCCGCGGATCACGTGGGTCACCCCCATGTCGTGATCGTCGACCACAACCGAGAGCATGTAAGTCGGATTGCCGTCCGCGCGCAGCAGCACCAGGTCGTCGATCTCGCGCGCCTTGATGCGCACAGGGCCTTGCACCAAGTCGTTGTTGAGGATCTCCCCGTCATCTGGCGCGCGCAGGCGCACCGTAAAGGGTGCATCGGGCGCAGCGCCCCCGTCGCGCCAGGGCGAGCGCAAAGCGCGCCCTTCGGCATGCGCATTTGCCCGCAACGCCTCGACGTCGTTCGGGGTCGCGTAACAGCGAAACGCCGTACCGCGCGCGATCATCGCCTCGGCGGCCTCGCGGTGACGTGCCGCGCGAGCGAACTGGTAGGTTATCTCGCTGTCGTGTTGAAGACCAAGCCAGGTCAGGCCCTCCAAAATCGCGTCAATCGCATCTTGGGTCGAACGCGCCCGGTCGGTGTCTTCGATCCGCAGCAGATATTTACCGCCCATGCGGCGGGCGAACAGCCAGTTGAACAAAGCCGTTCGCGCTCCCCCGATATGGAGGTAGCCTGTGGGCGAGGGAGCAAAACGCGTGACGACGCTCATGGGGGAGGGCGCAGGTTTATCAAAGCGCGCGCGTGGTAGCACGCGGCTCGGATTTTCCGAAATCCTCGCCCAGCAGAGCGATCGCTGGATCTTGTGGCTTGCCCCGGCGCTGATCGCGGGCGCGGCCGGCTGGCTCTCCTGGCCGCGTGATCCCCCGGCTTGGCTTGGCGCGGCGGTGTTCGTCAGCGCAGGCTTGGCCGGATTTTTGTTCGCTGCGTGGCCGAGCGCCAGCGCCGGTGGCTGGCCCAATGCTGCGAAACGCATCGTTTCGGGGGCATTCGCCCTGATTGCTGCAGCCGGGCTCGGAGCAGGGGCGGCGCAGTTGCGCAGCGCACTTGTCGCCCAAGCACCCTACGAAGGCGGCGATAGCCCGGTGGTTGTCGAGGGCTGGGTGATGGCCAACGATCCCAGCGAGAACGGGCCGCGCTTGCGCTTGCTGGTGCGGAGCATCGAAGGGAGTGCGTCGCCGCCTCTCTATGCCCGTGTGTCAGTCGCAGACGCGGGTGTTCTGAGCCCCGGGCGCGCCGCCCGCTGCCGCGCCATTCTCGGACCGCCCTCCGGTCCGCTTGCTCCAGGCGGCTACGACTTCGCGCGAAGAGCCTATTTCGAACAATTGGGTGCGACCGGCTTTGCCTACGGACGCTGCAGACCCGCCGATTTTTCCGCCCCTGACTTCTGGCTCGACCGCTCGCGTCTGAAACTGGCAGCGATGCGTGCGGACCTCTCCGCCGAGATCGTCGCCGCTGCGCCCGGACGCGGAGGCGCTCTCGCCGCCGCGTTAGTCACTGGCGACCGAGCGCCGCTTGATGCGGCTACGAACGACTCGCTGCGCGATTCTGGCTTGGGGCATTTGGTCTCCGTCTCCGGCATTCACATGGGCGTCGTGGGTGGGTTGGTGTTCGCCGCGCTCATGTGGACGCTTTCGTTGGTCGCACCGATTGCGTTGCGTTGGCCGGTGAAGAAGATCGCCGCTATCGGTGCGCTGCTGATGCTGGCGCTTTATTTGGTGATCTCTGGCGGCAGCGTGCCGGCGTTGCGCGCCTTCGTAATGGCGTGCGTGGCGTTCGGAGCGATCCTGCTCGATCGGCCCGCCATCTCGATGCGCGGCCTCGCTTTGGCGGCGTTTGTGGTTGTGCTCATTTTCCCGGAATCCGTTCTGGAGCCGGGATTTCAGATGTCGTTCGCCGCCACGATGGCGCTGGTGGCGTTGTTCGAAATGATGAAGCGCGCCCCGCATGAACCGGCGCTACCCACGCCTGGTCCCGTCATCGGCGCGCTCAATTGGGCCACACGCGGGATCGGCTCGGTTCTGCTGATTTCGCTCATTGCCGGACTCGCGACTGACCCGTTCGCGATTTACCATTTTCAGCGCTTCTCGCTTTATGCATTGCCAGCAAATCTGATCGCGGCCCCGATCATGTCTTTTCTGGTGGCGCCTGCCGCGGGAGCTGCGGCGGTGCTGGCGCCTTTCGGAGTAGCCGATCCCGCGCTCGAAGTGATGGCGAGTGCGCTGGATCTGGTGGTGGCGGTTGGGGCCGTGTTTGGGGAGCGCCCGGAGGCTGTGCGCGCCTTGCCGCGCCCGCCAGACACCGCTTTCATCATGTGCGTTGTAGCATTGCTGTGGGCCTGCCTTTGGCGCGGATGGTTGCGCTGGGGTGGAGCGCCGATGCTTGCCGCGAGTGTTGCTCTTTACCTGTTCTCGCCGTTGCCGCTGGCGGCATTCGATTCGGATATGCGCGCGGTGTTCGTGCGCGATCAGAACGGCTGGAATCTACTCGCACGCGGCGGGCGCTCGACCTATGCGCGCGAGCGTCTGGGTGCGATGCTCGGCATCGCACCACTGACAATTGAGCGCCTGCCGGTACCGGAATTATGCAACGAGGCCGCGTGTACGCTGTCGCTCGCAGGACGACGAGGGCTTCTTGTGCGCACGGAGGCCGGATTCGCGGCTATGCATTCAATCGGCGCGCCGGATCACGGCGTACTGGATGGTGGCGCGCTTGTGTTGACTCACCTGCTCGCTCCACCGCACTACCGCGAAATACATCGCCTCGAAGCACTCATTGACGCCAACAATCTCGCGCGTCTAGGCGGGGGGTTCATCTACGCTGAGCAGAGCAGCCTGCGGATCGCGCGAGCGCTGAACCCCGCAACTCACCGGCCCTGGACCCCACGCGCTCCCGTTCTCGATCAAGAATAGCGCCGCACCATGGCGACCAGCTTGCCTTGGATGGCCACTCTGTCCGGCCCGAATATGCGGGTCTCGTAGGCTGGGTTCGCGGCTTCGAGCGCGATGGAATTGCCGCGCCGACGCAGCCGCTTCAGCGTAGCTTCCTCCGCATCGATCAGGGCCACAACGATATCCCCGGATTCCGCGTTCTCGGTCCGACGCAAAACCACGACGTCGCCATCGAGAATGCCCGCCCCAATCATGGAATCGCCACGCACTTCGAGCGCGAAATGATCGCCCTCGCCAACGAGTTCAGGCGACACGGCGATACGTCCAATCTCGTTTTGCATCGCTTCGATCGGGACCCCAGCGGCAATCTTGCCGAGGATAGGTATTCCCTCATTGGCCGCAGCGCGGCCTTCAGACACCACCGAGGGCCGGAATGACCCGCGTCCGCGCGGCGGCGCCGCTGGGGCGGCCGATTCTGGCAGCTTCAGCACCTCGAGGGCTCGTGCCCGGTGCGCCAACCGGCGCAGAAAACCACGCTCCTCTAGCGCCGTGATGAGCCGGTGGATGCCAGATTTCGACGCCAGATCCAGCGCCTCTTTCATTTCGTCGAAGGAGGGCGAGACCCCGCTCTCTTTAATTCGCTCGTGGATGTAGAGAAGCAGCTCCCTTTGTTTCGCTGTCAGCATGACCGAACTGCTCCTGGTCCAAACGGTGAACGGTATTGTTCTATATCCGTTCCCTGAGGCGTGTCAACTGAGCCGCGTTATCAGCCTGCAAGCAACGCTTTGGTTGCCTTGGCGAGGTCGGCTTGCCGCATGAGGCTCTCGCCGACCAGGAATGCCCGCGCACCCGCCTGCGTGAGGCGGGCGATGTCGGCGGGGGCGGCGATGCCGGACTCCGATACCAACAGGCGATCGCCGCCTACGCGTGGGGCCAAGGTTTCAGTCACGCTGAGATCGACTTGAAAGTTCGCAAGCGATCGATTGTTGATCCCGATCAGGCGTGCATCGAGCATCAGCGCGCGTTCAAGTTCGGCTTCGTCGTGGACCTCAACCAACGCATCCATTGCGAACGCGTCGGCGGAATCATGGAGGTCGAGCGCGCATTCATCGTCGATCGCGGCCATAATGATCAGGATTGCATCAGCGCCGAGAGCGCGGCTTTCAGCGATCTGCCAAGGATCGACCATGAAGTCCTTGCGCAGCACTGGCAAGGCGCATGCCGCGCGCGCGGCGACAAGGTGATCCTCATGTCCCTTAAAGCTCGGTGCGTCGGTAAGCACGGAGAGGCAGGTCGCGCCGCCGGCTTCATAGGCGCGCGCGAGCGCGGTCGGATCGAAATCGAAACGGATGACGCCCTTCGAAGGCGAGGCTTTCTTGATCTCGGCGATCAGCGCGGGGCCGTCTGCGGCCTCGAGCGCCAGGGTAAAGCGGCGCGATGGCGCTTGCGCGCGCGCCAGCGCTTCGATTTCGCTCCAGGGCCGGGCAGCCTTGCGCGCGGCCACTTCGTCGCGCTTGTAGCCGAGGATGTCGGCGAGGACGCTCATGACGCTGAATGGCTGATCGCGATGAGGGAGGCGAGCGCCCGTCTCGCCGCGCCGCTGCGCAGCGCATTGAGCGCAAGTCGCCATCCTTCGAGTGCGTCATGGACACAACCGGCAACAAATAGCGCCACGGCGGCGTTGTGCAGCACGGCGTGCTCATAGGGGCTGTCCATCGCCTTTGATTCCAGCAGTGCTCGGAGCGCAGCGGCGTTTTCGTGGGCAAGGCCGCCGCGCAGCGCGTCCTTCGCGATTACCGGCACGCCGTAATACTCGGCCTCATCGCGTGCGTCGATGTCGAGCAATTCTACCTCTCCTTTGTCGACCAAAGCGGCGGCGGCCTGGCCTTCGGCGGCGAATGAAAGTTCATCAAGGCCGCCAGCGCCATGAACCACCTCCGCACGCACGTAACCGAGTGCATTGAGTGCGTGAGCCACCGGCTCGACAAATTCCGGCGCAAACACCCCCACCAATTGCCGCTTCACGCCTGCTGGGTTTGCCAACGGGCCGAGCAGATTGAAGATTGTGCGCCGCCCGAACTCTTTCCGCGCGGCTGCGAGGTGTCGTAACGCGGGGTGATGGTTCTGGGCAAACAGGAAAGCGATATTGCCTTCGCGCAGGCAGCGCTCAAGCACGGCGACATCCCCCGTGAGCTTTACGCCCAGCGCCTCCAAAACATCAGCGGCACCGGATTTCGAACTCGCGGCGCGGTTGCCATGCTTGGCCACCGGTACGCCCGCGCCAGCTACGACGAAGGCGACAGCGGTGGAGATGTTGAGCGTATGCGCGCCGTCTCCGCCGGTGCCGCAGACGTCGATCGCACCTTCCGGCGCATTCACTGGCAGCATGCGCTCGCGCATCGCGCGCGCCCCGGCCACGAGCGCTTCAGGATCGCCCATGCGCTCAACCGAACGCGCGAGAAAATCCATCGTCTCGGCGTGCGTGGCTTCGCCGTCGAGAATGCGGGCGAAGTCGGCATGGAGCGCGCTCACTTCAACCCCGCGATCGTCAAGAAATTCCCGATGATTGCGTGCCCATGTTCGGAGGCGATGGATTCCGGGTGGAATTGCACGCCAAAGAGGGGCCTCGTCTTGTGCGACATCCCCATGATCTCGCCGTCGGCGGTTTCTGCGTCAATGTTGAAGGCGCCGGGGAAGTTCTCGCGCGCGACCGCGAGCGAATGGTAGCGCGTACCCTTGAACGGGGAAGGGAGACCACGAAACAGCCCGCCGCCGCAATGTGCGATGTCGGACACCTTCCCATGCATAATCGATTTGGCGCTCACCACTGCGCCGCCGAAGGCTTGACCCATGGCCTGGTGACCGAGGCAAACGCCGAAGATCGGCAAATCCTCGGGCGCCTGGGCGAGTAGCCCAAGGCAGATGCCTGCCTCGTTCGGTGTGCACGGCCCCGGAGAGAGAATGATTGCGCGCGGTTTTTTCTTCAGCGCCTGCTCGGCGCTGATCGCGTCGTTGCGCACGACCTCCGTCGCTACGCCGAAATCTTCGACGTAGTGGACAAGGTTGTAGACGAACGAGTCGTAGTTATCGATAAAGAGGATCATGCGTTGCGAGTATGGACCGGCGCGCGCTTGGTCGGCAACAACGCTTGCGTGAGCGGGCGCCAAGAGCTCCTTAACGCTACCCTGTTATTCTCAGGCGATGCTTGGCTGGTCGTCCCTGTTCGTGCTGCTCGTACCGCTGGGGTTTTTGGCGCACCAATCCTATCGCCACCCGCACGGGGTTTATTTGCGCAGCGTCGGAGCGGTGGTGCTGGTGGTGCTCGGCTGGGCGGTGATATGGCTGCTGTTGTCACCCTGGAATGAAGCTGGTTTCGGCTTTTTCGTGGTGTGGGTGGGGTTAACGGCGCTTGCACTCGCTGCGGGCTTGGCGGCTGTCGCGGGCGCCAGCGCGCGTTATGCGGTCGATGCGCTTCGAGTTTAGACGTCGGCGTTTCTGGGCCGTGGGGCGCATGGCCTAACCTTCGACCAGTGCGCTCTACGCCCCCGCGCTCCTCTCCTCCACTCCCAACGCATCCGCCAGCCGTATTTTCGCACTTCCAGGCTTGAGCGGCTTTTGCTGGCTTTGGTGTGGGGCCCAGCCGGTGGCGGTGACGATCTCGAAGGTTGCGCGCACGCGCCCGTCGGGATCGGCATATCTCTCGCGATAAATTTCGAACGCGCGCGTGAGAATGCGTCGGCTCAAGGCGCGCGGGCTACGCTCCGCGAGCACGGACGTCTCGCCCATGGCGCGCAAATCGGCGAGCAGCCGCATCGGCTCGCCATAGCGCACGACGACGACATCGCGGTCCGCCGCAGGCAGCGCAAAGCCGGCGCGCTGCAGCAGGTGCGCCACATCCTGCAAGCCCGCGAACGGCGCCACCCTGGGTCCTGCGCCGCCGGTGAGTTCGCTCTCTGCTTCCAGCAGCGAAAGCCGCAATTCCGTCAATGTGTCGCCGCCGAACAGCGACGCCAGCAGCAAGCCGTCGAGGCGACGCATTTGGCG
>CADEDG010000036.1:0-17871 GCA_902826035.1 uncultured Alphaproteobacteria bacterium
AAGCTCGGCTGGTCGCTTCCAGCCTTCTCGAAATATTTCACCCGCGGCCCATGCTTGGCAACGCGCGTGGAAATCCATACCACGCCGGGAATACCCGTGCGCGCTTCGGACAGGTTTGCCATGTCAAAGACTTCGTCCTCTTCGAGGTCGAGCGTGGATGCGTCTGCCATGGCGCTTTCATAGCATAAATTCGCGCTCCGCGAAAGCAGCCGCAAATCACGCCACCGATCCGGGGTTCGCTTTGATCCGCGCATACGCCTGCGCCATTTTCGTATCGTACTGGTTCGCTGCGTAGCCCGGCCCGTTATAGCCGCTGGCGAAGCCGGCCCAGTTTTTGGCGCGCAGCTCGTCAACCAGAGAGTTGGCGCGCACGAAGCCCTCGAACGCGTCGAGTTGATCCTTCTCCGATTTCGCCAGCTTCGACACGTAGGTCTTGGCGTCCGGCATCGCGAGATTTGTGAAATTCTGGCCAAGCACCTGGAAGCGGCCATAGCTGGCGCTTTGCAGCGCTGCTTCCGGGTCGAGCGCGAACGCCTCCGCCAGTTGCGCCCAACGTTCGCCCTGCGTGCGCGGATAGCCGCCGGGCGTGCGGTTCGAGACGTTGGGATTGCTGGAATCGTAACGGCTGTTGGTTTTGCGCGAGAACAAGTGGCGCTCGAACAGGATCACAGGCTTGCCGTCTTCGGTGAAGCCGCCGAGCCGCCCTGACTCCACTTCCGCTACAGCCGCCACCGCTTCCCACCCGCAACTCAGTCGCGCTGCAACCGCCTCGTAATCGGCGCGCGATATCGGCGCGCGGCTGACGGCGCGAAGGCTCGCGAGATAATCCCCGACCGGTGGCGGTGGCGGCGGGGGCGCGGGGGGTGCGACAGGCGGAGGCGCCGGGGGAGCGGCAGGCGGCGGTGGAGGAGGGGGCGGCGGCGAAGACGGTCTCGGCGGCGGCGGCGCACGTGGCGGCGACGGAGGCGGCTTGCGCGCGCCCCGACGTCCGAACACCAGCCCAAACAGCGCGTCAAAAAATCCCATCCCCTGCCCCGTCTAAGTCCCCTTCAGCCGGTTATATTCCGATTGCATGCGCGAGGAATAATACTCGACCTGCCCGGTGCCGTTATAGCCAGCCGCGAACGCCGCCCAATCCTTGGCGACAAGTGCGCCAACGAGATTGTTGCTCCGTACGAAATTCACGAACGCTCGCAATTGCTGCACCTGCGACCGCGCCATGTCGGTCACCAATTCGCGCGCGCTGGCGAAGCCGCAGGGCTGGTAATTGAAGCCCATGATTTGCAGCAGGCCCCAACTGGCCGACTTGATCGCCGCTTCCGGGTTGAGCGCGTAGGCCTCCCGCAATTGCGCCCAGCATCCGTCCTGGGTGCGCGGGTACCGCGTTGGATCCCAAGATCGGTAAGAGATATTGGGGTGGCTGACATCGTACTGACGGTTGGTGAAGCCCGAGAATTTGTGCGGCTCAAACAAGATGGTGACGCGCCCATTGGCGTCGAATGCCCCCTGCCTGCCGCTCTCCACCGCCGCCACCGCCTGGATCGCCTCTGGCTCGCAGCCAAGTTCGGCGGCCACCGCAGCATAGTCCTCGCGCGTCAGCGGACGCGGGTCTTGCGCCCGTAGCGAAGCGAGGTACGGATCGTTGGCCGCAGTCAAAGTCGCGTAGGCGCGCGCGAGCGCTTGCGCATAATTGGCGGCGTTTGCATCGCCCTCGAACGCAGCAGCAAACGCGGCCCAGTCGCGGCTTTGCAATTCGTCGATCAGCTCCTTGCGTTGAGCGTAAGCCTCGAACGCCGCAAGTTGGCGTGTCTCAGACTGCGCCATATCCTGTACAAATAGGAATACGTTGGCGTAGCCGGCATCGTCGAAATAGCGCCCCGGCAGCTGAAACACGCCCCAGCTCGTCGCGCCAAGCGCAGCGTCGGGGTCAAGCGCATAAGCTTCCGCAAGCCGCGTCCAGCGTGAAGCCTGGCCGCCGCCCAGATAAGCGCGGCTGGCGCCGTTAGAAATCGCGGGGTGGCTGGCGTCGAAGCGCCCGCCCGTTGTTTGGCTGAACCAATAAGGCTCGAACGAAATCAGCGGGCGGCCGTCGGAGGCGAACCCGGGTCCCGCACTCTCCACTGTCTGGATAGCGCGCAGCACGTTCTCTTCGACCCCATTGCGCTGGGCGGCCGCGACCAATTGCTCGTTACTAAGTCGTGTCGCGTCGCTAACGCGCAGACTCTCCAAAGCAAAACCTGCGGGCGGGCCCGGCGGCGGCGTAGGCGGCGCCGGGGGTTCCACTGGCGGTGGAGGCTCTGCTGCTGGCGGCGGCGGCGGCGGCGGCGGCGGCGGCGGTGGTGGCGCCGGCGGTGGCTGCGCAGGCGGCGATGGTGGGGCCGCCGGTGGTGAAGGTGGCGGCGGCGGCGGGGCGGCTGGTGGCGGCGGGGGCGCCGGTGGCCGAGGCGGACTCGGCGGCGAGCTGCGCGGCGCGCTCGAACGCGAACCGCGCCGTCCAAACACGATCCCGAACACGGAGTCCCAGAAACCCATAAAAAACCACCCTGTTCGTGTTGGAAACCGAAAAGCTCCGGCGTGGCCGCGCACTCTGCGCCCCGCCGTTCGCATCCTGTCCCAGCTGCGGGTTAACCATAACGACAGCGGGCCGAAAGCGAAAGCGCTTCGCACGGGATGGAGAGGCTCTGGGCGCCCGGCCGACGCGCCGCTATATGGACGACCACGATTTTGCCCGGAAGGATTTCCTGCGGGGCTTAATCCATTGATTTTGTTGCTACGCCGCCATAGCTCAGCTGGTAGAGCACCTGATTTGTAATCAGGGGGTCGGGGGTTCGAGTCCCTCTGGCGGCACCAGCCGCAGCGCGCCTATATTCTACAAATCCAGAGCGACTTCGGCACAGCGCTTGGATCGGCGGCGAAGACCGGACATGCCGCAGCGAGTTCTGAGCGGTGCTCGCACGCCAAATGATTTAGGGCGAGCTGGATTTTGAAGCTGCCGTTGAACGCCAGAAAGGCCTCCACCAGATATTGCTCGTTCCACAATCTTTGGTCTTCAAGCACCCATTTCTCAAGGTAGTCGCGCGGGGTGAAGATGTCGTGGATGTGGATGAGGACGCCTGGTTTGAGCCGCCCCAACACCTCCAGCACTTCGTACAACACATCGCCCTGCGGTCGAATGACATGCGAAGAATCGATGAACAGGATGTCACCGCTCTCCAACTGATCGAACAAAGCTGGATCGCACAATTCGGCGCGCTTGCGTAGAATTTCGGCGCCGATCTCCTCCAGCCACGGCTGGTTGTACGGCTCGATGCAAAGGTGATGGCACCGATAGGCGGGGTCTTCGGCGCTATTGCGCGCGATAGCCAAGCGCGCCATCAAAGTTGAGTGTCCGCTGCCTATTTCGAACATGCGCTTCGGCTTGGAACGGCGGATCATGCTGTACAATATTTCGGCGTCCCCGACTTCGAACGAGCCGTTGTAATAGCAAAACGACGCCCCCGCAGCCTTCTTGTCCTTGTGCAGCGGGATATCGCGGAGTTCCTCGCCGCAGCGGAGCTCGCGCAACAACGCGAGTTGCCCCTCTTCGTTGAGCTCAAGCCCCGGGATTGAGCGCTTCTGCGTGAGCGGGCGGTGGAGGTAATCGGCGAACACCACCGGCTCGTAATAGTGCTCGCGCAGGGGAAAAACGCCGGCGGCGCGCAGGACCTTTCGCGTCAGCGGCATGTAGCGCCACGCGCGCCGGGCGCGCCTCAAAAGTGCGCCAGCTGGAAACGCAAAAATCGCGATGATGAAATCGACGATCCCGCGTCGGATACTTTGCATGCTCGCCACTCTTGTACTCCCCTATTCCGTCCGGATCGCGAGCGACGCATCGCGCACTGACAGCCGTTCTATTTCCGACGACAATTCTCGCCAAAATACCGCCGCGCCATAGCGCGCCAACAGCGCCTCTCGCCCCTGTTCCGCTTTGGCGCGGAGTCCCGGCAAATCGGCGAATGCCGCTTCCATGGTCCGCGCCAGTCCGGCAATATCGCCTGGAGGAAAAAGAGCGCCAAAGGCGCCGCCGCCAAGCGCATCGCGATGCACCATGATGTCGCTGGCGACAATGGGAACGCCGTGTTGGAGCGCCTCGCGCACAACGTAGGAATAGGATTCCCAAGTCGACGGCAACACCAATAGGTCGCCGTGGCCAAATTTGGAGAACGGCGCCTCGAGCCAGCCAGCGAGAGCGATAGGGCGTGCGCTCGATCCGGCAAACGCACGCAACTCGGCTTCGAGCGGGCCGGTTCCTATGACGCGCATTTCGGCGTGGGGCGGCAGGTCCGCGACCGCAAACGCCTTGAGCGCCGTCATGGGATCCTTGAACCCCTCCAGGCGGCCCAGAAAATTCACCCGCACCCGCCCGTTCGCCTCTTTGTCCCAATCAGGCCCGCGCGAACCCGGCGCCGGTGCGAACGGGTTGCCTAATTCCCGAATGCGCTTCCCCGGAAACGCCGCCGTCGCCAGCGCCTGTTGAGCCGAATTGAGCGTCACCACAAGGTCGGCGCGCGCCTTGTGCTTGAGCTTGTCGGAGTGACACGGCGTGATCATGATCGCGCGCGGAAACATTCGGCGCAAGGCTGGCAAGGCGCGGTCGCTGTGGACGATCACCGCCAATTGATCGCTTCCCGCGCGTTCGAGCACCGCCGCGCGGATGCGCGAAAGCTGCGGCGCGAACGCCGCGAGCGGGGATGTGAGAAGACGCGGCGCCGCTATCAAATCCGAACCGCCGGCGCGCAACGCTTCGAACGAGGGGCCCCGAAACAGCACGGCTGAGCGAACGCCGGCGGTGCGGAACATGCGCTCGTAATGAGCGACCGCCGTGGCGATACCCCCGCTTCCTTTGACGCTCGCGACCTGCAGGACGAACATGAACGCTCCCGCGGGCTTCTTAGGGCCTCGGCGGGCTGGGGCAAGCGCAACGCTGCGACCCCTTGGCGGGGCCGCGGGTCAAATTTTGGTCAACGCCCCGGAGCCGACCACCGTCGTCCACTCCCGCACGCGCCAGGCGCTGACGACGCCGTTGATCACGTAGGGATCGGCGCGGGCGAACACCTCCGCGATCTCGGCGCTTTCTGCTTTGAACAACAGCATGCCGGCGGGCGGATCGTCGGCGAAGGCGCCGCCAAGCTGGAGTTCATCCCGCGCGATCGAAGCATTGGCGTGGGCGATGTGCATCGCCCGATGCGGCGCGCGCCGCTCGCGGAAATCGGCGGGGTAGTCGTAGAAGAGGACGAAGTGTTTCATCACGACAACTTGCCTGGCTCTTCGGCTAACACGCCCCGAACCAATTTATCCAACTGACTACCTGAGCCGTAGTGCCCTACCAATTTGTCCCATAACGCATCCAACGAAGAGTAATGATAGCGTAGCTGGTCCTCAATGACTCTTGTCCATCCATCAGATTTTGGAGCGTGGTCGACGATTTTTTCACACGAGGATAGGAGGAACGAAAGGAACCAAAGGTACTTCTCAGACTGCTCCGTTAGCCTGCCTTCGATGCCGCTCCAAAGTGCCGTACATTCTTCGCGAGAAGCCTCATCCCAATCGAATTCGTTGTCGACCAACCCAATCGTGCGCGCGCCCATCGCGGCACCCGAATACTCAGGGTTCTCGAAGGCCAACTTGAGGTATTCGCGATAAGTTTCCATCGCAACGGTTTCGCGGGAGAGCTTTGTGTTTGAGGATATCTGCCACCAAGCAACCGGAATGGCTATCAACGCAAACGCAGCCGCTAGAACACCACTGAAGCCCCCCAGCGTCTGTGCCACCGTGGCGGCGTCACAAGTCGTCAATGACAGCGCGTCACAAATGCCCTCAAACATGCGCCCCCCCCTTGTTCCCTACTCCGCCGCCACCATCCTCACCTGGTGCACGCCCTTGGCGGCGCGATAGCGGTCGATGCGCTGTTCGATATCGCCGCGGAAATGGCGGATGAGGCCCTGGATCGGCCAGGCTGCGGCGTCGCCCAGCGCGCAAATGGTGTGGCCTTCGACCTGGGTGGTGACTTCCAGCAGCAGATCGATCTCGGAATGCTCGGCCTCGCCGCGCGCCATGCGCTCCAGCACCCGCCACATCCAGCCCGTGCCTTCGCGGCACGGCGTACACTGGCCGCAGCTTTCATGCTTGTAGAAATAGGCCAAGCGCGCGATGGCTCGGATGAGATCGGTGCTCTGATCCATCACGATCACCGCGGCGGTGCCGAGGCCTGACTTCAAGGCGGCGAGCGAGTCGAAATCCATCAGAACGGTTTCCGCCTCGTGCGCGGGGATCATGCGCACCGACGAGCCGCCCGGGATGACGGCTTTGAGATTGCCCCAACCGCCGCGCACGCCCCCGCAATGGCTCTCGACGAGTTCTTTCAGCGGAATGCTCATCGCTTCTTCGATGTTGCACGGCTTGTTCACGTGTCCAGATACGCAGAACACCTTCGTCCCGGTATTGTTAGCGCGGCCGAAACCCGCAAACCATTTGGCGCCGCGTCGCAATATCGTCGGCACGACGGCGATGCTCTCGACATTGTTTACGGTCGTAGGGCAGCCATAGAGGCCAACATTGGCGGGAAAAGGCGGCTTCAGCCGCGGCTGGCCCTTCTTGCCTTCGAGGCTCTCCAGCAGCGCGGTCTCTTCTCCGCAAATGTAGGCGCCGGCGCCGTGGTGCATGTAGAGATCGAAGTCCCAGCCATGCACATTGTTCTTGCCGATCAACTTGGCTTCGTAGGCTTCTTTGATCGCCCGCTCCATCGCCTCGCGTTCGGCTACGTATTCGCCGCGGATGTAGATGTAGCAAGCGTGCGCGGCCATCGCGAACGACGCCACCAAACAGCCTTCGATCAGCAGATGCGGATCGTGGCGCATCATATCGCGATCCTTGCAGGTGCCAGGTTCGCTTTCGTCGGCATTGACGACGAGATAATGCGGGCGGTCCTTCACCTCTTTGGGCATGAACGACCATTTGAGACCGGTCGGGAATCCCGCTCCGCCGCGCCCGCGAAGGCCGCTGTCTTTCACTTGCTGAATGATCCAGTCGCGTCCCGAGCCGATCATGTCGGCGGTGCCGTTCCAGGCACCGCGCTGCTTGGCGCTTTCGAGGTCAGCTCCGCGCGTCCCGTAGAGATTGAGGAAGATGCGATCCTTGTCAGCGAGCATGGCTTACTTTCTCGATCCCATAATCATGAACAAGCGCAGCCCAAACCAGAGCGCTCCAATGGCGGGTCCCGCAACATAGACGCTAGCGGCAGGTTGGCCCTGCACCGTGTAATTATAGCCCGCGATTCCGGCCATCGCGGCAACAAGCGCGCCATAAAGGATCATGCCGCCCGAACGCAAAGTTGAGCCAAACCGAATTGGTTCGAAGTGCGGTCGCTTCCTAGGCGCACTCGGGGGCGCTTCTTCGCTCACGCCTTCTCCGGCAGATTCGGCAGAGCAAATTTCCTGGCGAGCGAACCGTCATAAAGCGTGGGATCGGTGAGCACCTTCGGTCCGCCTTCGGGAGCGGATGTAGTGCGGCCCGACGCCGAACCTGGTTCGATTTTTTCCCCGCGTGCGAGCGTGTCCATCAACACCTCGAGCGCGTCTGGCGTCAAATCCTCGTGGTAATAATCGTCAATCGCCACGACAGGCGCGTTTACGCAGGCGCCCAAGCATTCCATCTCTTCCCAGGAAAACTTGCCATCCGCGCTCGGTGTATGCGCTTCGCCGATGCGCCGCTTACACACAGCTTTCAGCTCTTCCGAACCGCGCAGCATGCAGGGCGTGGTTCCACACACCTGGATGTGATGTTTGCCCACCGGGTGCAGGTGGAACATCGTGTAAAACGTCGCCACTTCGAGCACCCGGATCGTCGGCATGGCGAGCAGGTCGGCGATGGCGCGGATCGCGGGCTCGCTGACCCAGCCTTCCTGTTTCTGCACCAGCCACATAACCGGGATCACCGCCGATTGTTTGCGCTCGGGCGGGTATTTCGCGATCCACCAACGCGCCTGCTCCATGGTCGCAGGCGCGAAGGCAAAGCTGGCGGGCTGATCGGCAGCGAGGCGGCGTACGCTCATGGCTCTCTCACGAAATCGACGCGGGCGATGAGCCCATTTTTCAGCGTGTAGATCGCCGCGCATTTGAAGCCGGCGCCAGGCGCGCGAACGACATCTTCGTGATCGATCACGACATTATTGACAGCGATGCGGCAGATCAGGCGCGCCCGGTTCTGTGGAAAATCCGCGAATAATTGCCCGTACCGCGTTCGAATGGCGGCGGGGCCGTCGAGTGTCACGGCGCCGTTGAGGTCAGCGATGACGCAGTCATCGGCAAAACACGCGCAATAACCGTCCAAATCCTGCGCATTATAAGCGTCAAGCTGGCGCTGAACCACAGAGACATCTTCCGCGCTCACCGGTCGATCTCGCCAAAAACGATGTCGAGCGAACCCAGGATCGCCGACACGTCCGCCAGCATGTGGCCCTTGCAGAGATAGTCCATTGCCGCGAGGTGCGGAAAACCCGGCGCCCGTATCTTCAAGCGATAAGGTTTGTTGGTTCCGTCCGCCACGAGATAGACACCGAACTCGCCCTTGGGCGCCTCCACCGCGGCGTAAATTTCACCCGCCGGCACGTGAAAGCCTTCGGTGTAGAGTTTGAAATGATGGATCAGCGCTTCCATGCTCTGTTTCATGTCGGCGCGGCGCGGCGGCGCGAATTTGGAATCTTCCGGCATCACCGGGCCCGGCGTTTTGCGCAGCAGCGCCAGGCATTGCTGCATGATCTTCGTTGATTCGCGCATCTCCTCGATCCGGCACAGATAGCGATCGTAGCAATCGCCGTTCTTGCCGAGCGGGATTTGGAATTTCAGTTCGTTGTATATCTCGTAGGGCTGACTGCGACGCAGGTCCCACGCCATGCCGGAGCCACGCACCATCACGCCGGAGAAGCCCCATTTAAAGGCGTCTTCCTGGGTCACCACGCCGATATCGACATTGCGTTGCTTGAAGATGCGGTTGTCCGTTAGCAGGCCCTCGATGTCGTCGAGCACGCCAGGAAAACCATCGCAAAACGTATCGATGTCGTCGATCAGCTGCGGCGGCAGATCCTGATGCACCCCGCCCGGGCGAAAATACGCCGCGTGCATGCGCGATCCCGAGGCGCGCTCGTAGAACACCATGAGTTTTTCACGCTCCTCGAAGCCCCACGTGATTGGCGTCATGGCGCCGACATCCATCGCCTGCGTGGTGACGTTCAACAGGTGCGCGAGCAGACGGCCAATCTCGGAGTACAGTACGCGAATGATAGAAGCGCGCCGCGGAACCTCAATGTTCGAGAGTTTCTCAACCGCCAGACAATAGGCATGCTCCTGGTTCATCGGCGCGACGTAATCGAGCCGGTCGAAATAGGGCAGCGCCTGCAGATAGGTCTTGGCCTCGATCAGCTTCTCGGTGCCCCGATGGAGCAAGCCGATATGCGGATCAACGCGTTCAACGATCTCGCCGTCCATCTCAAGCACCAACCGCAGCACGCCGTGCGCGGCTGGGTGCTGAGGGCCAAAATTTATCGTGAAAGTGCGCTTCTCGTCGGGCGCCCGGGCGGCAAGATCATGAGGCATACGACGTTCCACTAAATATAAAGAGCGAGATCGCATCGCGCGCTGTCATTGTTGCGAGCTGGCGCGGGCCGGCGCGCAGTGCGGGACACGAAATCATCACTTCCACCCTGGGTCGCCTTTTAGGTGTTGGCATCGTTTGGCCAGAGGATTCCGTTTCTCCGCCCCGCTTCTGCGAAACATTCCAAGCACACCTCGCGCGCCAAGCGGGGCATGTTCGCCTCCCACTCTGCCGGCGCCATATGAGTGCATGCCGAGCATAGGGCCTCGTACTCCCCTTCGTCATCGCGCCGCCACACGAACCCGCTTGGCTGTGCCCCCGAGAATACGCTTACGACATGCTCGCAAACATAGGCCCTTCGTTGCTTGCCGTGGATCTCACAAGTTATAGCCGGTCTCACTTCGCAACCTCCTTGAATTCAAGTTTCGGCGCCATCGCTCGGCTCCTGGCGCGTCATCCCTTCCCACGGGGAGAGGAAATCAAAGCTGCGGAACGCCTGCATCAGCTTCACGGGCTCATACACCACGCGTTGCTGCTCCGCATCGTAACGGACCTCAACGTTCCCTGAGAGCGGAAAATCCTTGCGCAGCGGGAAGCCCTGAAAGCCGTAATCGGTGAGGATGCGGCGCAAATCCGGGTGGTTTGAGAACACTATTCCATACATGTCGAACGCCTCGCGTTCGAACCAGTCCGCGCATGGGAAGATGCCTGCGATCGAAGGAACAGGCCCTGTCTCATCCGCCTCGACCTTGATGCGCAGACGCTGGTTCAGCTGCATCGACAATAGGTGATAGACCACATCGAAGCGCTTCTCGCGCTCGGGACGATCGACGCCGCAAATATCGATCAGAGTGTTGAGCCTGCACCGTGGATCGTCGCGCAGAAAGGTGATGAGCGAGACAATGCCGGCGGCGTCCGCAGTGACTGTTAGTTCGCCGTGGCGCACAACGTGGACCATCGCCACGCCGGGTTGTGACGAAACGATGTGCGCGCCAAGGGCATCGAGGTCGCTCATCGCTCGATGTTCCCTTCGCGGCGAATTTTCCGCTGCAATTGCAGCACGCCGTACACCAACGCCTCCGCGGTTGGCGGGCAGCCAGGGATGTAGATATCGACCGGCACGATGCGGTCGCAGCCGCGCACCACAGCGTAGGAATAATGGTAATAACCGCCACCGTTCGCGCAGCTGCCCATCGAGATCACATACCGCGGATTGGGCATCTGGTCGTAGACCTTGCGCAAAGCCGGGGCCATCTTGTTGGTGAGCGTGCCGGCGACGATCATCACGTCGCTCTGGCGCGGGCTTGCGCGCGGGGCAAAACCGAAACGCTCAAGATCGTAACGCGGATTGCCCGCTTGCATCATCTCGACTGCACAGCAGGCGAGCCCGAACGTCATCCACATCAATGACCCGGTTCGCGCCCAGGTGATAAGATCATCCGCCGCCGCCACCAGGAAACCCTTGTCGGCAAGCTGGTCCGACAGACCCGTGTAAAACGGATCGTCCTCCTTAACCGGGTAACCGCCTTCAACGCCGGCCTTCGCGGGTGAGGTCACTCCCATTCGAGCGCGCCCTTCTTCCATTCATAGACAAAACCAACGGTCAGCACGCCAAGGAACGCCATCATTGACCAGAATGTGAACTGAGCGACCTCTGGCGCGAGATGTTTGAGCGACAAGGCCCACGGAAACAGGAACGCCACTTCCAAATCGAAAATAATGAAAAGGATCGAGACCAAGTAAAACCGCACGTCGAACTTCATGCGTGCGTCGTCAAAGGCGTTGAACCCGCACTCATAGGCCGACACCTTCTCCTTGTCGGGAGACTTCGGCGCCACCACCCAGGCGGCGATCAGAAATCCAGCCCCCAAGGCGATGGCGATCGCAAAAAAAATGACGATGGGGAGATAGTCGGTGAGGTCGAGGCCCATTTTTTCGGTTCCTGGCGCTCCACCTAAGCCGCGTCGCCGCCCCACGCCAGAGCCCCGGCGCCGCACCCGCGAAAGCCGGGCGGAAGCTAGTGGCGCTCGCTGGGTATGGCAACTACGGCCGCGCTCCAGGGGCAGGCGATTCCCCAATATTCCGGCCGCGACCAGGGGCCGACGGCCTTGACCCGCCCCACCGCTTGTCCTAACCCCCTGCGTCTCGCGGTAGGGCTTGGCCCTTCGAAGAACGCGGGTGTAGCTCAGTTGGTTAGAGCGTCGGCCTGTCACGCCGAAGGTCGCGGGTTCGAGCCCCGTCACTCGCGCCATGTTTTTCAGATTTCCGGGACCAGTCGTGCACCTGAGGTCAGCTGCCCGGTTGTGGCGGGGCGGGGCACCAAAAGCGCCACTGACCTAATCGCATTCAGTACGCCGCCGAGAGCGAGAAAAATTGTCGCCAGTCCTTGTCGCCTTCCTCGTAGGGCGTGCGCGTCAACGGGCGCGCCGTCTCAATGCGAAAAACTAGCCAGTCCTCGACATTGACCCGCAATCCCGCCCCTGCTGACGACAGAGAGAGTTCATCGGCGTCAGGCGCTGTGTTGTAGTTCCAGACTTGGGCGGTGTCGTAGAAGAGATAGCCCTGCAAAAACGAGATTGGCCCCAGATCGGGGTCATAGCCCGCGCGCAGTTCGACCAAACCAGCAAGGCCGTGGTCGCCGGAAATCTCGCCGGGATTGTAGGCGCGGCCGTAAGGCAGGCTGCCGACGGCGAATTCCTCCGACAAGAGCAAGGGCCGATCAGCCCATTGGCCGTCGATCGAAGCATACACGCCCACAAATCGGCTCAGATCGCGGTAGTGAGACGCGTGGAAGTTAAAGGCAACGAACTCGCCGTCTGCGTCGTAGCGCGAGCGGCGCACGAGCGAACGGCCAGAGGCGCCCAACAAGTCCAAGCCGAACGAAGCGCGCGCGAACACCGTGCTGGCGCGTCCGCCTTCGTCTAGAAAGCCACGCAAGCTGAAACGCGCAACCCGCAATTCGTCGACATAGCCGCCCCCGCTGGCCAAATCGTTCTCGGCATGGTGCAAGTCGAACGCGGCGCCGAGCCAAAGTCCGCCAGCGCGCCCACGCTGAAGCGGGCGCTCGTACCGCAGCGACAAAGCCTGAACGTCGCCGCCGATATCCGGCGATGCCATGTCGTGGCCATCGCGGGCGCGCGAGCCCGCGATTGTAGCTGTGACGCGGGCGCCGTCTTCGAGCGCCGCAGAATATGCCCCCTCGATATGGGTGAAATCGCTTGGCGACGCTGGTGTTGTGAACACGCCAAGTGAGGCCTGATCGCCTTCGAGCAACACCGAATTTGCATGCAGGCGGCTATAGGCTTGTAGCGGCCCGGCGTCCTCGCTCCCGCGATTGTCGATAGAGGCGACGCCGTCGATCGCATCGAATTGTGTGGTGACGACAAGGCGATGGTTTGTGGGATCGCTCGGGTCGGGCTCGATCCGCGAGCGCACGCTGAGCCCGGGCACGTCGTTTGCAAGAGCAAGCCGCCGGTCGAGATCACGCAAATTGGTGATCGGTTGAGCGTCGAGTCCGCTTAGATATCGGCGCGCTTGCGATTGCCCCTCGCCTTCAACGACAACGTCGGAAATGCGGCCTTCCAGCACTAGGATGTGCGCGACCCCGCTTGCGCCATCCTGCGGCAGAACAACGGCGTGGGAGAGGAAGTAGCCGGCCTGGCGGTACCGCGTGGTAATGGCGTCAGCGATGCGCGCGAGGTCGTCCAAGCTGACGTCGCGGGTCAAGTACGGAATGTAATGGCGGGAGAGATCAGCCTGGGTGAAGGCACTGGCGCCGTCAATGGTGACGCCGAGCAAAACGAAGCAGTCGCCGGCGCCTTCGGTGCAGGTAACCGGCGCCTCCCGTTCGGCATCGCTGGTTCCACGCAGCGCAACCACCTCAGCGGCATCGGCCTCGCCAGGGACAAGAAAGCACACCGCGCCAAACACGCTCGCGTGAGCAAGCACATGCGCGACCCCAGTGAGTGCTGATCTATCCCAACGCATGGAGGCGTTCTGCCGACCTGAATTCCCTGGGTGTGGTTATCGGCCGGCACGGCAAACAAGATGTTAAAGCCGGTGTTTTTGCCGGCGGATTATCAATCCCTTAGCGCAAGTCTGATAGCGAGGGTGATCGCATTCCTGTCCGCGCTACCCAGAAGGAACCTTGACCCATGCGGAAACTCCTCGCGCTAGCGTGCGCGTTCGCCCTCGGCGGTTTGGCGTTCACGGCGACACCCGCTTCTGCTCAGCAGGCTCAATGGCGGATCGTTGCGCACGAAGGCGTCGTCCGTGTGCGCCAGCCCGGCCAGGATGTCGCAGACGCTATGGTCAATCAAAGCTTGCGCGCCGGAACGGCGGTCACCACCGGCGCCGACAGCCGCGCGACTTTGCAAAATGGCGCCCAGCGCATCGTCATGACGCCCAATAGCCGCATGACCATCGCAGCGGATTCCAACGACAGCATGACCCGCATTTTGCAGGATTTGGGCTCACTTCTGTTTCAGGTCGATCGCCGTGACGCGCAGCACTTCCGGGTGGAGACGCCGCTTCTGGCCGCTGTAGTCAAAGGCACCACCTTCACCGTTTCCACAGGCGCGGAGCAGGACTTGGTCCACGTCTCGCAGGGGCTGGTTGAAGTGCGCGCGAATGAGGGCGGCGCGGTCAATGATGTCGCCGCCGGCCTTACAGCAAGCATCGCGCGGGGTGCGCCAAACGCCATCGCCATGACCATGCCAACCGACGCGGAGAGCGTCGCGCAAGGTGTGACCGCGCCCGCGCTCGATTATTCCGAGGCTTCCAATGGTCTAGTGGACGGACCGGATACGAATGGGCGCGCGGGCGCGGCCGCGCATAATGGGTCGAGCGCCTCCCCTAACGGCAATGGACGTGGCGCCAACGGCGAATCCAGCGGCAATAGCGGCGGCTCCAGCCTGTTTGGCCGCTCAGTCGCGGCGGTCCGCAATGCGATCGCATCGCTGACCGGCAGCAACGGTAACGGCAATGCGGGCTTTAACCGCAACGCAGCCGCAAATGGTGGCGTTGGCAACGCTGGCGGCAATGGCAATGCCGGAGGTAACGGCAATGCCGGCGGCAACGGCAATGCCGGCGGCAACGGCAATGCCGGCGGCAACGGCAACGAGAATGCTGGTGGGAACGGGAATGGCAATGCGTTTGACGCCGAAAATGCCGGCGGAAACGGAAACGGCGCCGGCGATCCGCCTATCCACACCGCATGTCGCGGTCGCGCATGCAATTGACCGGCGCACGCCTGCGCCTGACCAGAGCAATGCCCAGCAACTGGCTCGGTGCGGCGCACAGCATGGCGCGCCGGTCGGGAAAATTTTTCTGCGCGTGGCTGCTGATCGCCGCGGTGCATCTGAGCGGAGCGCTGAAGCCGCTCGACGACAATCTAGCGGCGCAGCGAGCGCAAATGCTGGAGCGTGCGCCGTCGGGTTCAATTGCGGTCGTTGCAATCGATTCAAGAAGCCTGAGTGCCGCGGGCGAGTGGCCATGGCCGCGTGAGCGCTTCGCGGCGGCGGTCCAAAACCTGCGCGAGGCAGGAGCCGTTTTGGTCGGGTTCGACGTCGATTTCGGTTCACGCTCCACCGACGCCGACGATTCCGCGCTACGTGCGGCCATCGACGCCGACCCAGGCGCCGTCGTACTGCCCACGTTCTTGCAGCCTGGATCGGGTGCCGAGAACACGCCGCTTGCCTCACTCTCGCGCAACGCCGTGCTCGGCAGCGTCAATGTCCGCCTCGACCCCGATGGGCGGGTGAGGCGCTATCAGCGCGGCTACAACCATGGCGACCATTACCACGCCTCGATGGCGGCCGTTCTGGCGGGCGCGCCGTACGGTGAGACCTCGTCGTTTCTGATCGACTACGGCATTCGCAGCGGAGAGATCGAAACGATCAGCTTCGAGGATGTGTATCGCGGCGAGTTTGTCGCCGACCGCGTTCGCGGCAAGACCATTCTGATCGGGGCCACGGCGCTCGAGCTTGGCGACGAATTTTCCACGCCGATTCAAGCCGCGCTGTCGGGGGTATTCGTCCACGCACTCGCATACGAAAGCCTGGTGCAGGGCCGCGCCTTGATCGAACCGAGCGGGGCGCTGACTTTGGGATTAGCATTGCTGGCGCTGTTTGTCCTGTGGCCGCGCGCCGGCCCGCTCAATCTGCGTCGCCTCTTCATCAGGCAAGGGGCAATTTTGTCAGCGGCGCTGCTTGCTCCGCTGGCGTTGCAGGCGTCGGCGCCGATCAGTGCGAGTCTCGGCATTGTCTTGCTGACGCAATTAGTTTGCGCGGCAGTTAGCATCTATCGCGAGCTCAATCGGCGTGCGGCGGAAATCTTGCGCCAGCGCGAGGAGCACCTGTCGTTCGTGGCGCTGCACGATCCTGAAACAGAGTTGCCGAACCGACGGGCGATGCTTGAGGAATTGCAGCGCCTAATGAATGAACAATCGGCGTCGGGGCCCCCTATTGTCGCAGCGATCGCAATTGGCATCGACCGGTTTCCTATTTTGCGCGGCGCCGTTGGCTACGGCGCCGCCAACAAGCTGGTGCGAGGCTTGTCTTCGCACTTAGGTGAATGCTGCGATCAGGCGCGCGTGTTCCACATCTCCACCTCGGTTCTCGGCGTGGTACTAGCCGCCGCGAGCGATGATCAAGCGCGCCGGAAGTGCGCCGACGCGCTCGAAAAACTGGACACGAAAGTCCTTTTGGACGCCCAGGCAATTGAGCTGAGCGTTCATGCCGGCTCGGCGATTGCGGTGACGGGCGGCGGCGCTGCGGAGAGCTTGTTGGAGCAGACCACGCTTGCCCTCGATCAGGCGAGGCGACGGGGTCAACGCCACGTTCGATACGCCGCCGAGTACGTCGCCGATCCGCGAATTCAGCTGGCGCTTATCTCCGAAGTTGGCAAAGGTCTCGCGCGCGGAGACTTCACCCTGGTTTACCAGGCGAAAGCCTCGCTGCGCGGGCGCCATATTGTCGGCGCTGAGGCGCTTATGCGATGGCGGCACCCGCTCCACGGTCACATTTCCCCCGAACAATTCATTCAAGTCGCGGAGGAAACCGGCAGTATCGATGAACTGACGCGCTGGGCGATCGGGCGCGCCATTGAAGATCAATCGACATTGTTGGCCGAGGGATTGGACCAGATTATTTCCATAAACGTTTCTGGACGATCGCTTGTGGACCGGGATTTCTGCGAGTTCGCCATTGACGCTGTGCAAACTGCGGGCGCCCGGGTCTGCTTCGAAATAACCGAGACAGCGATCATCGGCGATCCATTGGCGGCGATGTCGTCGATTGCGGCATTTCGGGCGGCGGGGATACGGGTATCGGTGGACGATTATGGATCGGGCCTCTCGTCCTTGGCGTATTTGAAGCAGATCGAAGCCGATGAACTCAAGCTCGATAAATCGCTCATCGGGGATCTCACCACCAATGTGCGCGACCGATTGATCCTCAAGTCGACGATCGACCTTGCCCACGGTCTTGGCATGTCGGTGGTCGCGGAGGGCGTGGAAGACGAAGCAACGCTCTCTGCGCTCTCGACACTCGGGTGCGACGTTGTTCAGGGATACATGATCGCCCGACCGGGCGCCTTGGCGGACTTCGCGCGCCTATGCAGCACTGGCGGCCACGATGCGACCCAGATATTTCCATACCTCCCAAGAGCGGCTATAGCCGGCAGCTGAAGCGGCGCGCCAATCGCAGGACGCGCCGAGGTAGTGGATGGTGGGCGGTGAGGGGATCGAACCCCCGACCCTCTCCGTGTAAAGGAGACGCTCTACCGCTGAGCTAACTGCCCTGCCCGGCCCTAGGCCGTGGGGGCCTTCCTCTGGCCTTGCGGGCGCGTCCGCGCAAGGGCGCAGTGAGCCGGTCGCCGCAGAGTTTGCAGAATTTCGCGTCGGGATCGTGCCGATCGAGGCCGCACGCCGAACACGCGACGATCTTTTGGGGCGGCGAGAACACCTTCTGCGCGATCGAAAAGAACAGGCTGATGCCGGTCAGCATGAGAGCGACCGAGAAGAGCCGGCCGAAAGCGGTGTCGATGGTGATGTCGCCGTAGCCCGTGGTGGTGAGCGAGGTCACGACGAAATAAATTGCATCGACAAAATTGTTGAGCTTCGGGTGATCGCCGATGAAGAGCGCCTGCGTAAGGCCGGCGGCGAGGAAGATGAACGTCACCAGCGTGACGATCGACTTGGTGAGATCTTCGATGTGCGTATCGTCGAAGCGGCCGCGGGCGAGC
>CADEDG010000036.1:17881-28012 GCA_902826035.1 uncultured Alphaproteobacteria bacterium
CCGCCGGGTCGCCTTTGGTCCCCTGGAAATCCGCTCTCGGCGCGCCCGCAAGCGCCGCGAAAACCCCACCCGTCGCGCGCTGGCACATGCGGCAATGGCAAACATGGGAGCGCTGTGGCGAAACATAAAGCGCATAGCGCACCGCCCCGCATTGGCAGCCGCCCGTGGCGATTGCGTCTTTGACTTGGCTCATGGGCCGGTTCTACCACCCGCAGTTAGTCCAAGCAAAAGTGATGGCGGCTATGAATACCCCCAACAAGGCAGCCCTCGCCGGCATCCGCGTGCTCGACCTCTCCCGCGTGCTTGCAGGCCCGTGGTGCACGCAGATCCTGGGCGATTTCGGCGCGGATGTGATCAAGGTGGAGAAGCCCGGCGCCGGCGACGACACGCGCTCCTGGGGGCCGCCCTTTCTCCCTAGTGACGGCGGCGCTCACGGCGACGCCGCCTATTATCTCTGCGCCAACCGCAACAAACGCTCGGTCACCATCGATTTCGCAAAGCCCGAGGGCGCCGAACTCGTGCGAAGGCTGGCGCCGCATTGCCAAATCCTGGTCGAAAATTTCAAGACCGGCGGTCTCAAGAAATACGGGCTCGACTACGAGGCCATCGCCAAGCTCAATCCTTCGATAGTGTATTGCTCGATTACCGGCTTCGGCCAGACCGGCCCCTACGCGCATCGGCCCGGTTACGATTACATGATCCAGGCCATGGGCGGGTTGATGAGCCTTACCGGCGAACCCGACGGCGAGCCGATGAAGTCTGCCGTTGCCGTCGCGGATCTGTTCACCGGCATGTACGCCGTCAGCGGCATTCTCGCCGCCCTCCGCCATGCCGAACGCACCGGCGAAGGCCAGCACGTCGATATCTCCCTGCTCGATTGCCAGGTGGCGATGCTCGCCAATCTGGGCGCAAGCTATCTGGTCTCAGGCGAAAAACCGCAACGGCTCGGCAACCAGCATGCGGCAATCGCCCCTTACCAGGTGTTCGCCACGGCCGATGGGCATCTGGTGTTGACCGTGGGCAATGACAGTCAGTTCCGTGATTTCTGCGCTTCCGCCGACATCGACCTCGCCGACGATCCACGCTTCGCCAAAAACGAGGCCCGCGTCACACACCGCAATGCCCTCACCGAAGCGCTGCGTCCGATCCTGCTCAAGCGCTCGACAGGGGAGTGGGTCGCAGCGCTCGAGAAAGCGGAGGTCCCGTGCGGGCCAATAAACACGCTAGACCGCGTCTACACCGATCCGCAGGTGGCAGCGCGCGGGGCGACCGAGGAAGTATCGCGGCCTAACGGGACTGTGCTCAGCCTGGCGGCCAATCCACTGCGCATGAGTGCTACGCAGCCTCAGACCCGTATAGCGCCGCCAATGCTTGGCGCTGATACGGAAAGTACGTTGGGCGAGTTGCTAGCAGCCACCCCCGCCGAGATCGCCGACCTAAAACAACGCTCAGTCATATGAAAATGCCGGCGAGCTCTGACGCCCGCCGGCATTTTGCAGCCCAAGATATTATTGTTTGTAGCTCACACGGAGGTAACCAAAGCGCCCGGGCACGTCATGGACGCTGGGATCCATATTGTTGACGTCACAGCTGAAACATCCAGGGGTGTCTTCGTCGAATACGTTGTTGACGCCCGCTGCGAATTCAGCCCCCAGCGCAAACGCTGGCGCCCACCTGAGTTGCACGTCCCATGGAGCGTAAGCATCCATCTCCGTGCCGCCGTTAGCGGTTTCAGTCAGGCTCGACGTATAGCGATTGGTCACCGTTGCGCCCCATGCGTCCCACTCCCAGTTCAGGCTGGTCGTGGATTTCCACTCCGGGAAAGCCTGCGAAGGGCTGCCACGTTCGGTTCCTTCGCGCGCCACCGCAGGGCTGGTCGCCCCGTCGGTGTACTCAAGCAGATGGCTGGTGAAAGAAGAAACGCTCAACTGCCCAAATGACCACTCGGGTGATGTCCAGGAGATGTTGAAGTCTACCGAACGCGTATCGACGAAGCCGGCATTGGTCAGAGGGTCATCGATCGAACGCACCGCCCCGCTCGCAGAACGGCTGATTGTGGAGCATTGGCCGGTAGTAGCGCAAAGCTGCATGACGGTATTTGGGTCAGCCGCCTGAATCGCATCCTGGATGGAGATATTGGCGTAGTTTACTTCCAGCGTGACGCCATCGCTCCAGCTTTTCCCTTCCGCCCAGGTCGGGCGCCAAACGGCGCCGACATTCCAACTCTCGCTCGTTTCCGGCTGCAAACTCGCTGTACCGCGCACGAACACCGGCAATTGGGGATTGCGTTGCGAATAGCTGCCATCGGCAGGAACGCCGTTGGCGATGCAATTGGCGACAATGGTCGGGTTGGCGATCGTCAGTAGATTGTTGCACGGGTCGTTTATGGTCGCGTCGAAGCGAGAACCGCCACCGAACAATTCGCCGATGGACGGAGCACGAAAGCCTTGCCCCCAGGATCCGCGGAATAGCACTTCCTCAACCGGACGCCAGCGCAAGCCGGCGGAAACCGTCGAGTCCTGGCCGAAGGTTGAGTAATCGAACACACGGCCTGCGAGCGACGCTTCCAGCAAGTGAATTCCCGGCTGGTCTGCAGCGATCGGAACCCGCAACTCGCCATAGAGTTCGCTCACGTCGTACTCGCCGCTCCCCGCACGCGCTGGGATGTCCGACGTCAATCCAGCCTCCGTGATCGGGTCGGGACTGAAGCTGCCTTCAACCCGGCGGTGTTCAAAGCCGGCCGCCACGCTCAACGCGCCGGCGGGCAGCTGTGCGAGATCGCCGGTGACATTGAAGGTGAAGTCGGTGAGCTTGGCTTCGCTCGAATTGTGCTCGGTATAGCCGATGAAGTTCAGCATGGCCGGCGTGATGGTTCCCGCTCCCCCAAAGATATTGAGCGGGGTGCATGCGCCAGTACACAAGGCTGCGGGGCCGAGCGCTTGTTGCACGCGAGCGACGTTGATGTCGCCGGTGAAACTTTGCTCGGCGCTGTTCTCTGCCGCACTCAAGTTCGCGTCCCAATACCAGTCGCGACCGAAAAGATTCCATTGTCCCGCCAGCGTGGCCGCCACATCCCAGGTTTCAACCTCTTGCTCGAAATGGCGCGGCCCTGCTTCAATCATACGTCGCCCGATGAATGAATAAGTCGACGGGTTGAGGGTAAAGCCGAAGGGGTTGAAGGGATTGGTGACATCGATGACCGTGTCGTCGAGGATCGTGCCGTTACCAGCGTCCTGACCCAGAAACAGCGGCAAAGGCGCGGCCTGGTTCGCTGACTTGCGATCAGCGTAGCTCACCCGCAAGCGGAACGACGTCTCGTTGTTGAAGTCGTGGCTCAACGAGCCGAATACCCCAAGGCGCTCGGAAGGGGTTTGCAGGTAGTTGAACGGCGCGAAGTTAAAGCGATCTGCGGTAGCGAAATCGCGGAACGAGTTGGTTGGGCTCAAGCTGCAGCTGGAGAATCCTGGGTCAGCCGTCGGCACGCAGGCGGCTGGGTTGAAAACCGCAGGCGAACCCGGCGCCGCGCCAAACGTCACGTCAATGTTCTCGAAGCCCACCAGACTCGGCACGATGAGGTCAATGCGACCGTTCACGGCGCCCGAGGAGCATCCACCTGCGGCGCAACTTGTCGCGTTCGGGGCCGGGAACGCCGAGAGCGGACGATCCCCGGAGAACACCAATTCTTGCTTCTGGTAATTGAGACCCACAACGATGTTAGTGTGCTCGCCCGGACTGAAGCCGTAGGTCAACCCGTAGTCTTGGGTCTCGCCATCGCCTTCCTCAACGAAGCCGCCGTATTGCGCATACGCTTGGAGCCCGTCTTGCTGACGGCGCGTGATAATGTTGACGACGCCGGCTATGGCATCGGAGCCGTAGATCGGCGAGGCGCTTTCTTGCAGCACCTCTATCTTCTCGATCATCGACGAAGGAATGGTGTTGAGATCCACCGATCCTGGGATGCCCGATCCCGCTGTGCCACTGACCCAACGCTGGCCATCGACCAGTACCAGCACGCGCCGCGCGCCGAGGAAACGTAGATCGACTTCCGCGGCGCCCGCGCCGACGCCGCCGCCATCAGGCGGATTGCCAAGATTGCCTGAATTGTTGTTGCGCGTGTTCAGACCGCCGCCAGAAACTGGCAGACGTTGGAGGACATCGGCGGTGGCAGAGAGACCGCTGCGAGCGATATCTTCAACACCTAGCTCGGTAACCGGCTGACGATGCGTAAGGGGGTCGGTGCGGATGCGCGATCCGGTCACTACGATCGTGTCCTCAGCAGGCGCTTCTTGGGCTGTCGCCGCTCCGGCGAACAAGGCCGCGCCCAGCGCCAAGGTGCTGGCAAACAACTTCAATTGCGAATTCTTGCGCATGTGGGTTCCCTATTCATGCAACCGCTGCTTAACCAAGAAAGCCTAGGCGCGGATGACGGCCCCAGCTTGTCCAAGCCCCCAAATGGTGTAGTCGCGACGACTAGCTCGCTTGGCGCGCGAGCTAGAATAGGCAAAATCTATCGCGGCATCGGGCGATCTCATTGGACGTCGCAAACGCCCGCCACGACAACCCCTCAGCCTCATCAAGGAGACTTCCCATGGCGCTCAAGACCAGCAAGACCCTCAACAATCTAAAAGACGCATTCGCCGGTGAAAGCCAAGCCAACCGCCGTTACCTCTATTTCGCCCAGAAGGCCGACGTTGAGGGATATAACGACGTCGCCGCCGTGTTCCGCTCCACTGCCGAAGGCGAAACCGGCCACGCTCATGGCCATTTGGAGTTCATGGAGGGCGTGGGCGATCCAGCCACTGGCCTTCCGATCGGCGCCACCGCGCTCAACCTCAAAGCGGCGATTGCGGGCGAGACCCATGAATACACAGACATGTATCCTGGCATGGCCCGCACTGCGCGCGAGGAAGGCTTCGAAGAGATCGCCGATTGGTTCGAAACGTTAGCGAAGGCCGAGCGCAGCCATGCTGGACGTTTCCAACGCGCGCTCGATCAGCTCGACAAATAGGATTTCACAACCCAACCAGCAACCGCGATCCCGGACACGCGAAGCGCAAACCGGGATCGCGGAGTGTTCGTGAGCGAATGAGCAACACCACTACACCCCGCGAGGGCTCGCTTGGAGCCCCAACGCGCCACGCGCTCGATTGGCGCTCGGAGGATTTCTACGACCTCGCCGCCATCGAAAAAGAGATGGAGCGGGTGTTCGACATCTGTCACGGATGTCGGCGCTGTTTCAATCTGTGCGAGAGTTTTCCGCGTCTTTTCGATCTTGTCGATGCATCGCCGACAGGCGAGCTCGATGGCGTAGCCAAGGAGGATTTCAAACCGGTCGTCGATGCTTGCACGCTGTGCGACATGTGCTTCATGACCAAATGCCCGTACGTGCCGCCGCACGAATGGGCGCTGGACTTCCCGCATTTAATGTTGCGCCATCGCGCTGCTGAATTGAAGCTCGCAGGCGGCAAACAGGCGCTGTCGGCGCAATTGGCTGAAACCGACCGCAACGGCCAGATCGGGCGTTTGGTTGCGCCTGTCGCGAACTTCGCCTCCGCACGTGGCAATTGGGTAACACGGCCGTTGATGGGTGCTGTGTTGGGCGTCGATCAGCAGGTGGACCTCCCGAAATATCACACCCGCACCTTTCAACAGCGCGCCGCGCTTGAACCCCCACAGCGCAATCCTGACGGGCCAGCGCGTGCACGCAAGGCGGTGCTCTACGCAACCTGCTTCGTCGAATACAATCAACCCAGCGCCGGCACCGCTGCGCAAGCTGTGCTCGCGCGCCAGGGCGTGATGACGGAGATTGTTTACCCCGCATGTTGCGGCATGCCCCAACTCGAACATGGCGACATCGCTGAGGTGGCCGCGCGCGCCGAACAGGTCGCAGCCGCCATGTTCCCTTATATCGAGCGGGGCTACGATATCGTCGCGCTCACCGCCTCGTGCGGACTGATGATGAAGTTCGAGTGGCCCCTGATCCTGCCCGAGAACGAACAGGTGCTGCGGCTTTCACGCGCCACCCGTGACATCTGCGAATATGTCGTCGATATCGCCAAGAAGGAGGGGCTTGCCCCCGGCCTCGCGTCAATCGAAGGCGGCGTCACCGCGCATATGGCCTGCCATGCCCGCGCGCAGAACATGGGGCAAAAATCCGCCGAGATGCTGAAACTGATCCCAGACACGAAGGTCGATGTGGTGGAGCGCTGCTCCGGCCATGGCGGAACCTTCGGGGTGCTGAAGCAGACGCGCCCACTGGCGGTGAAGGTCGGGCGACCCGCAGCGCGACAAGTTGCGCAAAAGCAGAATGCACACCTCTGCTCGGATTGTCCGCTGGCGTGCAAACATCTGGGGCAGATCGTAACTGACGAACTGGGCGCGAAAGGCGGCGCCACGCCCATGCAGGCGCACCCAATTGAAATTTTCGCAAAGGCGTACGGATTATGATTGAGAGCGCATGCCCCAACGTCAGATAACCCCCGCCGACATCCTCCCAGCCGCCCAATTCGCGGCCGAGCGCGCGCGGCGCCGCGCCGTACTCTTGCAGAAGAAGCAGCTGCGGCGCGTTGATGTCGGGCCGTATTGCACGTTTTATTTCGAATGCTTCGACACCATGTTGTTTCAGGTCCAGGAGATGCTACACATCGAAGGCGGCGGGGAGGCGCAATTGGCCGACGAACTCGCCGCCTACAACCCGCTGGTGCCGAAGGGCGACGAATTGGTCGCCACCATCATGTTCGAGATCGATGAGCCCGAGCGTCGCGCGCGTGCGCTGGCGAAGCTGGGCGGCGTCGAAGGACGCTTCTTTATCCAGATCGGGCCGGAGCGCATTTTCGGCGCACAAGAAACCGATTCCGAGCGCACTCGCGAGGACGGCAAAGCGTCATCCGTTCATTTCGCGCACTTCCATTTCATGGTGGATCAAGTACGTGCCTTCGCGGACCATGCCCAAACGGCGTGTGTGGGCGTGGACCACAAAGAATACGCACACCTGGCCACGCTTAACACGGCGGTCCGTGCGGAATTGGCAAAAGACTTTACCTAAGGCTGCTGGTTGAGCCTAGGCAGTCGCGGGTCGCGCGCCGACGCTGAGCGCACGCGCATTTGCTCGTTGGCCCAGCGCAAATCGTTGTTATCGCGCTGCAGCAGGTCGATCTCCGATTGCAGGTCGAAACCTTCACGGAATTCCCCCGCCGCGCCGCCGCGCCGCTTCATCATTTCGGCGTACACCTCAGACATGACCGGAAGTTGCGTCTTCGAGCGCTCGACTTCCATCCGACGGGTCGCCACATCGAGCGCGTCGCGATACTCAACGATGAGCTGCGCCTGGGGCGGCGTGCGTTCAATCTCTTCGGCAAGCTGCGTGCGCAATTGATTCTGCAGAAACCAACCGGCAAGCGCCGCACCGAACGCAAGCAACAGCACAGCCAGCAAGGTCAGGCTCACGATGGCGCGCGCGATCGCGGGCAACATACCCTCGCTTGGACGCTGAGGCATCACCATGGGGCCGGCTTCTGGTTCATGGGTCATGGCCGCGCCCCTCCGTTTGCCGGCGGCGCCGAGCGGTAAGTCCTGCAAATATTCGCGCGGAAATCGTCTAGGCTCACCCGACGCACGTCTTGTGGGGAGGAAGATACTGAAACAATCGGGAGCGGAGGAGCGGTGCGCGCCGCAGGCGTCGCGGTCGGGCAGGAATTGCCGGCACTAGCGCCGGAGCGGCGCGAAAGGCGCTCCTCGAGATTTTGGGCGCTACGGCATTGGTCATCGAATGCGCGCCGCGCATCGATCAATTGTTCTTCGATATTTGGCCGCTCCACTCTCTCAGGCGTGGCCACCCAGGACCGACACAGCGCCGCGTTTTGGCTCTCGAGATCCTCCATGTATGCGAAAATCCCGGCCGCATCCCGCGTCACGGCCTTTTGTCGCTCTAGGCCCTGCGCCGACTGCCACGCGCCGAAGAAAAAATAGATCGCGGCGACGATGAAGATGGCCAGAAAGATTGGCACGAACAGCCCGGTGACCCCGCGCGTCACCGAAGGTTCCGGCGCATGCACGATTATCATCGGCACGTTGCCGCTTACTCCGCTGATGGTTTGCGGCACCCCGATATACGGCTCGTCGTCCCGTCCGGACATCTTCTACGTCCCCCTAAAATTCCTCAGCCCCAGCACTGTGGCAGGCGGTAGCGATGTCCAAACACCCGCCGCACGCCTTCGGATTCCTGATCACCTGGCCGCTGCGGATTGGCGGCATCCGCGCCCATGCAATAGAACGCGAACCTCTTGCCGTAGGCGACCAAGGCGCCAAGCTCTTGACCATCGACCACGTCGCCTGGGCCGCCGCCGAGGTCGTTCAAGGATCGGTCGAAAGCGTTGATGGCCAGAGCCCAATCCTCAACGCGGTTATTCCGTGGCGAACGGTAGGCGTCGCGTAGCCAGAACACGCCCTCATAAAACAGGTCCTCGGCATAGCCAGGCCCTTGCTCGGCCCTGCACGGCGACTCGCCCTGCACGGTCATTCCAAACATGATCTGTGTGAGACAGGCTTGGCGACGATAAACGCGATTTGAACGATCGCTGCGATAAGCGGCGATGGCGTAATCGACCGCCCTGCGACCGTTGCGATCTGTTTGGGCCTGCTCCTCAAGCAGACTCAAAATGTAGTTCACCCGTGGTTGGTGGTTGCCTGCGCTGGCAAGCGCGGTAGTCAAATCACTTTGGGCCAAACGTCGGTCAGCCGCCGGCAGGCCTGTACGAAGCGTAATCTGGTGGGTGACCTGATCTTCCGATTCCACCAACATGATTTCAGCGCGGAGCACGCGCGCGGCGGCGTCGGGCTGCAAATCGATTGCCGCCGACAAATGCGGCAACACCGTGCGTTGGTCGCGACCGTGCGTGCGATAGAGCCGGGCGGCCTCGAAGTGGATGCTTGCCTGGCGCGCCCTACTGGATTCGAATCCGATCGCCCGGGCAAAGCTCGCTTCCGCGCCGCCCCAATCGCCAATTTCACCCAGAGCTCGCGCCAGCGCGACATGATAATCGGCCCGCTGCCGTCTAAGGTTTAAGTCCGGAGTGGCATCTTCAACCAGCGCCACCGCCGCCCGCAATTCGTTCGCAGCAGCCTGAGCGGCGCTGCCGCGGGACAATAGCGAGCATCCCATACCCCAATGGGCGTCGATCGCGTTCGGCGCGATCCGCAGCGCCTCACGGAAGTTCCGCTCGGCGGCGTCAAGCGTACGGACATCACCCCCTGAAGCGCATTCCAGTTCCGCCCGCTCCGAATTGCCGAGCAAGCGCGCGCGCTGAAGATGCAGCATGCCCATATCGACATAGAGCCGCTCGCGATCAGCCCCGCTGAAACTGAAGCCTTCACCAAGCAAGACATCGTAGGCTTGTTCGGAATATCGGAAATAGGTCAGCGCCTGACGGGCGTTATCGAGGCTCCGCGGCCGCGCCAGCACCTGCTTGCCCAACCGCTCGGCAAGTTGGGCCAATTCGAACGGCCCACGATAACGAACGTAACGGTTTGGCCGCCGCAAATCTTCGTCGCGTGAGGCGAATACCTGCAAATCCTGAAGCGCTAGGTCTAACTGCTCGTCGTCATCAGAACCGGGTTGGTCTTGCTCAATCAAATTCATCGCGCGCTCATAGAGCGCGGCTCGGTCAAGTTGGCCGCCTTCAATGCGATTCAGCAGTGCGAGCGCATCGGCGTAGCGCTGCCTGTCCCTATTCGGGCGGGCGAGCAGTCGAGTCACGCGCGCGACCTCGAGTTGGGCCACACGACGCAATTCCCGATCCCCCCGGGCGAGACCTTGGGCGACGCCGAATTGTTCAAGCGCCAGGGTCAGCCTAGCTTGATCCGCGATCGTCCGCGCCGCTGCGCCTGCTTCGAACGGGCCCTCGCCTAAAATCCGGTTGGCCTGACCGGCGTAAAATTGCGCGAACGCTATGCCGCCGCCGCGGTCCGGCAGCGCGGCGCATTGCTGGGCGATATTTTGCAACACCGTACGATCACTGATGTCGTCAAGATCGACGGTGCGGCTTAAATTCTGGCGACAATCGCTGGGCAACCTGAAGCCGCGCTGCTGCGCGTCGGCGCCCGGGAGAACGGCCCACGCGGAAATACCAAATA
>CADEDG010000037.1 GCA_902826035.1 uncultured Alphaproteobacteria bacterium
CCGGCGTCTGCCGCGGCGCCAATAGCTGCCAAGCCGAAGCCCGCGCCAGCGCCCGCGCCCCCACCACGGCCCACGACAGCGCAGTCCGCGCCACCGCGCGTGCAGCCCCCTCCCGCTGACACTTCGAATGTCGGCGAATTCCGCTCCGAGGCGTATTACAGGGTCAAGTCTACGATCTTTAACGCGCTGATCGAGACAATCGATCTCACGCAACTGGCGCAACTCGACCCCGAAAGCGCGCGCGACGAGATCCGCGACATTGTCGCCGAAATCATTTCCATCAAGAACGTTGTGATGTCGATCGCGGAGCAGGAGGCCCTGCTCGACGACATCTGCAACGATGTGCTTGGCTATGGACCGCTCGAGCCGCTGCTCGCGCGCGACGATATTGCCGACATCATGGTCAATGGCGCCAACGCCGTGTTCATCGAAGTAAACGGCAAGATTTCCAAGACCGGCATCCGCTTCCGCGACAATGGCCAGCTGATGAACATCTGTCAGCGCATCGTCAGCCAAGTCGGTCGGCGAGTCGATGAGAGTTCGCCGATCTGCGACGCTCGCTTGCCCGATGGTTCACGCGTTAACGTCATCGCGCCGCCGCTGGCGATCGACGGCCCCACGCTGACCATTCGGAAATTCAAGAAAGACAAGCTTAAGCTTTCCAATCTGGTGGAGTTCGGGTCGGTATCCCCGGCTGGCGCCAAGATATTGCAGATCATCGGCGCCTGCCGCTGCAATACTCTGATCTCCGGCGGCACCGGTTCGGGAAAGACCACGCTGCTGAATACGCTCACTGCTTTTATCGATCCCACTGAGCGGGTTATCACCTGCGAAGACGCCGCCGAACTGCAACTTCAGCAGCCTCACGTAGTTCGACTGGAAACGCGCCCGCCCAACCTCGAAGGCAGCGGCCAGGTGACGATGCGCGACCTGGTGAAAAACTGCCTGCGGATGCGCCCGGAACGCATCATTGTTGGCGAAGTCCGCGGCCCGGAAGCGTTCGATTTGCTGCAGGCCATGAATACCGGCCACGACGGCTCCATGGGCACGCTGCACGCCAACACGCCGCGCGAAGCGCTTTCGCGTCTTGAATCCATGATCACCATGGGCGGCTTCTCGCTACCGGCCAAAACCATACGCGAGATCATCGTCGCGGCTGTCGATGTTGTTATCCAGGCCGCGCGCTTGCGCGACGGATCGCGGCGCATCACCCAGATCACCGAAGTGCTCGGGCTCGAAGGCGACACCATCATCACTCAAGACTTGTTGGTCTACGAAATCCAGGGCGAGGACCAAAATGGTCGCGTGTTGGGCCGCCATCGCGGCACTGGCATCGGTCGTCCGCGCTTTTGGGAGCGCGCGCGCTATTTCGGTTTGGAGAAGGAACTCGCCCAAGCGCTCGACGAAACGGAGCAATCGTGATGGATCCATCGTTGATCGCGGCTGTGCTCGCTTTCGTAGCCATTGGAGGCGCGGGTTTCGCTTTTGCAGGCAAAGGGCAACCCGCCACTGCGAGCAAGCGCGTTAAGGCCATGGCAAGCGGGCGCGGCGCCGATCGACGCAAACAAGTCGTCGATTCGGCAACACTCAAGCGCAAGCACACAACCCAAGAAGCGTTGAAGGAGTTGGCGCAAAACGAGAAACAGTCGCGCAAGCGTCGTTTTTCCGTAAAGGGCCTGCTTGCACAAGCAGGTCTGAACGCGACCCCAACTACGTTCTGGATTATCTCCGGAATCGTTGGCGCCGCCTTGGGGATTGCAGGAATTTTTATCCAGGGACCGATTGGGGCGGCAATGGGCTTCTTTATCGGGGTTCTTGGTTTGCCCCGCTGGGGGCTGGGGATGATGGTCGCCGGGCGCCAAAAGAAATTCGGCAATCAGCTCGCAGACGCCATCGACGTGATCGTACGCGGCGTAAAATCAGGGCTGCCCTTGGGGCAGTGTTTGCGCATCATCGCCCAGGAGAGCCCAGAACCGCTGCGAGCCGAATTTCAATCTCTGTGCGATGCGCAAGCCATGGGCGTGCCGCTCGATCAGAGCATGCAGCGAATGTACGACAACATGCCGCTGCCGGAAGTGAACTTCTTCAATATTGTACTGGTTATCCAACAGAAAACCGGCGGCAATCTCTCGGAATCGCTCGGCAACCTCTCCAACGTGCTGCGCGCGCGCAAGCTTATGAAGGAGAAGGTGAAGGCGCTTTCGGCGGAAGCCAGCGCCTCGGCCATGATCATCGGCTCGCTGCCGGTCGTGGTCATGGCGATGGTGTGGTTTTCGCGTCCCGACTACATCTCGATCCTGTTCGTGCACCCGACCGGGCACCTTATCCTTATGGCCTGCGCTGTGTTGATGTCCGTTGGCATTTTCGTGATGCAGAAGATGGTCAATTTCAAGTTCTGAAGCGAGACCGATATGGATATCGTCAAAACCATCACCGACCCGGTTACGATCGCCGGCGTGCTCGCAGCCGGCGCTTGCTTTGCAACGATAGTGACGCTCGCCGCCCCGATCGTAGCCGACGATCGCCTCGGCGCGCGTCTGAAGGAAGTGGCCAAGAAGCGAGAGGAATTACGCAAGAAGAGCCGCGCGGACCTCGCGCGTGGCGGCGGCGGCCTGCAACACAAGGACGCCAACCAGATCGCCAAAGGCCTAGTGCAGAAACTCAATCTGCAGAAAGCGCTGGCTGACGATTCGCTAGGCGACAAGCTGATCCGCGCCGGCCTTCGAGGGCATGCAGCCCAAACAATGTTCTATTTCTACCGCGCAGCGCTCCCTATTGGATTTGGACTGGCTGCGATCCTCTATGTCCTGTTCTTGGGGCAAGAGCTCACAAACCAGATGAAACTCGCGGCCATTGTCGGCGGCGTCGCAGCTGGCTTCTACGCGCCCAACATGTACTTGCAGAACCTCGCCGATAAGCGGCGCACCAAGATCATGCAAGCGTTCCCAGACAGCCTCGACATGATCTTGATTTGTGTCGAAGCGGGCATGTCGGTGGAAATGGCGCTAGCGCGTGTGGGACAAGAAATTGCCCCGGCGTCAGTGGAGTTGGCCGAGGAATTCGCTTTGACCACCGCGGAGCTTTCCTATCTCCCGGAACGACGCCAAGCCTATGAGAACCTGGCGCGGCGCACCAACCACCCCGGCGTGAAGGCGGTTGCGATGGCGCTTACGCAAGCGGAAAAGTACGGCACGCCGGTGGGCCAGGCGCTGCGCGTCATGGCCAAGGAAAATCGCGACATGCGCATCGCCGAAGCCGAAAAGAAAGCCGCCTCTCTACCCCCGAAACTCACGGTGCCGATGATCGTGTTCTTCTTGCCGGTGCTGTTCTGCGTCATCATCGGCCCGGCCATGATCCAGGTGAACGAGATCCTGAACAAATAAGGCAATTGCAAAACAGCCTGCGACCCGATTGGGTTTCACCTTAACGCAGGCCCTTTAGGTGGCGGGAACTTTGGTTCGGCGCAAGAATTTTTCCGCGTACATTGCCTCATCGGCACGCGCAATGGCGGTTTCTGGGTCTTCCACGATTGCGATCGAATGAACCCCTATCGACACGCCAACGCGGTGGGTGAGGCCGGCATGGGTCATGGCGGTGGCAGCGATGCGCTCACTCAATGCGTACGCCTTGGCGCGAGCCTCTTCCGCGCCGACGCGGTTCAAGATGATGCCGAACTCGTCGCCGCCCAGCCTACCGACGACGTCGCTTTCTCGAACGCTGTCGGTCAATTGCCTGGCAATCTGCTTCAGCACTGCGTCGCCAGCAGCGTGGCCGTAGCCATCGTTCACCGACTTGAAGCCGTCTAGATCGACATACAACACCGCTGCCTGGGCCTTGTAGCGCTCCACTTCAGACATGGTGCGGTGCAGCTCGCGCATGAACGCGCGGCGGTTCAGAGTGGGGGTGAGCGTGTCGCGATCAGCCAGGCTCTCGGCGGCTTCCAGCCGCTTTGTCAGCGCGTCACGCTCGGCCGCGAGTCGCTCCAGAACCCGCAAACCGGGCGTAGAGACATCGCTCAAGGTCAGCCCAAACCCGCTTAAAAGCCGGTTGGTTTCGGCGCCGGTTTTCTTGAAGCCCAGCAGCATGCTTGAGTCATGGGCGCTGAGAGTAAAGGCCGCGTTAATTTCCGGGCGCCCTTCGTCTACCAGGGCGCCGTCTATTAATGTCAGCGGCATACATCCCTGTTTTCGCGACCCCGAAGGATCGGCGCGATTTCAATGTCGCGGGCATCGATGCGGCGGATGCTGGCGGGAAGGGCTGCGCACACTTCGCGACGCAACGCGGCTATGTCAGGACGTCGCCGGGTCCAGCGCACATCCCACAACCGCACCGCGCCCTCGTCGCCCCAGGTAAGAACGCGGTTTTCGTCGCGCGAGAAGAGCGCCCCATCCACGAACTCGTTCCCCCCCGGCAAGCGCATCGCCGGCCCCACTTCCACGCCCGTGGTGGCATTCCAGATGCGCGCGAAGCCGTCGCTGCCCCAAGTGACGATGCGGCTTTCGTCAGTGGGAGAGTATCGAACCCCCGCGACCCCGCCATGCTCCATTGTGGCGCCGATTTGCTCGCCAGTGTTTGCATCCCACTGCCTGGCCTCTGCGTCGTCCCAACTGAGCAGCAGGCCGCCATCGGCCGAAAGCAGCGCGCCTGTTACGGGATTGTCGTGCTCTAGCGCCTCGCCGACCTGCTCGCCGGTCGCCGCGTCCCACCAGCGTAGTGTATGGTCATCGCTCCACGTAAGCACGCGCTTTCCATCGACGGAGAACAACGCACCGGTAACGATGCCGCTCCCTTCGTGGCGCAAGGGCGCCCTGATCAGGCGGCCAGTCGCGGCGTCCCACAGGCGCGCGCCTAGGTCGTCGCCCCAAGTCAGAACTCGGCTGCCCTCAGCATCGAACAGCGCCCCCGCGATTGATCCTACGTGGCGTAGTTCCGCGCCAACGCGCGCGCCGTTGGCCGCGTTCCAGATTCTACCTGTCCCATCCACGCTCCACGTAAGGATGCTGCTCTCACGCGGTGAGAACAGCATTCCTATGACCTCGTTGTGCGCCATAGGCGGGCCCATCTGAGCGCGCGTGGCCGTATTCCACAATTGCGCCTCTCCATCAGCGCTCCAAGTGAGCACGCGACGACCGTCAGCGGATGACGTAGCGCGAATGACTTCCGCTTCGTGTTGCAATGGCGTGCCAACAGGTAGGCCGGTTTGAGCATTCCAGAACCTGGCGGTGCGATCGCCCCCCCAGGTAAGAATCTGATCGCCGACGGCTAGCGCCCCCCGCATCGTTGTATCGTCTCCGTGCCGCATCGAAGCGATTTGAGCACCGGTCTCGGCATGCGACAACATTGCGCCGAGGTCGCTCCAACTCAAGATGCGTGTATCGTTGGCAAGCAAGAACGCACCGCCTACCGTGGTACCGTGCTGGATGGTCGCGCCGACTTGGGCGCTGACTTCAGCGCTCCAAATCCGAACGACGCCGTCTTCGCCCCAGGTCAGGATGCGCTTCTTGTCCTCGGTAAACGCCAAGCCGCGCAACGCTACTCCATGCTGCAGCGCTGGCCCAATCCGCGTACCGGTGTCTGCATCCCAGACCCGCAACTCTCCCGCCTGCGCCCAGGTCAATATGCGGCCCTCGTCCGCGAACAAGAGCGGACGAGCGTCGTCGTCATATTGGAGGGGAGCGATCATATCCGCTCCGGTTTCCACATCCACCGAACGCACGCGCCCATTTCCAGAAACGAGCAGCCGCCTATTGTCAGCATAGAATGTGGCGGTGTTGACGACATCGCCAAGGCCCTTCAGGTCAACCCCGATCTGCTCGCCGGTGTTTGTATCCAGAACGCGCCATTCCCCGGCATTGTTGCCCCGGATCAGAATGCGGCTCCTATCCTCCGACAACGACGTGGCGCCGAACCGACTCTCGAATATTCTTACCGGCCTGCCAGTGTCGGCATCCCAAATGCCCGCGCCGCCAAACCAGTAGAGCAAGAAACGCGACCCGTCGCGAAAAACAACGCGGGGAATGCGGGTAGCGGCCATGCGTGCGGTTTGCGCATCGGGGAAATTCACTTCTGTGAGTGCGCCGGTGGCGAGGTTAACCACGCTGATGCGTTCGCGATTCGAAGCAACGGCCAGGCCGCCGTCGGGGGAGACGCCTATGCTCGCCCCAGCGCCTTCCACCGAGCGCACCAATTCGCCGTTCGCCCCATCCCAAAGCTGCAAATTGTTGTCCAGCGCAGTCGTCAGGATGCGGCCACCGACAACAAAGGATGCGCTTCTGTGCGTTCCATCGAGCGTCGCCACCGGCGTCGCATTGTTTGCATCCCACAGGCGTACGTTGTTGTCCTCGGAGCGCGTGAGGATGCGGGTTTGGTCTTCGGAGACGGAGACCCTTAAAATGCCCTCGCCGTGCCGCAAGTCTTTGGGCGCCGCTCCCTCGGCGCTCCAAATCCGCGCCAGCCCCTTGTTGTCCCAAGTCAAAGCGCGTCCATCGTCGAAGAAGCGTGCGCCGGCGATATCGGAATCATCCGGGTGGCGCAGTACGGCGATTTCGGCGCCCTCCGCGTCCCACAGCCGCGCGGTCCCATCCTCGCTTCTGGTGAGGATACGGCCGTCCTTAGATACGACCGCACTTGCGATCGCCTCCTCATGCCCGCGCATTTCAGCCAGAGGGTGTACGCCGGAGGCGTTGGCGGCGAGCGCATCCAGCGCCTCATCCGCGAGCGGGGAGAATATCGATCCACCCTTCGCCGCCAGCAGTGAAAAACGCAAACCACGCGCGGTATCGCCGCTTTCATACTGGTTGTACCCTAGCCCCGCGAGCACCAGCGACGTCTGCAGGTTGAGATCGCGCCGAGAATTGATCACCAACGCCGCGCCGATCAGGGTCACGGCCAGCGCGGCGCCAGTCGCGTACCATGCGATCCGCTGCACGCGCGCCTGCTTCCTCAAGCGTTCGCGCTCGTCCTTGAGCGCGGCGTTCTCAGAAGTTTCGCTGTCGTTGATGAAGGCGCGGTGCAGATCGGTGGGCTCCGGCGCCGGCGCTTTCCATCCCGCCAGCCACGCACGCGCGGCGTCAAGCTCTCCCCCGCGCAACAGCAGCACTTCGTTTTTGTCGCGCGCCTGCCAGCGTCGCGCCATCTCACCCAGCCGCGTGTGCTCGCGGATCCAATCGAAATCCACGCGTAGAGCCTTCGCCAGCTCTCCAAGCTTGGACGAATACGAATTGCCCTCGGTGAAGAAGATATAATTGAGCCGCTTCAAGCCGTGCGGGGTCTGCTCCTCGGGAACATCGACCAACACAACTGGAATGACGCGCTTGGAGAGTTGTTCGGCCCTGCGCACTTCCCAACCGCAGCGCTCCGAGGCCACCGCCGCCGGCGAAATGACGAACACCACCGTGTCGGCGGTTTCGATGAGGCCGCCAAGGCGCGCCTCCCAATCCACGCCGGCCTCGATATCGTGGCGGTCGAGGAAGGCTTCAAAACCCGCCACCTCCAGACCGCACAGCAATTCCTCGGCGAACGCGCTGGCGTCTCGCCGCGCGTAGGAAATGAATACTCGAAGGGCGTCCCCTGACATCGTCGGTCCCCCACCTTTGAACCGGTCGCCGCCATCCTAGGCTGTTTATGCACGGCAAGAAAGACCGCACTGGACGCCCGGCTCGGCTTCCGTTACTGGGCCGTTTTTTAGGAGCACCCGGAAATGGCGGACGCCCCTGCCCCAGACGGCCCGGTGCTCGTGGGTCTCATCATGGGCTCGCAATCGGATTGGGACACGATGTCGGCGGCGGCAGAGACGCTCGACGCGCTCGGCGTGGCCTACGAAGCCAAAGTGGTCTCCGCGCACCGAACCCCGGAGCGCCTCTTCCAATACGCGACCAGCGCCAAAGCGCGCGGCCTCAAAGTGATCATCGCCGGCGCGGGGGGCGCAGCGCACCTGCCGGGGATGACTGCGGCGCTGACGGCGCTGCCGGTGCTGGGCGTGCCGGTCAAGAGCAAGGAATTGAAGGGCGTCGACAGCCTGCTCTCGATCGTGCAGATGCCTAAGGGCGTGCCGGTCGGAACTCTGGCAATCGGAGAGGCTGGCGCCGCCAATGCCGGCTTACTAGCAGCGGCGATCCTCGCACTTAGCGACGCTGCGCTGGCAGAGCGCCTCGACGCTTATCGCGCCGCGCAAACGCAGGCGGTTGGCGAAACGCCGCGATGATCGCGCCCGGGGGAACGATCGGCATATTGGGCGGTGGTCAATTGGGCCGCATGCTCTCGATTGCCGCCGCGCAGCTCGGCTTCGACGTCTGCATTTTCACCGACGAGCCCGACAGTCCAGCGGCGCGCGTGTCCGCACGCACCTTTGTCGCCAATTATCTCGACGCCGCAGCACTCGCCGACTTCGCCCGCCGCGTCGATGTGGTTACCACCGAGTTCGAAAACGTTCCCGCGCAAACAGCGGAAGCCCTGATAGCGGCAGGCGCACGCGTCGCGCCCAGCCCGCGCGCGCTGGCGATCGCGCAGGATCGTGTCGATGAGAAATTATTTCTCAATTCCCTGGGCATCGCCACGCCGCGCTTCGCCGCGGTGAACTCGCAAGCCGAGCTTGACGCGGCGCTGGCGAGTATCGGAGCACCCGCGCTGCTCAAGACCCGCCGCCTTGGCTACGATGGGCGCGGGCAAATCCGCATCGATACGCTCCAAGACGCGCGCGACGCCTACGAAAAACTCGGCGCACCGGGAATATTGGAAGCATGGTGCGCGTTCGAGCGCGAAATTTCCATCATCGCCGCGCGCGGCGCCGATGGCGCAACTGCCTTCTACGATGCGTGCGAGAACGAGCATGCGGGCGGCATCCTCTCTCGCACGATCCTGCCAGCGCGCGTCGAAGTGCAAACCGAGCACAGCGCCCGCGAAGCCGCGACAGCGGTGCTGAGCGCGCTCGGCTATGTCGGTGTGCTTACCATCGAATTCTTCGTACTGCCCGGCGGCGCGCTGGTCGCCAATGAAATCGCCCCGCGCGTTCACAATTCCGGCCACTGGACCACTGAAGGCGCCGTGACCTCGCAATTCGAGCAACACATCCGCGCCGTCGCGGGCTGGCCGCTTGGAAGCACGGAGCGGCGTTGCGCCGTCGAGATGATCAATCTGATCGGCAACGACGCGACACAATGGGCAACGCTCGCCGCCGACACCAGCGCGTGCCTCCATCTCTACGGCAAACGCGACACGCGCACGGGCCGCAAGATGGGGCACGTGACGCGGTTAGGTTGACAGGGCTACTCAGAGTGACTTGTAGGCGCGCTCCGCGAACCCTGCCGGCTCATCTCCTCAAGCCATGGCGCAAGCGGGACGGATGGCTCAGGCGTCGATGAATCGACATCGGCGATCACAATTGCACTTGCGACCACAAAGTACAGGATCGCCACCGGCCAAACCAACGACAGCGAAACAAAGGCGACAACCAATGAGGCGTGCGCGCTGAATACCGAGGTTCCCAATACAAGCATCGGAATGAATCCGACCACAATCACAGGCCCCAGCGCCGCCAAAACCAAAGCACGCACTGGTCTGCCCACGAGCAAGGCGACGAGGCCGGCAGACGCCGCCAATGCACAGGGGCCTCCAAAAATTCCGACGAGGAACCAGAGGCCCATCAGATTGCGTTGCTGATCACCAGCGGCTCGGCGATGCCCGGCGCACTCAACGGCGCGTCGAACGCGATCTCAGCAGGCTCGCCATAGGCGCCGTTGACGAAGCGAAAAACCAAAGTCTTCCGCTGCTCAAGCGCGACGATCCAATATTCGCGCACGCGATGCTCGGCGTAGAGCGGCGCCTTGATTTGGCGATCCTTGGTGAAGCTGGAGTCGGCGATTTCGACCGCGAGGATAACGTCGCCGCCGCGCACGTCGTTCACGTTTATCGTCGCGGGAAACAGGTAGAAATCGGGTTCCGGCTCTTCATCGTCAGCCAGACGCAGCGGGCCATCGGGCGCCAGGTCGATCTCAACCGGCAGCCGGCGCAGGAACCAGCCAATGAGCTTCTGGCGCGCACTCCAATGCGGCGCCCCCTCCTTGCCCATGTCGATGATCTCCCCATGGATTAGTTCAACCCGCTCATCGGGACCAAGGAGGCCGGTCTCGACCATACGCGTGAGGTCGTCGCTGGTGAAGCGGCGGCGGGCAAGCGTGGGGGCGGCATTTCCGTCCATAAGGCGAGACCCCTAGCACATATTTCGGCTCACCGCACCCCGTGCGCAAGACCTAGCCTAATTCACGCGCCCAGGCGGCACGTTTTCGAACGAAGCCGACGCCAAGCGCGGCGTTTCGTTTTCCACCACCACGAATGTTCCGCTCAGCGTCAGCGGCTGTCCCGTGGCCGGCGGCGCCGTACAATATGCCTTCGGGAAAATCACGGTCACGACGGCCGATTGCCTTGACCCGACCGGCTGGAAATTGCCTTGATAGTTTTGCGGCAACGGTAGGTTCGACGTGCGCAGCGTGCCCCCCGTATGGTCGGGACGCCAGTGGCACGAACCGCCTACAGCATCGCTCAGGCTGAAATCGCCCTGAACCATGCTCACCCAGCGACCTGCGATCATCACTTGAGCATCGGTGTCGTTGGTGATCCGCAGGTTTGCGACGAACGAATTCGGGTTCTCGCCGATGCTCGCCAGTGTCGCCGACAAACCTCCGCCCAACGACTGGCTGGTCGTGGCCGACGGCGGCGGTAAGTTCTGTTCGGCACGAATCTGCGAACTGCCCGCGTTCTCGCCCTCAGACTGTTGGACTTCCGGCGGCGGCTGCCGTGCTTCAGCGGCGACCACGACCTCGCGCAACGTCTCGACCGGCACGATGACGGTGATGAGATCAGGCTTGGCCATGAACAGCGCCGCGACCGCGGCCCCGCCGCTCAGCAGACCGCCAAGGCCGCCGACCACAGTTACCCAGCTCACTTTTTCCGACATGCCGTCCCCCGTCCAGAACCTGTGGATAACAAGCACTGGAGAGTACGGCGGGTCAACGCCAATTTCGCGCTTAATCGCAAGACCGTCACGAACGGCAACGCGCTCGTCGAGCGCTGCCGCGATCGCGAGCCAGGCGCGCGTTCAGCGCGGGTACGCCTCGTCGCGGGACGTGAACAACCAAAAACCGATAGCGTACAAGAGAGGCGTGACGACCCACAGCGCCTCCGAGGCCGCACCCGTCCAGGTCGGCACCACTCGTGTGACGACACCGCTCTCGCCGTCGCCAAATGTTTGAACCTTGCCGAACCCTAGCCAGATCGCCACGGCCAGCGCCACCGCACACAACCAAAACGCCACCGCAGTAGCCACAATGGGGCTTGTGCGCTCGACATAATCGTCGGCGGGGTGTTCCTCGAGATGGGTCAAGCTTGACCAGATCGTCAGCGGCCAAAACGCCGCCTGAAGAAACCTCGCGGGAGCTGCCTTCATAGAGCGCCTCCATCATGGTTCGTGGAGGCACGGTTATAGCGCACTTTGCTGCGAAATAGGCAGGATTGCGGAAATTTCAGCAAACATAGCGCCGCTCTCACCCGCGAGGGCTGCCGATGATCCAATCCTTGAGCACAAGCAGCGCCGCTAGCGCAGGCGCAGCCAAAAACACGACAATTTTTTGCAAGGGCGTATGGGCGTTTTTGAGGGCAAAGCGTGCAAGATCATGAGCCTGTTTGGCGCCGCGCGCCGGGCGGCACTTCACACGAACGGCTTTCGCCTCCGGTTCGAACAGAATTTTCCCGCCGCGCGACGCCAGGCGCGCGCAGAGATCAACGTCCGCGAAATCGCCCGCGAATTTGGGATCGAAGCCGCCAAGCTCTTCGAAATCCTGCCGCGAAACCAGCATCATGGAGTGCGAGACCGCCGACACCGCCTCATGCCGCCGCGATCGGCGGGGACCGAGCGTTAGGAAAAACGCAGACCAGATCGAAAGCGGACGGTCGAACGTCTCGCTGCGATCACGCCCGCTCAGGTCGGTCAGGCGCCCCCCCACTATCCAAGGCCCCCGCACGCTTCCCGCAGCTGCGGTAAGGCGCTCTACGGCGCCTCGTTTGAGCACAACGTGCGGATCGACGAAAAGCAGCCAGCGACCGGCCGCCTGCGCAGCGCCGCGATTTATGGCTGCCGCTGGACTCTCGCTCCGACCCGCCTCCATCACTCGTACATCTCTTCGATCGGCGCTAAGGCTGCGCAACGAGGCGCCGACATGGTGCGACGATCCGCAATCGACAACGATCAACTCATCGATCCACGGCTCGCTGAGCAGACTCCGCAAGCACAGATCGAGCGGCGATTGTCCCTGTGTAGTCGCGGCGTCGCCGCCCACTAGGACGATCGCTGAAACCCTCGCCGCCAAGGCAAGCTCTGATTGACGCTCGCGTGAGGGGAATTTGTCCAAGCCGGGCTCCGTGGCCAAGTCCGGTCATCCTGTAGCGAAGGGGCGGGCGCGTCCAGACCTTGCAGTGCGCGATTAGGCACGCCCGACCCAGGTAATTTCGCCTACTTGTCTAAAGATTTCTTCACACAGAAAACAAGAACCACCACACCTCACGGCGAATTCATGCGCGCTTCAAGTCCGGAGGCGTCGCTTCACTTGTGAGAGCCGCAATTGCTTCGGCCAGACCGATGATATCCTGCGCTTCCCCGCCCAAGCGGCGCAGCGCCACCGTGCTTTGCTCTGCTTCTTTGCGTCCGACAACTGCTATCACCGGGATTTTCGCCAGGGAGTTTTCGCGCACCTTGTAGCCGACCTTCTCATTGCGCAGGTCAAGGTCCACGCGCAGTCCAGCAGCGCGCATTTGAGTGGCGACCTCTTGCGCATAGGCGTCCGCATCCTGGGTGATGGTGGCGATCACGACCTGCACCGGCGCCAGCCACATCGGAAACGCGCCGGCGCAATTCTCGGTCAAGATGCCGATAAAGCGCTCGAGCGAACCGAGGATGGCGCGGTGCAGCATAACTGGGCGATGTTTGCCGCCATCCTCGCCGACATATTCAGCGTCCAACCGATCCGGCAGCACGTAATCGAGCTGGATGGTGCCGATGGTCCATTCGCGCCCGATCGCGTCCTTCACCGAAAAATCGAGCTTTGGCGCATAGAAGGCGCCATCGCCCTCGGCGATCACCGGCTCGACGCCCGCCGCGCGTGCAGCGGCTAGCATTTGCGCTTCGGCGCGATCCCAGAATTCGTCGCTGCCGGCGCGGATCGCGGGGCGCGTCGCCAGCGCGATCTTATCGGAGACCATGCCAAAATCGGCGTGGATCGATTGCGCGAGCTTGATGAAACTCGTCGTCTCCGCTTCTATCTGATCTTCGCGGCAGAAGATGTGGCCGTCGTCTTGCGTGAATGCGCGCACGCGCATCAACCCGTGCAACGAGCCCGAAGGTTCGTAGCGGTGGCAAGCGCCGAACTCGGCCATGCGCAGCGGCAGGTCGCGATAGGAGCGTTGCCCGAACTTGAATATCTGCACGTGCCCAGGACAATTCATCGGCTTCAGCGACAGCGTCTCTTGTTCCGCCGTTTCGCAGATGAACATGTTGGGCCGGTACTTGTCCCAATGGCCGGAGCGTTCCCAGAACACCCGGTCGAGCACTTGGGGGGTGCGCACCTCGACATACCCCGCCGCTTCGGTGCGGCGACGCATATAAGCTTCGATTGTACGCCAGAGCGTCAGGCCTTTCTGGTGCCAGAACACCATGCCGCGGCCCTCTTCCTGCATATGGAAAAGATCGAGTTGGCGGCCGAGTTTGCGATGGTCGCGCTTCTCCGCTTCCTCGATGCGCTTGAGATAATCGGCGAGCTGCTGCTCGTCGGCCCAGGCGGTGCCGTAAATGCGTTGCAGCTGCGCGTTGTTCTGATCGCCGCGCCAATAGGCGCCGGCGAGTTTCGTCAGCTTGAACGCTTTGCCGAGTCGCCCTGTCGATGGCAGATGTGGCCCGCGGCAAAGGTCGCCCCATTTGTCGCCATGGCTGTAGATCGTGATCGGATCGCCCGGCTTGATGACCTCGTCAATCGTCTCGGCCTTGTAGATTTCTCCGATCGATTTGAAGTGTGCGATCGCGACTTGTTTTTCCCAGACTTTGCGGACGATCGGCAGATCGGCGTCCACGATCTCACGCATGCGCTTTTCGATCTTCTCGAAATCGTCCGTTGAGAAAGATTCCTCGCGCGCGAAATCGTAGTAGAAGCCGTCCTCGACCGTGGGGCCGAACGTCACCTGCGTGCCCGGGAAAAGCTCCTGCACCGCCTGCGCCAGCACGTGCGCTGCATCGTGGCGCAGCACTTCCAGGCCATCGGCGCTGTCGCGCATGACAAGTTCGAGCTTGCCGCCACCTTCGAGTGGCCGCGTCAAATCCCACCATGCGCCGTCGATTTTCGCGGCGACGACTTTTTTCGCGAGCGATTTGGAAATGTTTTCGGCGACCGCAAGCGGGGTGATGTTGTCGGCGTACTCGCGCACGGCGCCATCGGGGAAAGTGAGGAGAATGCTCATTTTGTGTTTCTCGATTGACTTAAGATTGTGTCCGGCGCGGGGGCGTGGGAGCACGACGGCGCTCTGTACCCACCCTTCCAATCGCCCAGCTTCCAAGGCGCAAACCACGGCGCCCGTGGCTTAACATCAGGCGCCGGGTCCCAGCCGCTTCCGCCCCAGGGGTGGCAACGGCACAGGCGCGCGCCCGCCATCCAGCTCCCAGCCCATGCGCCATGCGCGCGTACGGCATCGGCGGCGTAGGAAGAGCAGGTCGGCAGATAGCGGCACTCGCGCCCGATGAGCGGCGAGAGCGTCCATTTATAGAGCTGAATGAGGGCAAGTACGCCCCTCGCTGGAATGCTCGGCGACATGTAGATCTTGGGATTGGGTTGAAGGACAAGGATCGGGCCAAACGCCAGCCGCCGCGGCGCGCCCGATCCCGCGCCGCCGGCTCTAGCAGGTAGTGCTCGTCAACCGAAGCATCATGAGCGCCTTATAGCGGGTTCCAAAACGAACGCCAGCGCGCAGCGCGAAAAGGATCATCGGGAGCCTTAGGCAACCAACCCAAACAGCGCATCACTGCGCTACAATCCTCCGACCGCCCCTGCCATATCCGCCAACGCCGGCGTGCAGCGCACTTGCGCGAACGCGCCCCAGCAATCGGCGATGGCCCGGCCTTCGAGGCTGATCGTGTAGCGCGAGGCGACGTAATAATCCTCGAAGGCGTCGGTGTAATTGGCGCCTACCTCGCCGTCGAAGCGCGCAATGCTGGATTCTATGAGCGCATCGAGATCGCCTTCGGCGATGGCGCGCTCCTGCGCGTCGCTTTGGTTCAACGCCTCCGCGGCGCCTGGCGCTTGGGCGAAGATGGCTTGCGCCGCCTGGCGGTGCTGGGCCTCTGTTGGCTTGGTGAAATAGCCGGCGACGCCGGCCATGATCAGCAGCAGAAACAAAAACCGGAACATTGGCGACCTTCAATCTAAGGGTTCGTTTTCAAGCTCATCCGCGAGCATTTGCATGTCGTATACGTCGCGCAGGGAAACGCGAATGATTGCCGCGCTGGCGGTGACCGCGCGGTTCAGTTCTCCATCGTAAAAATACTCGCCGCCATTGGAATGCATATTGCCGTCGAACATGACGCCAATTACGCGGCCGGCGCGGTCGAGCAACGGCGAGCCCGAATTGCCCCCGGTTATATCGTTCGACGAAGTCAGATTGAATATGGTGTGCGGATCGAGCCGCGCCTGTGCCTCGCCCCAGCGCGGCGATAATTGATAGGACGCGGCGCCGCTCGCGCGCTCATAAAGCCCGCCAACGCGGGTGAATGGCGCGACCGTCGCCCCGCCAGCTTCCGTCCAGCCCAGGATGCGGCCGTAGGACAGGCGCGGGCTGAAGCTGGCTTCGGGATAATGCTCTTCGCCGAAAGCGCGGAAACGCGCGCGCGCGATCAGCTCTTGCGCCATTGCGACGGGGCGCTCCACCTCCGCCTGGTAGCGCGCGCGCACCGCGCGAGCGTCCCCATCCCAGGCGCGCACGAAAGCGATCATCGGATCCTCGCTCGCAGCGACCGTCTCCGCGCCGCCAGCCCAAAGTTCCATGCGGTAAGAAGGGTCGGCCAAATTCGATTCCGCGAGCCGAGCCGCCAACGCCGCAGGGCTCTCGCCGCCGAGTACGCGCTGCGCGAGCGCGGCGTTGCCTAGGCGCTCGTTCAATTTCGACAACCATATCTCGAGGTTGAGTTGCTCGAACGAAGGCTCGACCGACCTCGCCGCGCGTAGATTGTTGACGACATTCCCGATGCGCGCCTCGCTATAGCGCGCCACGCGCTCGGAATCGGGTTTGGCGCGCTCGGCGGCGCCACGCACGAGGTCTCGCGCCCATAAAAATAGGTCAGAGCGCTGACCGGCGCCCGCTTCCAGCAATTGGTGTTGCACATAGAAACCAGAATAGGCGCGCTGAGAGCGCGCAATAACGCCCCAGGAATCGCCGGCCTCACGCGCCGAGGCGCGATTGCGACCAACCCGCGCCCGCAAATCGGCTTCCTGCGCGGCGACGCGTTCCAGATTCCTCGCATTGCTAAGCGCTTGGCGACGCCCGGCAAGCACCTGGATCGAGTTCTCGACACTTTGCAAAACGCCCGCCGCAAGCCGCGCTTGATCAGAGCCCGCGCCCGCATAGGCCTGGTAGCGCGCGCGCAAATCTTCCAACAGAGAGAGCCGCCATGGCAAACTCACGTCACGTTCGAATGCAAGCTCCGCAAGCGTGCGCAGCCGCGACGTGGCGCCGGGATTGCCCGCCGAAAGCACGATCTCCCCCTCCTCCGCTGGCGAAAAGCGTAGCGAAAGGTGACGCGGCGTACGCGCGGGCAGACCGTCCTGATAAAGGCGGAGAAACGCAAAATCGATGCAATACCGTGGAAAACTGAAATTGTCGGCGACGCCGCCGAACGCCGCCATCGCCCGCTCGGGCGCGAATGCCAGGCGCACGTCGTCGAAGCGGCGATAGGTGTACAATTCATAGCGTCCGCCTTGGTACAGCGTCACCACCTCGCACCAAACCGCACTCGTTGTGCACTCGCCCTGGATGCGCGCGATCTCGCTGTCGCGCACGCGTGCAAATCCGTCCGGCGCAATGCCTGTCGTGGCGCTATCGATGCGCGCAGTCATATCTTCGACTGCAAGCAACAGCGAGACGCTCAAATTGGGGCAACGGCGTTCCTCGTTGCGCGAGCGCGCCATGAAGCCAGTGTCGATGTGATTGGCCTCCGCACTCGATAGAGCGCTGATGCAGGATATGACGCAATGATGATTGGTGAGGATGAGCCCCTCGCCACTCACATTCGACGCCGAGCAGCCCGGCAGTCGAGCCACGCCGGCCATGGCCGCGTCGAGCCAGGCTTGGTCCGGCGCCCAGCCAAATTCGCGCGCCATACGCGCCGCAGGGAAGCGGTCGAACGTCCACATCCCCTCCTCCGCCGCCGAAGGCGCGGCGCAAAGAGCGATCAACGCAGCAGCGGCTGCACGCAGAAACTGGCGCATCGCGAAACGAATCCCCCTAAACTCTCGCCGAGGGAAGCCCAAAAACGGGCGCTATTCCAGCCCCAGTCCGGCAAGCATCTGCGCCTGCACTGCGGGGGAAAGCGCATCGGCCTTGGCTATGAACTCGCGCGCTTCCGACTCCCGCACGCCGCGGATCAGCACATGGGCGTTGTCATCGCCCTCGCCGGGGCCGCCTTCGCTGGCGTTCACCTCTACGCTGTGCCCGCCAGCATTGATCGAGACACGCCCGCCGCCATGCTCCCCGTCGCTTCCAGAATCCCCGCTGACCGAGAGATTGATTCCCGGCAAGCGAAGCGAAACCACCTCGCGATGCTCGTCAGAAGCTGGGAGCGTCGCCGCCGCAAGCAACGCCTGTACCTCAGGCGTCGCCATCAGCGCCGATGCGCCCTCGGACGCTCGGGCCGCCACGACCTGACCGTCGGGCGAGGTTACCAGGAAAAACTGCTCGGCTTCGCTGGCGCGCACTTCAAGCGCATAGCCAGCGGGGCCGCTTGCCGCGCGGTCGCCACCGTCGCCTTCGCTGCCCACATCGACGCAGGCGACGCAAAACAGGGCCAAGCCGGCAAATGTCATGCGCATGGACGCCTCCTTCTAGTCAGGCGATCCTAGGATCTAATTGCGCTCACGTCGAATTTGATCGACGCGGTCCAAGCACGCGCCCAATTCACTAGGCCGGCTTTCCCGTTCGCACTCAATTCGCGCTTGGTCATCGTAGGCGTCGCCAAGCATTGAGGCGCAGCCGCCCAACCAAAGCGCAGCTAAAATTGCAAATGCTGACCGTTTTACCGCGACTTCTCCTTCCGCCTCCCCGGAAAGATGCCCGCATTTCGGCAATTGCGAGGCGAAACGAGGTGCTGTGCTTCAGCGCGTACGCTCGAAACGCACGACCTTTTGGTCGCGGTCGACATAGGCGACGCGGTATCCCGCCCCCATCCACGAACGAGCATGCGAATGGTGGCCTTCGTTGTCATTGGCCCAAAAGGCGCGATGCACAACCGCGCTCTTGGGCAATTGCTTGCCGATAATGGCCTCTATGTCTTCGAAGGTCAGCATCTCCGGGCGCCCACCGCGCCGCTCGAGATGAGATTGCAACGGCTTGTACTTTCGCATGCCAAGCGCCTCCCGCCTCGCTGATTTACGGACCGGGTCCGCAAATTCGCCTACGGACACGGAGGGTCGGTGATTTGTGGTGAAAGAAAGGTTACTGGAGGTGCGCGGCCTGGCGGCATCCGCTTGACCGCCCCCCGCCCACCGCTACCTATTCGACCGCTACCTATTCCGCGCTGGAGAGTGAAACATGATCGGCTACGTCACCGTTGGCTCAAACAACATTGAGCGCAGCTGCGCCTTCTATGACGCAGCGCTCGCGCCGCTCGGCTACGCGCGCACGTTCTGCGAAGGCGGCTGGGCGGGTTATGGCCCCGGCGGCAAGAAAGAAGGCCTGGAAATCTACATCGCCACCCCCACGAACGGCGAGCCAGCCACCCTCGGCAACGGTTCAATGCTCGCGTTCAAGGCCCCCTCGCGCGCAGCAGTGGAAGCCTTTCACGCCGCCGCGCTGGAAAATGGCGGCAAAGACGAGGGCGCGCCCGGAGTGCGCGGCGAGTACGATCCACCTTTCTACGGCGCCTACGTGCGCGACCCCGAAGGCAACAAATTCGTCGCTTATTTCAAAGGCTAGCGCGCGTCGGCCCAACCCGACTCATGTAGGGTTGGGCGGTGCCCGCCCTCGCCCCCGCCCGCGATCTGCTGCAGCGCGTGTTCGGCCATGCCGAGTTCCGCGGGCTGCAGGCTGAGGTAATCGCCGAAATCCTCGCCGGGCGCGACGTGATGGCGGTGCTGCCGACGGGGGGCGGCAAATCCTATTGCTACCAGATTCCGGCGATGCTGCGACCGGGCGTGGGGCTGGTGGTGTCGCCTTTGATCGCGCTGATGGCAGACCAGGTGGCGGCGTTGCGGGCGGCTGGGGTGAAGGCGGCGCGGCTGGATTCCACGATTGCAACCGACGAGCGCCGCGCTGCGCTGGATGCGGCGCGCGCGGGCGAACTTGATTTGTTGTACCTCTCGCCAGAAGGTTTGTTCGCGGCGAATTTTCTCGACGCGCTGCGCGAATGCCCGCTTTCGCTGATCGCCATCGACGAAGCCCATTGCGTCAGCCAATGGGGCCATGACTTCCGCCCCGATTATCGCGCGCTCGGCAGACTGGCGGAGCTGTTTCCCGACATTCCTCGCATCGCCGTCACCGCCACGGCAGATTTGAAAACCCAGGCCGACATCCGCACCCAACTCCGCCTCGAACACGCACGCGCGTTCATCGATTCGTTCGACCGCCCAAATCTCGTGCTCGCCGCCGAGCGCAAGAACACCCGCCCAGGCGAACGCGTGCTCGATCTGGTGCGGGCGCGCCCGGGCGTTTCCGGCATCGTTTATTCCTCCACGCGCGACGGCGTTGAAGTCATCGCTAACAATCTCCGCGCCGCCAATATCGACGCGCTCGCCTACCATGCCGGGCTCGATGCCAACGTGCGCGCCGAACGGCAGAAGCGTTTCCAGGTCCAGGACGACGTAGTGATGGTCGCCACCATCGCCTTCGGCATGGGAGTGGACAAGCCCGACGTGCGCTTCGTCATCCACGCCGACCCGCCGAAGTCGATCGAAGCCTATTGGCAGGAAGTCGGCCGCGCCGGCCGCGATGGCGAGACCGCCGAAGGCGTCGCGCTCTATGGCGCCGGCGATCTGCGGCGCGCACTGATGTGGGCGAACCAGTCCAACGCCACCGAACAGGTCAAAGCCGTGCAGGCCAAAAAGGCGCGGCAATTGTTCAACTTCCTCGACGGCCTCTCCTGCCGCCGCGCGGGCGTGCGGCGGTATTTCGGCGAGGAGAACGCGCAAGCGTGCGGCGTTTGCGATGTCTGCGCCGAGCCACCTTTCTCCATCGACGCCACGGAATTCGCCGGCAAGGCGATCGCGGCGGTGATGCGCATGGACCAGCGTTTCGGGCGCGGGCGCGTGGTCGATCATCTCATCGGCAAAGCGCCGCGCGATAGTCTCGACGAACAATACTCAACGCGCAGCACTTACGGCATCGGCAAGGATCAGAGCGAAGGATTATGGCGGCGCGTGATTGAGCACCTCTTGTTCGAGGGCGTGCTGTCAGAAGGCGATGACGAGCGTCCGGTCCTGAGCGTCGCCGACGATACGGCGGCGCGCGCTATCTTTCGCAGAGAGCGCGAAATCCGCGTGCGCGAGGAAGCGAAGAGTACACGCCGCTCCAAGAAAGAACGCCGCGCGGCCCGCGACGCCAAACGCGGCGCGCAAGCAGGGTTTGCCGGAGAAGACGCGAAATTGTTCGAACGATTGCGTGCCTGGCGGCGCGAGGCGGCCGCAGCCCAAGGCGTAGCGCCTTACGTCATCTTCCACGACACCACGCTCACGACCATCGTCGAAGCCATGCCCGCCGACCTCGCAGCACTCGCGCGCGTGCCGGGCATCGGCGAAGCCAAGCTCAAGCGCCACGGCGCAGCGGTGCTGGAACTCTTGCGGGAGTAGCGCCGCCGCCTCAGCTTTGCGCGCGCGCCATCGCCGCTACGAAGAAGCCATCGCAGCCGGTGAGGCGCGGCGTCATCTGCAGCGCATGGCCGCGTTCATAGGCGGGTGCTATCTTTTGCAACGGCGTCGGTTGGAACGCGGCATTGGCAGCGACAAACGCCGCGACCTGATCCTCGTTCTCCTCCGGCAACACCGAGCAAGTCACGTACACAAGCCGCCCGCCCGGTTTGACCAAAGGCGCCGCCAGCGCAAGCGCGGCGCGCTGTTCCTCCAAACGCTTGGCGAGCGCATTGGGGCGCAGCCGCCATTTCGAATCCGGCGACCGTCGCCAGGTGCCAGAGCCCGTGCATGGCGCATCAACCAGCACCACATCCATGCGCCCGTGCAGATCCGCCAGCGCATCTTTCCCGCGCAGCGGCGGCCGAATCTGCACGTTGCGCGCGCCTGCGCGCTCGAGCCGCGCGCGCAGCGGCGCGAGCCGTGCGCCATCGACGTCGTGCGCGAAAATCTGACCCTTGTTCTGCATCGACACAGCCAACGCCAAACTCTTGCCGCCGCCACCTGCGCAAACATCCGCCACCTGCATGCCGGGTTTCACATCGCACAGGAGGGCCGCGATTTGACTGCCTTCGTCCTGCACCTCGAACCAGCCTTTGAGAAAACTCTGCTCGACAGCCCACGGAAATGTGCGTCCCTGCGTCCACGGGATGCGCACGCCGTCGGCGGCGTAGGGCGTGGGCGATGGCGCTTCGCTCAGCTTCGGGCTGTCGCTCAATGCCGCGATCAGTTTCTCGCGCGTAGTTTTCAACGCATTAGCGCGGAGATCCAGCGGCGCCGGCGCTGCAAGCGCCGCGCCCTCCTCGGCGGCGACATCGGCGAATGCGCGTTCGAAGCTTCCCGCCAGCCATTCAGGGTAATCTCCGCGCACCCAGGCCGGCGCCGCTTCGATGGCATCGCCGGCAAGTGCTGCGCGCTCAGCTTCGGTCGGCGGCGGAGGCGCGTGGGGATCGTCGTACGTCGATTGCTCGATCCAGTCGGCGCTGCGGCCGAAGCCCCAGCGCAGCGCACCCCACACCCACGCGCGCGGGGTGTCCGCCCCCATGCGCCACGTGCTCGATTGCTTCCAGCGCAACGCGGCGAACACCAGATCGCCGATCTCGGCGCGATCCTTCGATCCCGCGAAACGGTGCGCGAGCATCCAGTCCTTGACCGCATCCGCGGCCGGGCGGCGCTGGTTCTCCAGCGTGGATAAAATCTCGATGGCGGCTTGCTGGCGGGCGCCGGGGCGCATGGGTATCGTTCCGTTTGCGGTTGAGGCACGGGTTGACCACGCGGGCGCCATCATGTCCATGGCTTACGCAATTCTCGGCCTTTGGAGTGGGAAGCAGATGTCGGAACCAGCGACGCCGGAACGCAGCTACAAATACTTCGAGCTAGTGATGGCGGCGTTCGTGACTGTGCTGGTGTGCTCGAATCTGATCGGCCCGGCGAAAGCCGCGCAAGTGGACCTACCCTTCCTCGGCGCAGTGACCTTCGGCGCGGGGGTTTTGTTTTTTCCAATTTCATACGTGTTCGGCGACGTGCTCACGGAAGTGTACGGATACGCCCGCGCGCGCAGAGTGATCTGGGCCGGGTTCGGCGCGCTTATCTTTGCAGCGCTCATGTCGGCTGTGGTCGTGGCCCTGCCGCCGGCGCCCGATTGGCCAAACCAAAGCGTTTACGAAATCGCCTTCGGCAACACCTGGCGCATCGCGCTTGCCTCGATCACCGCCTATTTCTGCGGCGAGTTCGTCAATTCGTTCGTGCTGGCGAAGATGAAAGTGTGGACGCAAGGGCGCCACATGTGGGCGCGTTTTGTCGGCTCAACCATGGCTGGCGAGGCCGTCGACAGCGCCATCTTCTATCCGCTCGCATTCCTCGGCGCCGGCATCATGCCAGACACTTTAGTGTGGCAACTCACGGTGTCGCAATTCATCGCCAAGACGGCGGTGGAAATCGCGTTTCTGCCGATCACCTACCGCATCGTGTCCGCGCTGAAGCGCGCGGAACGAGAGGATTATTACGATCGCGACACGGATTTTAATCCGCTGAAAATTTGACCGATCTCCGCCCCACCAATGGCGCTAACTCCCCAACGGATAGTTCGGCGCTTCGCGCGTGATCGCCACATCGTGCACGTGGCTTTCGCGCAAGCCGGCGGCGGAGATTTTCACGAATTTCGCCTTAGCGCGCATCTCGGTCAAATTTTTTGCGCCGACATAGCCCATCGCTGCGCGCAAACCACCGATTAGCTGGTGAATGATATTGGCCACCGGCCCCTTGAACGGCACCCGGCCTTCGATGCCCTCGGGCACCAGCTTCATCTGGTCCGTGACTTCCTTCTGGAAGTAGCGGTCCGCCGAACCGCGCGCCATCGCCCCGAGCGAACCCATGCCGCGATAAGTCTTGTACGAGCGCCCCTGATAAAGCTGAATTTCACCTGGCGCTTCTTCGCTGCCGGCGAGCAGCGAGCCTATCATCGCCACTTCCGCTCCGCCCGCAAGCGCCTTAGCCAGGTCGCCCGAAAACTTGATGCCGCCATCGGCGATCACCGGCACGTTCTGCTTCGCCGCCGCGCTCGCCGCATCCATCACCGCTGTCAATTGCGGCACGCCGACGCCGGCGACAATACGTGTTGTACATATAGAACCCGGGCCGATGCCGACCTTCACCGCGTCCGCGCCTGCGTCGATCAACGCCTTGGCGCCATCGGCAGTGGCGATGTTGCCGGCGATAATCTGGGTCGCGTTCGATTCGCGTTTGATCCGGTTCACGGCGTCGAGAACCCCGCGCGAATGGCCGTGCGCGGTATCGATCACCACCACGTCCACGCCCGCCTCGATCAAGGCCAGCGAGCGCTCATAGCCTTGGTCGCCGATGGTGGAGGCGGCGCCCACGAGCAAGCGCCCGCGTTCGTCCTTAGCACGATTGGGAAACGCCTGCGCCTTCTCGAAATCCTTCACTGTGATGAGACCGGTCACGCGACCCGCGTCGTCAACCACGATCACCCGTTCGATACGATGCTTGTGCAGGAGTTTCTTCGCCTCGCCTTCGTTGACGCCATCGCGCACCGTGATGAGGTTCGTTTTGGTCATCAGATCGGCGACGCGCTCGGTCATGTCGGCGAAGCGCATGTCGCGATTGGTGAGGATGCCGACGAGCTTTCTCGTTTCCCGGTCCACCACCGGGAAGCCGGAAATGCGTCGCGCCTCTTTGATCAGGATGATCTCGCCCACACTCTGATCGGGATGGATGGTGATCGGATCGATCACCATACCGCTCTCGAACTTCTTGACCATCTTGACCTGATCGGCCTGTTCGGCGGGGGTCATGTTGCGGTGAATGACGCCTAAGCCCCCCGCTTGCGCCATGGCGATGGCGAGGCGCGCCTCGGTGACGGTGTCCATGGCCGCGGAGATGAGTGGTATGTTGAGCGCGATGCCGCGCGTGAGCCGGGTGGCGGTGACAGCGTCGGCCGGCAACACCTCGGACGGCCCCGGCTCCAAGAGCACATCGTCAAAAGTCAGAGCTTCACGGATTTCCATGGACGGCTGGTAGAGATTCCGGGGGGATTTGGCAAGTCGGGAATGGCGCTTACAACTCTCCCGCCATGAAGCAACCTGCCATTTTCGTCCTTCCGCTGGCTGTCCGGTTGGCGAGTTGCACCGCGCCGAACGAGCGCCTTGAAGAACTCGCCGCGCAGGCGGATCGAGCCTGCGAAATGAGCGTTGAGCACGTCGTCCCCCGCGACTTTTTCCGGTCCGAGGCCCAGATTTGCTACGGCTATAGAGCGGTGAACGATCTCCCGCTTACCTGGAGAGACGTCTACACGATCAAGGGAGAGGGTCGCTTCGGTCTCGACGTTCGAAGTAGATCGCGGCCGCATCGCAGGCGATGCATCCGTCGTGCTGTTCCCAGATCGGGACTACACGTGCGAAGCGCGAGAGAACCGGCCCGCCCTGCCAAACTCGCGACGCCGTTCTTTGGCGCCTGTGTTTGGGTTGTGCGAGCTAATTGAAGTCTGCACGCGCCGCTCTAAAGCTGGCGTGCTTCCGATCCGCAGCGAACCGCCGTTTCAGCGAGTTACTCCGCCGCCACATCTGGGCGTTCGGCGCTATCATCCGGCTTCTGGCGCAGGCCAAGCACCAACACGACGATGCCGAGAGCGAGAACTGTACTGAAGGTGATCAGCATGTAGAGCGTTGCGCTGTCCATCTAATCTCTCCTTTCATGGTCCAAGATAAGTCCGACGGCCAAAAACGCAAAGCCGAAAACACCACCTACAATTGCGCGGCCTTCATCGATGGCCGCCCCGGTCAACAAGGGCTCCGCGAAAGGCGCCGTGACCGCCACAAGCGCGATGTTCCTGAAGAACTCCGCAAGGCCACCGAAAACACGCCGCCATTTCCAGCGACGCCCGGATGGCGCCGGGGATCGCGTTTGCCGTGGACGGTTCCTGCTCCTCGCCATCGCTACCGCTTCCGCCCCATCGCCACGAGGTACACCTCCGAACTCTCCGCCCTGCTCGCTTTCGGCTTGGCGTGTTTCACGCTAGCGAAATTCTGTTTCAGCCGCGCGAGCAGTGCTGCATCCAGCCCGCCTTGAAACGCTTTCGTCACGAAAGCGCCGCCGGGCGCCAGATGTTCGAGCGCGAATTCCGCTGCTGCTTCCGCGAGCGCGCCGGTGCGGATCTGGTCGGTGCGGGCGTGGCCGGTGGTGTTGGCGGCCATGTCGGAGAGCACGAGATCGGGCGGCCCGCCAATGATGCGCAGCAATGCCTCCGGCGCTTCAGCTGCTAGAAAATCCAATTCCAGAAACGTCGCGCCCGGCAACGGATCGATCGGCAGCAAATCGATGCCCACGACTTTACCGGCGCCGCGCTTCACCGCCACCTGCGCCCAGCTTCCGGGCGCCGCGCCCAGATCGACCACATCGGCCCCGCGTTTGATCAGGCCGAATTGTTCATCCAACTCGATCAGCTTGTACGCCGAGCGCGCGCGCCAACCCTCGGCGGCGGCGCGCGCCACGTAAGGGTCGTTGATCTGGCGCTGCAGCCATTTTTTTGAGCTTTCCTTGGCGTGTTTGTTCTTCACGCGCTTGACCAATTCGCGCTCTCCGCCGGGCCCCACGACTTCGCGGCTCTTCCAGCGGCGCTTGGGTTCGGGGGGATCGCCGGTCATAGCCGCGCGCCGTGTTCGGCCATCAGCCGCATCAGCACGCCTTCGCGCAAGCCGCGATCGGCGACGCGCACGCGCGTTGCCGGCCACACCCGCAGCACCGCGTCCAGAATGGCGCCGCCTATGACCACCAGATCGGCGCGATCCTTGCCGATGCAAGCATTCTGCGCGCGCTGCTCACGCGTCTGCGCCAGCAATTTCGCGATCGTGGCGCGGCAATCGCCGACATCGAACCAGATGCCGTCAACCTTGGCGCGATTGTAGCGCGGCAGATCGAGGAACACGCCAGCAAGGCTGGTCACGGTGCCGGAGGTGCCGATAATATGGCCGCGCCCCTCGGCGAACGCCGCGCGTAAATGCGCGACATCGCCGACTTCTGAAAATCGCTTGGCGAGAGATTGGACCATGGTCTCGTACCACTCGCCTTTGTCTGCTTCAGGCTCAGGCTCGTCTTCCGCCAGCGTCACAACGCCGATTGGCGTTGTGCCCCACGACAGGATCGGGGGATCGAGCTCGCCATCTTTGACCGCCGCCGGCTCAAGCCAAGACATCTCGGTGGAGCCGCCGCCAATATCGACGATCATGGCGACCTCGGCTTCGCGTTCGAGCAAGCTCGCACAGCCCAGCACCGAGAGCCGGGCCTCCTCCTCGGCGCTGATCACTTCGAATTTGAGGCCGAGGTCCTTCTCGATGCGGTTCAAGAACACCTGCCCGTTCGCCGCCGCTCGGCAGGCCTGCGTCGCCACGCACCCGATTGCGACCGGAGAGCGCGCCTCGATCCGCTGCGCGCAGGCCGCCAGCGCCTGATAAGCGCGACCCATTGCGCCTTCGCTCAGCCGCCCGGTGTGGGCGAGCCCCTCGCCCAGGCGCACGATGCGGGAGAAGCCGTCGACCACGCGCAGCGACCCGTCATGCGCCGGCGCCGCCATCAGCAGGCGGCAATTATTGGTGCCCAGATCGAGCGCCGCGAACAGCGGCGCACGCGATCGCGGGTTGGAGCGCGGGCCGCCTCGCGGCCCCTGCGCACCCCCATCATGTGCCATGTGCAAACACTTCCGCTGGCGGCCTGCGCCGCCATGCAAATTGTCATTTCAGGACTATTCTTAGGGCCATTCCACCCGGGGCGACACCCTCAGCGGCGGCTTTCGGGCCCGGGACCGCCAATAGCGCCCCCCAGGACACAGGTTTTCACACAGGTTTTTCGCAGCGCTCGCCCTACAGGCGGACATCGCTTGTTGAAGGCGCAATCCTTACCTACCTTATGGCGACGAGAGGACGGAGGATTGGAAGGAGTTCATGGAGGAGACGATGCGCGAAGCAAAATTCTCCATCGGTCAGGTGGTTA
>CADEDG010000038.1:0-3684 GCA_902826035.1 uncultured Alphaproteobacteria bacterium
CTCGGCATCTGGGGGCTGGAGAGCAATTATGGCGGCGCGGAACTGAATTACGACGCCGCCGCTGCGCTGGCGACGCTCGCGTTCGAAGGCCGCCGCCGCGCGCAATTCGAAGGCTATCTCCTGGCGCTGACCGAGATGGTCGAGCGCGGGCTGGCGAGTGAAACGCAATTGCGCTCCTCCTGGGCCGGCGCGCTGGGGCAGCCGCAATTCATGCCGGACGTGTATCTCACAACGGCGGTCGATTGGGACAATGACGGCCATCGCGACATCTGGAACAATCGCGGCGATGTCGCGGCTTCGATCGGCAATTACCTCGCCGATCGCGGTTGGCGCCGCGGCGAGCCGGTGTTTGACGAAGTGCGTCTGCCGGAGCGCTTCGATTACGCGTTGGCCGATGGAACCTTGCGCAGCGTTGCTGACTGGAGCGAGCGCGGCGTCGCGCGCATCGACGGCCAACGCTGGGGCGACGAGGTGCGAGGTTTGCAGGCGCAATTGTTCCTGCCGGCGGGCGCCCAAGGGCCGGCGCTATTGCTGCATCACAATTTCGGAGTGATCCGCCGCTACAATAATTCAGACCGCTACGCGCTGGTGGTGGCTCTGCTGGCGCGCGCGTTCGATCGACGCGGAGGGCTGGTGGCGGATTGGCCGCGCGCGGCCGGCGCGCTCAACCGCGAAGAGATTCTCGAACTGCAAACATTGCTGAACGGTCTGGGATACGATTCCGGTACGCCCGACGGCTTGTTCGGTTCCGGTACACGCCGCGCCGTGCGCGCGTTTCAGTCGGCCCAAAACATGCCCGCCGATGGTTTCCCAACACAAGCGCTGCTCGGACAGGTGCGGGTGCGGGCGGGCGTCATTGTTGAACCGCCGGCGCCGCCGCGTCCGCTTGCGCGCGCGGGCGTGCGCGAATTGCAGCGTTTGCTCAATCGCCTCGGCTACAATGCAGGCCGCGCCGACGGCCGCATCGGTTCGCGCACCCGCAGCGCCATTCGCGCCTTCGAGCGCGCTCGCGGCATGGAACCGCGCGGACGTGCGACGACGACAGTGCTGGAGGCCGCGCGCGACGCTGCGGGCTAAGGCGTGGCTGGATCGTTTGGCGCTTCCGCGATCACCGCGCTGCGCAAACGCCGGCTGCGCCACGCGAATACAAACATCGCGACCAGCAAAGCAAGCGTGATCCAAAGCGGGGCGGTCGGGTCGATCTGTTCGTAGACCACGCCCCCGAGCAGCGGCGAAAACACAAATCCCGCGCCATTGGCGGCCACCACCAAGCCGGCGGAAGCGCCTTGCTCCTCAGGCCGCACCGCAACTGAAGCGCCGCCGGAAAAGCCCGGACGCGCCAGGCCGAAACCGATGCCCTGCACAGCTTGCGCCACCAATAGTGCGCTCAAACTCGGCGCGATGATTTGGATGAGGACGCCAAGCCCAATCAGTCCCGCGCCCCAAAGCATCAATTGGCGTGAGGTCAAGCGGAGGCGCGGCAGGATCGCCATCTGCGTCGCCAAGAGCGCGAGCGCGCTGACCATGAAGCCGGCGGCAGTGAGTTCAGCCCCTTGCTCTCCCTGCACCCCCATCCTGTCCATCGTGAAGAGGCCGAACACCTGTACCGTAATTCCAGCCACGAGCGACAACGAAAAACCGTAAATGAGATACGCCGAAAGCCGCGGGTCGCGCGCCAGCTTCATCGATTGAGCAAAGCCGCCGGGATCGGTGTGGCGCGTCAACGGCAGATCCTTTTGCGCTTGAGGCGGCGCTTCTGGCAGCAGCCGCCAAATCGCGTAGGATGCGCAGGCCGCAAAGGCAGCCACCAGCATGATCGGAAACACCAAGCCGAACTTGGCTGCGAGCGCAGCACAGATCGCGGGGCCAAAGGCCTGGCCGAGCGCAAAGGCAGCGGTGAGCGTCGCGAAGTGCTCGGTGCGCTCGAATGGCGTGGTGTGATCGGCGACATAGGCTTGCGCTGCTGGCGAGGACGCCGACCCGAAGGCGCCAAAAATCGCGCGAGCCAGCATCAAGGCGGTGAAGAGCAGCGCTCCCTGCAGCGCTCCTGCCAGTCCAAGCATGACGACTGCGCCGAACGAACCCATCGACACGGCATAGGCGCCTAGTCCGATTGCGATAACAGGCTTGCGCCCCATCGTGTCGGAAAGCCTGCCCCAATAGGGGCTCGCAAACACCCAGATCAGCGCCGACAACGAGAAAATCCAGCCAATGCTGGAATCGGGCAGCCCCAATTCGCGCACCAGCGGCGGCGCCACTGCGAGCAACATGGAATTGCCTGCGCCGATGGTAAGCAGCGAGATGAAGAGGAGTTGGAAGGGGTGCTGGCCCTTGGGGCGCGCGCTGCGTTCGCTCATGGACATGCGTTGCTAGAGCGGTTGGGCGAACTGCGCCAGTCGCGACGACATCTCCCGATCAGGCCCACGGGTCGATAATTGCGAGTCTGCACCCCGCGAAGTCGCGCGCGTTCCGTGTTGCGATCGAACCCGCGCGCGAGCAGGTGATCGCGGCGATCTGCGCATCAACTTGTGAAATCGGTTGTCCCAGTCTCCTGCGCTCCGCGGCGATCTCGGCGAAATGAGGCGCGGCATCGCTGTCGAATGGCAGCAGCCGGCCCGCAAAGTCCTCTTCGAACAGCGCCTTCGCAGCTGCTTGCAGCGCGGCGCGTCTCTTTCCAGCGGGCATGAGCGCCAAGCCGTACAGGATTTCCGCTTGCGTGAGCGCGGTTGTGAATAACGCAGCCGCCGGTTGCCCGGCGAACCAGGCCACGACAGCGGGGGCCGGTTTCGGGCGCATCATTTCTGAGATCACATTAGTGTCGAGGACGATCATTCCGCGAAGTCGATCGGATTGCGAACTGGCTCGCGCACCGGCAGCTGCAGTTCGACCCCTCCGAGAGCCGCAAAGCGCTCCCGGATAACCCGCCCTAGATCGTTCGCGCGGCGCGGCTCCGTCGCCAATGCGGCATGCAGAATGTCGCGGGCTTCTTCTTCCATCGACTTGCCGTGCTGGGCGGCTCGCACTCTCAGCCGCGCCTTGGAGGCCTCATCCAAGTTACGAATGGTCATTACTGCCATGGAGGCGTTGTAGTCATTGCAGCTTTTGCTGTCAATGACTACAACGGATTATTGCAGGCGGACACTGAGGCCTCCTTGTGCCCGAAACCCCTCCTTAAGCCTGATCATGCATAAGGCGGTCTCGGCAGAATGCCTCTGGTTAACGCGCGCACACCATGTTTCCCCTTATCGGCCTCGCAGTAGTGTTCGGCATGGTGTTCGGCGGCTTTATGCTCGCCGGGGGCCACTTCGAAGTCATCATCGAAGCGGCGCCGATGGAATTCATGATGATCTTCGGCGCCGCTGTGGGCGCGATGATCATCTCCAACGACATGCACGGCCTGAAGCAGGTTGGCGGCGGCGTCGGTATGGTGATGTCCGGCCCCAAATGGGGCAAAAAGGACTATTCCGATCTGCTCGGCCTTCTGTTCCAGCTGACCAAGCTGATGAAGACCAAGGGCGTGGTGGCGCTGGAGGCGCACATCGAAAAACCCGCCGAAAGCACGATATTTCAGAAATACCCCAAACTCTGCAAAGATCATTTCGTGGTCGATTTCATCTGCGACACCCTGCGCATGATGACCATGAACCTCGACGACCCGCACCAGGTCGAGGACGCCATGGAAAA
>CADEDG010000038.1:3784-27434 GCA_902826035.1 uncultured Alphaproteobacteria bacterium
GCCGCCGCCGCCGAGGCTTGACGACCTGCCTCGGCGATATGCGTATTTGCATGCCCCAATTCGCCAGGGACGCTTGCCAATAGGGTTAATCCGGGGCATTGAGTCCGCTTCCTGCGTTGGGGGTGGACCTCGGCGCTGAGACGAGGGGTAGATCCTATGACAAAGCTTAAGTTGGGCATGGCGGCTGCGGCTGCGGCTATTCTCGCCTTCGGCGTCGCGGCTTGCGGCGCTTCGGGTGAAGGTGATGCGGCGAGCGGCAGCGGCGAAGTCGCTTCCGGCACCGAAGCTGGCGGCAGCGCGGAAGGTTCCATGGACACCGGTTCGGGCATGGAAGCTGGCGCTTCGGGCGCGGAAGCTGGCGCTTCGGGCGCGGAAGCTGGCGCTTCGGGCGCGGCCTCGGGCGCCGCTGCTGGCGGCTCGGGCACCTAAGCCTTACGGAACGAAAGTTCTGCGAACGGGCCGCCCCGCAAGGGCGGCCCGTTTTGCTTTGGCCCTCTGGTTTGGGGCCCTCTGGTTTGGCCGTTACGTCGGCGTTGCTGCGTGCTAGAGCCGTCTCGGGGTGAGCCATGCCGAATGCTGACGTTTTTATCTCCTACCGACGTGATCAGCGCGAACAGGTGCTGATCATCGCCGATCGGCTGCAGGACCTCGGCTTGAGCGTCTGGTTCGACGCCCGCTTGGAGGCCGGCAGCAGCTTCGACGAAGAGATCAATCGCGAAGTGCGCTCGGCCAAGGCGGTGCTGGTGTGCTGGAGCCCCGAGGCGATGCAAAGCCGCTGGGTGCGCGCGGAAGCATCGATCGGCCTGGAGCGCGACGTACTGATCGCGGCGTTCTTGCATCCCGCGGAACTGATGCCGCCCTACAATCTTGTACACGCTGCAAACCTCGAGGGGTGGAGGGGCGCGCACGACGATCCGCAATGGGGCCAGGTGCTCAATCGGGTCGGGCGCTTGGTTGGCCGGCCCGATCTCGCCGACATTGCTCGCGCCAAGACGTTGGAGGCCAAGTGGCTCGATGCCGACGCGCATGCGCGCGAGGATTTTCAGGCCGCAATCGCGGAAACGCGCCGACGCTTCGCCGCCATGCACCAGGCGCAGCCGGCCTTGTTCGAGCAGAAATTGGTTGAAATGAATTCGAGCTTTGACTCGTGGATGGCCAAGCGCCGCCTCGGCGGCTCGGGCGCGCCGCCCAATCCGATGGTGCTGGCCGAGGATGAAAGCGCTGCGCTACGGACCGAACTCAAAGCGGCGCGCGCCGAACATTCCGCAGCACTCGCGGAACTCGAGCGCATGAAACGGTACGGCGCCCCGCGCGCGCCCACGCTCCAAGCGCCAACGGCGCCGCCTGACCGCGCAAACTGGTGGCCTGCGTTGGCGCTTGGTGTTGGCGCTGTGATAGTTATTTTCATGATCATGCTGGGGCAACGGCCGCAGAGCGCCCCGGTAGAGGAAGCGGCCGCGCCGGCGACCGATATGTACGCAGCCACAACAGCCGAAGCAGCGCCTGCCGCGGAAGGGGCCGCTCCGGCTACTGACCCCTATTATTATGACGCGCCTGCGGATCCCACGGCGGCGCGGGCGGAGGCTGCGCCCGCTCCCGCGCACTAGCTAATCAAGACGTGCCGCGCCTGCCGCCTCGCGCTGAATTGATCTGGAGCGAGAGCGGCGAGCCGCGCGCCGCGCATTTCGACGATGTGTACTTCTCGCGCGAAGGCGGGCTCGCCGAGAGCGAGGCGGTGTTTCTCAGCGGTTGCCACCTGCCGGACGCGTGGCGCGGTAAACAATCCTTCTCCATTTGCGAGCTTGGTTTCGGAACCGGTCTGAACACAATCGCGACATGGCGCGCCTGGAAAAAGACACGATCTCCGCATGCGATATTGCATATCTCAAGCATCGAGGCATTCCCTGTTGCGAGGGCTGACGCCGCGCGCGCGCTCGCGCAATTCCCTGAAGTTGCGGATCTGGCAGCCAAGCTGATCGAGTGCTGGCCAGTGCGCGCATACGCGCCGCAACGATTTTGGTTCCCCGACGACGGCTTTGCGCTGACGCTGCACATCGGCGACGCGGCGGCGATCCTCACCGGCCTTAGCGCACAATTCGACGCCTGGTATCTCGACGGCTTTGCTCCCTCGCGCAATCCGGCGATGTGGAACGAGCCTGTGTTCGCGCAAATCGCGCGACTTTCAGCGCCTGGCGCGCGGTTGGCGACGTTCACCGTCGCGGGAAATGTGCGGCGTGGGTTGGAAGCAGTCGGCTTTGCGGTGGAGAAAAAGCCGGGGTTCGGTTCGAAGCGCGAGCGATTGCAGGGCCGGCTCTCCAGAGCTGAACCAGTCGCGCCGAAACGCGCCGCGCTTTATCCGTATACGGCGTGCAGCCCTAAGCGGGTCGCCATCGTCGGCGCAGGAATCGCCGGCGCTTCGTGCGCGGAGGCATTGGTGCGGCGCGGTGTTGAGGTGGTTGTGTTGGAGGCCGCGGCGTCGCTCGCTGCCAGCGGCGGCGCAAGCTTCAATCCCGTCGGTCTAGTGATGCCGCGGCTGGATCGCGGCGGCGTGCTTCGGGAGTTCTTCCTCGCCGCTTTCCTCCACTCCGTCCGAACATACGAGATGCTCGGTGTGTTCGAGCGGATCGGCGTTGAGGAGCGCGCCACGCAGGACGCTGAGGCGGCGCTGGCTGATTTGCTCGCTGACCCGCCCTTGCCTAACGATTGGTTCGCCGCCCTCCGCGCTGGCGCCGCGCTGCACAGGCGCGCTGGGCTCGTGCGTCCCCTGGAAGCGATCCAGCTCATGCTCACCGATGCTGAACTGATCACGAAAGCGCCGGTGCATGCGCTCGAGCGAGCCGGTGAACACTGGGTGTTGAGAGCGCCAGACAGGTGTGCGCTGTTGAAGGCGGACGCTATCATTTTGGCATGCGGCGCCGCGCTCAAATCATTCTCGCCGACCAGCTTCCTGCCGATCGAGCTCTCGCGCGGCCAGATCGAGTGGGGCGCATCCAGCTCTCTTGCGCATGCGCTAACTAGCGGCAGCTACGCCGCACCGTTCGGCGGCGGCGCTCTGTTCGGTGCTACGTTCGACGAAGTTTCAGCGTTAACCGAGGAAGCAGAGCAAACCCACGACGCGCGTAGCCGAAATCTAACGGCGCTCGCCGCTCTTGCGCCCGAGATCGCCGAAAGCCTGGATTTGGCAACACTCAAATCCCGCGCGGCGCTGCGGGCGACAACGCCAGATTTCGCCCCCATCGCAGGCCTGCTGCCGAACGCCGCCGCTTGGTTGGCGCAATATGGCGCGCTAGCCCACGGCCGCGAGCCGGACCTCGGCGAACCGCCGCCGCATACGGGCGTTTACGTCCTTGGCGCGCTCGGCGCCCGCGGTTTGACCCATGCACCGTTACTAGGCGAGCGCCTTGCCTCGGAAATGTGCGGCGAACCGCAGATTTTGCGTCAATCCGAACTCGATGCGCTGCATCCGGCCCGGTTTCTGCATCGGGCGCTCAAACGAGGGTTAACAGATCGTTTGGGTTAACAGATATGGGCTTTGACGGCGCACGATGCGTGCGAAAAATCGAATTTCTTGGGGCGCATTTCGATGCGCTTGACCAGGATACCGCGCTTGACGTGGTAGCCGCGCGCGCAAGCATCGGCTTGCCGTTCGCGTACGTCGCAACGCCGAATGTCGACCATGTCGTGGGGCTCGCGCGCGAACCCGCCCGCGCGCCACTTTATGAGCGCGCTTGGCTTGTTTTGAACGATAGTCGCGTCCTCGCTGCGTTGGCGCGTCGAGTTGGTCTGCGTTTGCCTGTGGCTACGGGCGCGGACCTCGCCGAGCACCTGTTCGAGCGCGTGATCGATCCCAACGAACCGATTGTCATCATCGGCGGCGACAAGCGGCGCGTGGCGGCTTTTCGGCGGCGCTACCGGCTGACCGCATTGCGCTGGCATCCTGCGCCCGCGAACCTCAAACACGACCCCGTCGCCATCGCGCAGGCGGCTGCTTTTGCGGCGGCGCAACAGGCGCGCTTCACGTTCATCTGCGTCGGCGCCCCCCAACAGGAATTGGTGGCGTACGCGGTGGCCCAACGTGGCGACGCGGTTGGTGTCGGTTTGTGCTGCGGGGCGGCGCTGGATTTTCTGTCCGGCCACACGAAGCGCGCGCCGCGATGGATGCGCGCGCGCGGACTGGAATGGCTCTACCGGGTGGCGCGCGAACCGACGCGTCTGTGGCGGCGCTATTTCGTCGAAGGCCCCAAAGTATTCGCATTGTTCGCAGCGTGGCGAGCTTCGATGGCGGCGTGAAGGTCGGCCTGGCGTTTTTCGTCTAGAGGGTAATTGCGCAGGCTGAACGCCGCGAGCGCAGAGAGCAATATCGGCACGCCAATAAAAAGCGCGCTCAACGCACCCAGCGCTTCAGGGCTGTTGTCGCTCCCGCGCTTGGCCGCGAAGCCGACGAAGTCCAGTACAACAAACATCATTGGCCCGGCCGCCAAGCCAACCTTGGACGTCATCAGCAGCAAGCCAAAAAACAATCCCGAGCGGCGTGAACCGGTACGCACCTCATCTTCATCCACGACATCGGCCATCAGTGATCGTGTGAGTAGGATGCATCCGCCTTGCGCGAGGCCCGCCAGCAGCATGAACACTACGGCCAAAGTAAACGCGCCAGGCGGTTGCACCAACAGCAGGCAGGTGGTGGCTGCTGTGTACAAGAGCGCTGCCTGCAATGCGCGGTGCTTGCCGATGCGCCGCGCCAGGGTCCACCAGATCGGCACGCCCAGCAGGCCGGCGACGAAATAGATCGCCGCTAGCGTTTGCGCTTCGCACACGAAACCGAGGACATACTGAAAATAGAAAAGGAACAATCCGCCGGAGACGCCTTGGGCCACGCCGAGCAACAAATCTGGCAAAAGCACGCGTCGCGCCACCGGGTTCGACAACACTGTGGCAATTCCCTGGCGCAAGCCAAGGTGAGGCTGCGGCGGTGTTTTGCGCTCGCGCGCCCCGAGGCAGGCAAGAGCAACGGTGATCGGCAGCATAACGATCAGCGTCCAACCCATTGCATGCACGGCGGCCGCGTTGCCGCCTCCGCTGCTGGCTGCGGCCTGCGTCGCCACACATGCCGCTCCGGACGCCGCCAACGCGGCGATCACCAGCATCAGGGTTTGCCCGCCGAGGCTCGCGGTTTGCACAGCGCCAAGGGCGCGGGTGCGGCCGTGGTAGGTAGGAATAATCTCGCCGGACCAGCCGAGATGCGCCACCATCATCATCGCGAACACGAAATACATGACGAAAATCGAGGCGCCCGCCAGCGGCGCGCCTGCGCCCTTCGTCAGGCCGATGAAAACAAACCAGATCGCCGCCATCAGAAACGGAGTCGCGCCCGCGAGCCAAATGCGCCTTCTTCCCCAACGCGTCTGGGTTCGGTCCTGCAGCGTGCCAAGCGTTGGATCGAGCACGACATCGAACAGGCGCGCTGCGAAAAACAGCATGCCGACCATGCCTTCTTCCAAGCCGATATGCTCAATGAAATAGGGCGGAAGAAACATCACCGTCGGCAGCGTCAGCGCCAGCAATGGCGCGGCCGGTGCGGCGAATGCCGCGAGTTCGAGCGCGCCGACGGGTTTTTCGCGCGGCTCAGAACTCATCGAGCGTCCCCTGATTAAGTCCCGCGAATAGCCTGAGTAAGCGGCCCCAGCAATGCATTGTTGGCGGCGACGATGGCGCCGGTCTTCATAAAGTCGCCGCCGTCGATTTCCTGGGCCATGCCGCCTGCTTCGCGCACCAGCACGGCGCCAGCGGCGATGTCCCAGGGCGAGAGGCCACGCTCCCAGAAGCCGTCGAAACGTCCAGCCGCGACATAAGCGAGATCAAGCGCGGCGGCGCCAAAGCGGCGTACGCCCGCGCACCGTGGAATGACGCGTCCCAGTTCGGCGGCGAAGCGTTCGTGTTGGGAGGCGTCATGACCGTTGAACGGCGTGCCAGTGGCAAACAATGCGTCGCGCATGTCGGCGCGGGCAGCCACGCGCAAGCGCTTGTCGTTCATGTACGCGCCCTGACCCTTCTCGGCCCAGAACAATTCGTCGCGCACCACATTGTACACCACGCCTGCGACCAACAGGCCTTCACGCTCGAGCCCTATTGAGACCGCGAAATGGGGAATCCCATGCATCAAGTTCGTGGTGCCGTCGAGCGGATCGACGATCCAGCGATGGGTTTTGTCTGAGCCCTCCACCGCGCCGCGCTCCTCCATCAGGAAGCCATAGCCTGGCCGCGCCTTGGAGAGTTCCTCGAATAGAATTTTCTCGGACTTCAAATCGGCGGCGGTGACGAAATCGCTCGGCCCTTTGCGCGAGACCTGGAGGTTCTCCAGTTCGCCAAAATCGCGCGCCAACACGCGCCCCGCCTTGCGCGCGGCGGCGATCATCATCGTAACGGTAGGGGAAGTTTGCGCCATGAGGGAGGGGTGGTGCTAGCAGGGGGCGGCTTGCGCGGCAAGCGCGCCCGGCTCTCAAGCGCAGAGGCGCGAGGGACCCCTCACGAATGCGCGAAAATATCGACTTCTTCCCAGCCCGCCAGGTCGAGCGCTGCACGGGTGGGTAGGAAATCGAAGCACGATTGCGCAATCTCGGTGCGCCCTTCGCGCGCAAGCATGGCGTCGAGACGCTCCTTCAGTGCGTGCAGGTGCAGCACGTCGGACGCCGCGTAGGCAAGTTGCGCGTCGCTGAGTTCGGGCGCGCCCCAATCGGAAGATTGCTGGTCCTTGGAGATGTCGCGCCCGAGCACTTCCTTGGTGAGGTCCTTGAGGCCGTGCTTGTCGGTATAGGTGCGCACCAGTTTCGAGGCGATCTTTGTGCAATAGATCGGGGCGCAAAGCACTGAGAGGTCGCGCATGAACATGGCGACGTCAAAGCGTGCGAAATGGAACAACTTCAGCGTGGCGGCGTCCGCCAGCACACGCTTCAGATTCGGTGCGTTGTAAGAGGCGCGGTCGAGCTGCACCAGGTGTGCTTCCCCGGCGCCGTCGGACAATTGCACGAGACACAAGGGATCGCGCACGAGCGACAATCCCATGGTCTCGCTGTCAACCGCGATAGGGCCGCTGAAGGAAACGCTTTCGGGCAGATCGCCGCGATGGAGGTGGACGACGACGTTCTTGCCGTCGGAGGTGATGGAGATTTTACGTGTCATGGACCTTGCGCTTAGGCCAATTCGAATGCGCGCGCCAGTGTTCAGCGTGTCGCGATTCGCAACCCTATCCGCGCTGTTCGGGGCGGACCGAAACTTTCGACGCCGGTAGCGGCCTCGGCGGTCTCGACGTCGCTGTCGAGGGCGTTGTAGAGTGCGGCGTAGAGCGCAAGCGAAGGGGAGAGGCGCTGTTCCAGGCGAAGGTCCAATGTCGTCGCCGCCGCAAGCGCGCGGGTATTGAGGTCGTCCTCGAAGCGGGGGCTTTCGTAGGAGAGATTGGCGCTGAGCGTCGCGGCGCGCGTCAGCGCCCAGTCCACGCCAGCGGTAGCGCTCCATTGCGGCGATTGCGCCGGGCGCAAGCCGCCGGCGGCCTCCGCGTCTGTGTAGCTGAAGGCGGTGCGCCAGGTTAGCGCTTCGTCCCAGCGGCCGCGAGCCTGCGCCTCCACTCCGAGTGCGTCGATCACTCCCGCGTTCTGCCGCTGTCGATACGCGCCGTCTGCCGGCACGAACACGCCGGGTGGAAACAGTCCAGGGCCCGCGCCGAGGGTGACGTTGACGATCGGGTCCTCCAATCGGTTGACGAAGACGCCAAGCTCCCAGGACCAATCGTCATGCGCGCCGCCGATTCCGAAATCGGCGCCGTGCAGGCGCTCCGGCTTGAGCGCGGCATTGGCCTCGGTGACGTCGTTGCCGACGCGGAAGGGGCGGTGTAATTCGTTCAGCGTCGGCGGACGAAAGCCGGCATAAACCGCGCCGCGCAAATACCAATCGCCGAACTCCCGCCGCGCCGCAAAACGCGCCGTCGGCGCCAAAGTCTCACGATCTTCGGGAGCGGCTTGCAACGTCGTCGCGCCGCTGACGATGTTTCGTTCGACGCGGACGCCATCGAATGCGCGATAAAGATCGGCGCGCACGCCGCCGGACACGATCCAATCGCCGCCTTCGCGCCAGGCCTCGCCGTAAATTCCCGCAAGCAGCGTGCGTCCCCCTGCAATGCGCGAGCGCGTGAACTGGCCGCCGGAGAACAGGAAACGCTCGCGCGTTTCCCCGTCGGCGGAGCGGAGATCGGCGCCGATTTCAAGTCCGCCCCCATCGTCGCTCCAGCGCAAAGCTGCGTTGGCGCCCCAACCCAGAGCCGGCGTCTCGATTTGCTGGTTCGCGGGCGTTGCGGCGTTGCGATCGAGCGACAGCGCAACCGAGGAATTGGCGAAATCGGACGTCATCACCCAGGCCTGCGCGCGCCACGAAAATGCGCCCGCGGGCTTGGCCAGACTCAAACTGAAGCTGGCGCTATCGGACGCGGAATCGGCGCCGACAAGCCCGGCCCTTCGTTCATCGGCATATCCGGACAATCGCGCCGAAAACACTGTGCCGTCGCCACGCCACTCGCCGCGCGCGACCGCGCTTGTAGCTTCGAAGCGCAATGCCTCGTCCGCTGCGCCGGCGCTGACGCGCACAGGAATCCAGCCATCGTTGGCCTGCGCGCTGGCGGCGAGCATCATTGTGAATGCGCCATCGCCGCCCTCGCCAACGCCCGCCGCGCGCCACGCCTCCAACTCGCCGCCCTCGATCGAAAGCGTCGCACCTTGCGCTCGTCGCTCTTCCAATTGCACCACACCGGTCAGTGCGCCGGCGCCATAGGGGCCCGCGCCGGCGCCGCGCAGAATGTTCGCCCGCGCGATCGTCTCCGGCGCCAATGCTCCCCACAACACCCAGCCGCCGAACGGATCGTTCTGCGGGACGCCGTCGAGCGTCACCAGGGCGCGCCCGGCGCCGGAAGGGGCGAAGCCGCGGATCGATAGCCCCTGCGTGGTGGCGTTGGCCGCGCCGCTGTCGTTGCGGCGGAACAGCGACACCCCGGGCGCGGTGCGCAGCGCCTGGTCAAGGCGGATGGCCTCGCGGAGCGAGGCTTCATCGATCGCGTAAGCGGAAAAAGCCTGCTCGCCCGGCGCCTCGGCTAAAAGCGGCGCGGTGATGACGATTTCGTCGACGGGAGGAGGGGCGTCCACAGGGCGCTTCTAGCATGTCTCCTTGGGGCCGCGCCGCAATTTGCCCTCTGGGCGCCCTCCTTCAGTTGACGCCTCGCGCGGCCTCACTTACATCGGCTCGCTCGAAACCGCGCTCTTAAGCCCAGATGGCGGAATTGGTAGACGCACTGCTTTCAGGTAGCAGCGAGTAACATCGTGGAGGTTCGAGTCCTCTTCTGGGCACCATCTCTGAGTTTGCATCGACGGTTCCGCCGACAAGTCCCCTGGATTGAAATCCCCACCACCAATGTCCGCCCTTCCGCCGTGCCCGAAATGCAGCTCCGCCTTGACCTATGAGGATGGTCCGCTGCTGGTTTGCCCCGAGTGCGCGCATGAATGGTCGCTGGCGGGAACGCCGGAAGAGGGCGCGCCAGTACTCGTGCGCGATTCCAATGGCAATGTGCTTCAGGACGGCGACACCGTAACCGTCATCAAAGACCTCAAGATCAAGGGCTCGTCGCAGGTCGTGAAGGTCGGCACGCGGGTCAAGAATATCCGCCTCGTCAGTGGCGACCATGACATCGACTGCCGGGTCGATGGCGTCGGCCCCATGCAACTCAAGTCGGCGTTTGTCAAAAAGGCGTAAGCGAAGCGCGCTGTGCAACGTGGAAGCGCGCTGGGTCGCAAGCTCCCACTGTAGACAAATCGACGCCGTCGCTCAGATTGCACGCGAGGTTTATGGGGGATCAGGGATGCGGACCAACATGAAGGAAGCTCAGGCGCCGCGCCGCCGACTGACCGCGCTGCTGCTCTTGCGGATGCTCCTGCGCGGCCTGCACGAGACAGCTTGGAGAGCCGCGCCGGTTCTCCTGTATTGTTGGCGTACGTCCTAGTCGTGACCTTCATCATCCCAAGAGACGGCAAATATCTGACGATCTACTACTTCTTTCCGGACTATCGCGGAAGCGAGGAGCTTGCCGGAGTATTCAATGGCTTGTCGAGCGGGTTTGCGATCTTCTGGTGGCTCCTACCTTGGATGATCGGGCTCGGGGTAGTGGTCGCGCTCACGAAGGCGTTGTGGAAGCGGCCGGTTGCTTTCCTTGCGAGAGTGTGGGCGTCCCTGGGACCTAGGTCTCTGCGCCGGGACGAATCAGATCAGCCGCCGCTAACCTCTCCGCAGACCAACCGCAGGGTGCCTGAGCCCCCCGCCAGCGAACCGACCGGTTTCCAAGAAGCTCGCGCAGTGAGCATTGTTCCTGCGAGCCGGATGCGCGACGCGCTAGACATCACCAATATTGTCGTCTCCTCGGCGGTGTTGCTCTCGTTCGCAATTGTGCTGCTGATGGGAGGGGGGATGCTATGGGGAGAGGTAGCGCATTTTTTCACTGGTGACCGCCGTGAAGAGTGGAACGAAGCTTGGGTACCCCTGAGTATTTTCGCATGCACGTTGCCAATCCTCGCGCTCGCCAAGTTGATTCACCGACGAGTGCTGGCGCTCTTGTACCTAATTTTGCTCGTGCCGGTGGGATTGCTGTTGCTTCTTTATGTGGCATCAGTGGATTCGCGTGTCTGGTCCGAGCAGCTGACCCACGCCGCGCCGACGTTCGCGGGGCAGGATTGGCAGGCTGTTTTCAGTCCGCTCGCGGCACACTCTCATCCCACAACCGGTCTTCTGGGGGCGGCCGTCGCCCTCGGTCTGATCTGGCTAGGGGAGGCCTGGCGGCAGATGCGTTGGGGCCTCTCGGCGCTGGCTGGATTCGCTGCCCAAGTTGGGGGTATCGCGCTGATCGTTCTCGGCTGCGGTTGGCTCGCAGTCGGCGCATTCCCTATGCTCTGGCCCCTTGAGACGGCGGTGGAACGGTGTCTTGTTTGGCTGACGAAGGGATGGGACGGTCTCGTACCGCTATTCCTTCCGGGGCTTACGGTCGCGTTCAGCATTGGTGTCGGCGCCGTCCTGTTCGTCCTGGCGGCGATCACGGTGTTCGCATTCGTCCGGCCGGCTTATCTTATCACCTTCTCCAGGCGGCTCACTTACGCTTCCGCGAGGCAACCGACGCCGAAGAAGTTGTGGCCGCATTTTCTGATGTTCACGGGCTTCTCACCCGCGAACTATCTCGGCATTCATAGCCGGCGCCTATCGAAGCTGCTCCACTTCATCGCACGGGCTGCCGGCGCTGTCTCCTTCTGGGCTCTAGTAGTGCTGGTCATATCTGGACGCTCATTCCTCACGATCCCTATGTTTGAGAATCTGCTGGGCGATCCCTCAGCGAACGACCGAATCTTCGCGCCGGCCCTTGGCGTGTGCCTGATGGCACTTGCGGCGGCTGTCGTGTTCGCTCTGCTTGGCAACCGATTCCGACCCAGAGTCCTGGAGACATTTTCGGGTCGCCAAGCCGACAAGATGGTTCTGTTTCTCAGGCCATTCTCCGACAATCGCGGGTCCTTCGACACCCTAGCCTGGGCCCCATGGCGGCCTGTGGACTCGCCGACCAACCTGGCCGAGACGCTGTTGGACACTGCAGGCTGCTGGGCGCCTGTCGTGGCGATTGGGCGACCAGAGGACGAGTACGAGCCGCACGGACCAGCGCCGATTTATGTGCGTGACTCCGACTGGCAGGTGGTTGTGGCGGACCTCGCGAAGCAGGCATCCGCCATAGTGGTGTTGCTGGATGAGAGCGAAGGTTTGCGCTGGGAGATCGGGCACATCCGGAGCTGCGGCTACCTAAACAAAACAATGTTCCTTTTCCGATCGAAAGCTTCGCGGGAGAACAAGCGTCTAGCGTCGTTGCTGCATGTGTCGTTGCCGGCAAAATCGGGGCGAGTCCCAATCTGTTTAGTGTGGCGTGAGGGTGGCTGGGAGTATTGGACGTCGAGTGGTTACTCCGCCTCTGATCTTCGAGTCACTTTGATGCGATGGTTCTTACTCCGCTTCGGTCATCCACCGGACGCTTGGGCGGTTCCAAATCTACGCCCCGCCTAAAACAGCCCCACCACCTTGCCGTGCTCGTCGATGTCGATGTTCACCGCCGAGGGCGTCTTCGGCAAACCTGGCATGGTCATGATGTCCCCACAGATCATGACCACGAATTCCGCGCCCGCAGCCAGGCGCACTTCGCGTATATTGACGACGTGCCCTGATGGAGCGCCGCGCAGCTTCGGATCGGTCGAGAACGAATATTGCGTCTTTGCGACGCAGACCGGGAAGTGGCCGTAGCCGCCCTGTTGCAGATCCTTGATCCGCTTGCGCACCGCTGAATCGGCGACGATGTCGGAGGCGCCGTAGATTTGCGTCGCCACTGTTTTCATCTTGTCCCAAAGCGGCGTCTCGTCCGCGTAGAGATGCTTGAAGTTGCTCGGCCCGGCGCAGAGTTCAACCACTTCACGCGCCAACGCTTCCGCGCCTCTGCCGCCCTCGGCGAAGTGCCGCGCGAGCACCACGCGCGCGCCGCACGCACGCACGCGATCCTGCAGCGCGGTCAATTCACCCTCGCTATCCTCCGCGCGCTGGTTGATCGCAACCACCAGCGGCAGGCCGAAGCGCTTGCCGATATTGTCGATGTGCCGCTCCAGATTGGCCATGCCTTTGACCAGGGCCTCGAGGTTCTCCTTCGCCAAATCCTCGACCTCAACGCCGCCGTGGAATTTCAGCGCGCGCGCCGTCGCCACAATCACCGCGGCCGATGGCGCAAAACCAGCCTTGCGGCATTTGATGTCGATGAACTTCTCCGCGCCCAGATCGGCGCCGAAGCCGGCCTCGGTGACGACGTAATCGGCGAGTTTGAGCGCGGCTTTGGTCGCGGAAACGGTGTTGCAGCCATGGGCGATGTTCGCGAACGGGCCGCCATGGATGAAGGCCGGATTGTTCTCCAGCGTCTGCACCAGGTTTGGCGAGATGGCGTCCTTGAGCAGCACCGCCATGGCGCCGTGCGCGTTGAGATCGCGGGCGCGGATCGGCTCACGTTTACTGGTGTGGCCGACAATGACCGCGCCGAGGCGCGCCTTGAGATCGGAAAGGCTCGTCGCCAGGCAGAAAATCGCCATCACTTCGGATGCGACGACGATGTCGAACCCGTCCTCGCGCGGATAGCCGTTGCCGGGGCCTCCGAGAGCCACGTTGGTCTGGCGAAGTGCGCGATCGTTGCAATCGACCACGCGCCGCCACGATATGCGGCGCACATCGAAGCCAAGTTCGTTGCCGTGATGAATATGGTTGTCGATCAGCGCCGCCAGCAGATTGTGCGCCTGGGCGATGGCCGCGAAATCGCCGGTGAAGTGGAGATTGATGTCTTCCATCGGCACGACTTGCGAATAACCCCCGCCCGCGGCGCCGCCCTTGACGCCGAACACCGGTCCCATCGCCGGCTCGCGCAGGCAGATCATCGCCTTCTCACCGATGCGGTTGAGCGCATCGCCGAGGCCAACCGTGGTGGTGGTTTTGCCTTCGCCCGCAGGCGTTGGCGAGATCGCCGTCACCAGGATGAGTTTGCCGTCTGGGCGATCCTCCAGCGAGCGCAGATGATCCAACGCGATCTTGGCCTTGAAGCGCCCATAGGGTTCTAACTTGTCCTCCGGTATCCCAAGCTTGGTGGCGATCTCCGTGATCGGGCGCATGCGCGCTTGTTGCGCGATGGCGATGTTGCTGAGCGGCTTTGCTTTATCGTTCGCCATTATGTCCCCTTAAGCGCTGCGCGCCAATTCACCAGCCAGTCGGCCGATTGCTCGACCCCGCCGAACACGAAGAAGTGCATTCCCCCTACCGCGCCGAAATCCTCCGCCGCAAGGGCTTGCGCTAGTTCTTCGACCAGGCTCTCAGGACCCGCCGTACCGATCACGCCGCCAAGGCGGGCGCTATGGCGTTCGAGCGCGCGCAACGAAGGGCCGATCCCGCAGCGCAGCGCGTATTTCATCATTCTAAGCGGGTCGGCCGGCGCGGCCGCGCCGATGCGAACGGGCGCATCGACGCCGTTCGCCCGCAGAGAACGCAGGCAGCGCACGATCGGTGCGGCTTCGAAGCAGAATTGCGTTACGATCTCGGCATCGAGACCATGTCGGGTTGCATAGGCCACCTTGTCGGCGAGCGCCCGCGCCATAACTGCGTCGGCCACCACAAGGTGCCCTTCAGGGTGCGCGGCGAAGCCAACTCCCCTTATTCCGTTACGCTCCAAGAACCCAGTTTTCAGCACGTCGAGCGAGCTTGTAAACGGCCCGCGCGGCGTTTCCAGATCACCCGACACCAACAGCACGCGCGTGGCGCCCGCTTCGCCCGTGATGCGTGCGAGATATTCGGAAAGCTCAGCCTCGCTGCGCAAGCTTCGCGCCGCCAAATGCGGTATCGGCTCAAAGCCGACTTCAGCCAACGCCTTCGCTTGTGCGATGGTGTCGGCGTATGGCGCGTTGGAGAGATAAGTGACGTGAACGCGCGCGCCGGTCGGCAAGCGGTCGCGCAAAATGCGGGCGGCGTACTTGTCGCGAACTGTGACTTCGATCGACGCGTGATCCACCAACCGCGTGAGCCACGCTTTCTCCGCGGACGCAGACCCATCTTGCATGAGCTACGCCAGATTCTGCTTACGCGTGATCACGTAGGATTCGTCGTTGAACCACAGGCCGCCGTGCTCTCGCAGCACGTCGCGCGTGGCGCTGATGTAAGCGCTATTGGCCATCGCCTCTGAAAGGCGTTCATCCTCGATCTGGGCGACATAAACCGCCGCGTTCCATGCTGCGAGCAGGGTGGAGGTGCCGATCGACGCCGATTCTTGGTCGATTTCGCCAGGGAGCGTGTGCATGTCGTAGCGAAACAACGCCTTGGTATCCGCGCCTGGCGTCAGCTGAAAATTGTGCGCGTCCTTGCCGAGTTGCGCGCGCACCTCGCGCAACAGATCCTGCCGGTTGGTATGGAACGGCGTTTCTTCTGGCCAGACCCGGCGGACGATTTCCAGTCCTGGGTCGCCGCCGTGCGAGTGTATGCCGATGAGGCGTCCGCCTGGGCCGAGGGCGCGCGCTAGTGGCGTGACCACGTGTTTGGCCTTGAACGCGGTGGAGGCGCGGGCCCGATACGGCTGCGACGCGAGCACCAGGTCGAAATCAGCGTTCACTAGTCCACGACGCGGCAGCACGCCGTCGAGCACAAAGCGGCAATCCTCGCGATACAGGATCAGCGCCACCGGCTTTTGGTAGACCGGGTTTCCGGTTTTCTTCGACACTGCCGCGCGCCAGTTTTCCGCGAGGAAGCCCTGCAATTCTGTGATCTGGCGCTCGAATTCCGCCGTTGTGGCGCCTTTCAGCGCCACCTCTTTCCAGACCAATCGGGTTGTCTCGACCGGGTCGCGCGGGGTCAGCCAGGGCGCTTCCGCGTAAGGGAGGTTGGTCAGCGCCAGGACCGTCGCCGGATGCTCGAAGAAGCGATCCGGCATTTTTTCCAGCGTTAGGCGCACGTCCTCAAGGCTGATTTCTTTGCCGGCGATGTAGAATGGATACTTTTCGAACCGGTGATGCATAGCCCGCATCACTCGCGCCAACACGGTGCCGTCGCCCATGCCGGCGTCGAACACACGTAGCGCTGGCGGTCGAGGGCGGATGTGTTCGAGTTCCGACGCGACGCGGTCGGCTACCACCCATTTCTCGCTGCAGGTGTTAACGAACATCAGGTATTTTTGACGGTTATCATAGAAACGAAAATTCTGCTGCCCGCGATCTTCCACGTGTTCGCCGTTTGCACTTCTCGGGAGGCGGGGCTTGTCCACCTTCGCTTGTTTCATGAAGGCGCGCACGCGTTGGGCGGTGTCCGCTGAAATCGCGCCGCCCGCCTTCAGTTTGGCGACGAGCTTACCGTCATTCACAGAAAGGCGCCCTAGCGCCGTTTCTGCAACCGCATGGGTCCGGCAAAATTCGTTGATTTCTCGCATCAGGTTCTTGGTGAGATTGATCGTCATGGCTGGCGCATGCCTCCGCGTTTGCCTTCGAACGCTTCGATTTCGGCGACGTATCGCAGGGTGAGGGCGATGTCGTCGAAGCCGTTGAGCAATTTGCGCTTCTCGTTGGAGCTGAGAGCGAACCGGAAGGTCTCGCCGGACGGGGCCTCAATTGTTTGAGCCGCGATGTCGATGCTGAGTGCGCCGGCGCCGACCTGAGCGAGCAAAGTGACGACTTCTTCTCCCCTCAGGGCCGCCGGCAGGATCGCGTTGTTCGTACAATTGCTGCGGAAGATTTCGCCAAAACTCGGCGCGATCACGCACTTGAGGCCGAAATCCGCAAGCGCCCACGCGGCGTGCTCGCGCGAGGAGCCGCATCCGAAATTGGCGCCGGCGATGAGAACTTCCGCACCCGCGTACGCGGGATGATTCATCACAAAGTCGGCGCGCGGTTCGCCGCGATCGTCGAAACGAAGATCGTAAAACAAGCCCGCGGCGAGGCCGTTGCGCTCCAAGGTAGTGAGAAACTGTTTCGGCAGGATCTGGTCGGTGTCGACGTTGGCCAACGGCAACGGAACCGCGACAGAGCGGATGAAGGAGAGAGTCATGCGCTCTCCATAATGCGCGCTGGGGCAGGCGCGAGCAGGCGTACATCGACCAGCGCGCCGGCTATCGCTGCTGCCGCTGCCATAGCCGGGCTCATCAGGTGTGTTCGCGCGCCGCGTCCTTGGCGTCCCTCGAAATTGCGGTTGGAGGTAGAGGCGACGCGTTCGCCGGGTGCTGCCTTGTCGGCATTCATGCCGAGGCACATGGAGCAGCCGGGCTCACGCCACTCGAATCCCGCCGCGAGAAATATCTTGTCCAGCCCTTCGGCCTCGGCCCGCCGACGCACCAGCCCGGAGCCAGGAACTACCATGGCGCGCACCCCGCTCGCGACACGCCGGCCAGCCACGATTTCGGCGACAGCGCGCAGGTCTTCAATGCGGCCGTTCGTGCACGAGCCGATGAAGACGCGGTCGATCGGCAACCCCGCCAATGGCTGACTGGGCGCCAGCCCCATATAAGCCAGCGCCCGCACAGCGCTCGCGCGGCGCGTAGGATCGGGGATCCGCGCCGGCTCGGGGGCAGCGCCGCCGATGGCCACAACCTGATCGGGGCTCGTGCCCCAGGTGACGCATGGCTCAATCGTCGAGCACTCGATGTCGACCACGCGGTCCCAATGCGCATCAGCATCGGACCGCAGACCACGCCACGCAATCAACGCGTCAGCATAGTCTGTCCGCGTACGCCACGCCGGAGTCGCGCGCAAATACGCGAACGTCGATTCGTCTGGCGCAATCAGGCCGGCGCGCGCGCCGGCTTCGATGCTCATATTGCAGAGCGTCATGCGCGCTTCCATCGACAATCCCGACACCGCGTCGCCGCAATATTCGATAACGTGCCCCGCGCCACCATCGGCGCCGAGTGCGCCGATCAGCGCGAGCGCCATGTCCTTGGCGCTCACGCCCGGCCCGCAGCGACCGTGAAAGCGCACCTGCATGTTTTTGAGCTTGCGCAGGCGCACGGTTTGCGTCGCCAGAACGTGTTCGACGTCGCTGGCGCCTATGCCGAACGCCAGTGCCCCGAAGGCGCCGTGGGTCGAGGTATGGCTGTCGCCGCAAACGATGATCATGCCCGGGGCAGTGCGTCCCTGCTCAGGGCCCACGACGTGGACAATCCCGTTGCGGGCGTCTCCGAGAGGGTAGAGCTCTATTGCGTGCGCAGCAGCGTTGGCTTCGAGTGCCGCAAGCTGCGCGCGGACCGCGGCGTCGGGAACCCCGGCGATGCCGGCGGCCTGATTGCTGGTCGGCACGCCATGGTCGCCAACCGCTAACGTGAGGTCGGGCCGGCGTACACCTCGCCTCGCGGCGCGCAGGCCGGAAAAGGCTTGGGGCGAAGTCACTTCGTACAGCAGATGCAGATCGACATAGAGGATCGTCTCATCCTCGTCGGCGGCGACGAGGCGGCTCTCCCAGATCTTATCGTAGAGGGTGCGTGCGCTCACCTTACCTCCGCGCGCACGATGGCCGCGCCATCGGCCATTGCTTTCATTTTCCCGAACGCAACCGGGCGGGGCAGGTATTTCATGCCGCAATCCGGTGCGATCACGATCTTGTCGGCGTCAACATATGGCAGCGCACGCCGGATGCGCGCAGCGACGGTCTCGGCGCTCTCCACTTCGTGCGTCGAGAGGTCGATGACGCCCAGGATGATGGTTTTACCGCGCAGCGGGGCCAGCGCCGAGGTGTCGAGGTTCGACTGCGCCGTCTCGATCGAAACCTGTTGTACGCTGCATCCTTTGATCTCCGGCAAAAATGAATAACCAGCCGGGCGCTCGTGGATGATGGCGGCGTAGCCGAAGCAGATATGAACGGCGGTCTTGCCCTCGACGCCCTCGAGCGCGGCGTTGAGCGCTTCGAGGCCGTACTCACGCGCTTTCTCTGGGCGCGCCTGCATGTAGGGCTCGTCGATCTGTACAACATCTGCGCCAGCGGAAAACAGATCGCGGATTTCGGCATTGACTGCCGCCGCGTAATCGAGCGCCATCTCGCGCTCCGACGCGTAGAAATCGTTCTGCGCCTGTTGCGCCATTGTGAAGGGACCGGGCACTGTGAATTTGATTTGCCGGTCGGTGTTGGCGCGCAGGAACGCGACATCGCGCGTCTCGACTGCGTGCCGGCGCCTTATCTTGCCAACGACGCGCGGCACCGGATTGGGGTGGCCGCTGCGGTCGAGCGCGGTGCCGGGATTGTCGAGGTCGACGCCGTCTAACGCGTTCGCGAAACGGTTGGAATAGCTCTCGCGCCGCATCTCGCCGTCAGTGATAATGTCGAGCCCCGCGCGCTCCTGATCGCGAATGGCAATCAAGGTTGCGTCGTCCTGGGCCTGTTCGAGCCATTTCGGGGCAACACGCCAAAGCTCGCGCGCACGCACGCGTGGGGGAAAGCGCTTGGACAGGCTTTCGCGATCGATCAACCAGTCCGGCTGCGGATACGACCCCACCAGCGAAGTCGGCAATAGCATTCGTGAGCCTCCCTTGTTGTTCTTGTCGTTCGTTAGCCTTCCGGACCATCGTACTTAATCGCCGCCGCCGCCGCGCCCGACAGCATAAAGCCAATCGGGCGCTCGCTTTCTTCTTGCAGATGCGCGGTGAGGCCGGCCGTGCGGGCCAGCAACGAAAGCCCTTTCAGCGCGGCAAGCGGGAACCCGACATCGAGCATGACGGCGGGGATGGCGCCGTTGACATTGATCGGGAGCCTGCGCCCAAGCGCCTCGGGCAGGCAGTCGCGCACAAGGTACAACATGCCGATGTGACGGCCGACGATTTTGTGTTCTTCGGCTAGCTTGAGCAGTAGGTTCGCGCGCGGATCGCCTTGATCGTGCAGCGGATGGCCGAAGCCGGGCACCGCGACCTTCTGCGCTCGCAAAGCGACGACTGCTTCGCGCGCGGCTTGTTCGGGTGCGCTGTCATCCGCCGCCGAAAGGCATCGCGTCAAAAACCGCCCGCAGGCTTCAGCGCTGCCGAGCACCACCGAGCCGCAGCCCAAAAGTCCGGCGGCCACCGCGCCGTGAAATGCCTCGGGCGCGGCGGCGTAAGTCATGCGGGCCGCGGCGACGCTGGGAACCAGGCCGTGCTCGGCGATGGCGGTCAGCACCGCGTCGGCGAAAAAGCGCTGGGTCGGCGTCGGTTCGCGCCCAGTGACGAGAAGCCAAAAATAGCTGGTAAAATCAGTTTTCCCGATCAGCTCGCCGCACAGATCCTTGCCCCGGACCACAATCCTGGAGGGGTCGGATGTCGAGATGGCGCTGAAAGGCTGGTCCTGTTTTCCAATTCGCATCTGCGCCGCCCCGAACGGATGCGCCGCCGGAGGGAGCCCGCAAAGGCGCAGAAATATTTCGAAATTCGAAGTTGTGTTCGTTATGCGAATTTTCTATAGTTTTTGTCAAGGCCGCTTCGGCGGACACCGCGATGGAGCCGGGCATGGCCCAAGTGCTTAACGGCGTCACAATTCTCGAAATGGGGACCTTCATCACGGGTCCGGCTGCGGGCATGTTGCTCGCCGATCTTGGCGCGGATGTGATCAAGGTCGAGCAGCCCGAGATCGGCGACCCTTTCCGCGCCTTTCAAGGCGGGCTCTACAGCCCCCACTTCCAGACCTACAACCGTAACAAGCGCTCGATCACACTGGACACTCGCCTGCACGCCGATCTGTCGCGGTTCGACGAACTCGTAGTCAGCGCAGATGTGTTCATCCAGAACTTCCGCCCGGGAGTGGCGGCCAAGCTCAACGTCAGTCCTGAACGGTTGCGGGCGATCAACCCGGCTCTGGTCTATTGCTCGATTTCCGGCTTCGGTCCCGATGGTCCCGATCGCGGGCGCCCTGCCTTTGATACAGTCGCGCAGGCGGCGAGCGGGTTTCTGCGGCTGCTGCTCAATCCGAAGAACCCCCGCGTAGTGGGCCCCGCCATTGGCGACGCGATCACGGGCTTCTACGCGGCACTCGGCGTGCTGGCGGCGCTTCACGAACGCAATGCCACTGGCAAGGGGCGGCTCGTCGAGACCTCAATGTTCGAGGCCATGTGCCATTTCAATCTGGATGATTTCACCCATTTCCTCTCGGCGGGCGACGAGATGGGGCCGTTTAGCCGTCCGCACGTGTCACAATCCTACGTGTTTGACTGCGCCGATGGCGCGCGCATCGCGCTGCACATGTCATCGCCGCCGAAATTCTGGGAGAATTTGGCGGAGTCGATCGGGGAGCCAGGCTTGTTGGATCGACCCCAGTTCGCCAACCGCGCCGCGCGCATCAAACACTACGAAGAAGTGCGCGAGCACCTGGCGCCGATATTCTTGACCAAGCCGCTCGCGGCCTGGTGCGAAATTCTCGAACGCCGCGAAGTTCCACATTCACCAGTGCGGACGCCCGCGGAGGTCCTGGCGGCTCCTCAGGCAAAACATCTGGGCATCGAGCTTGCTGCGACGCACCCGACAATGGGGCCGTTCCGCACCATACGCTCTCCCTTGAGCTTCGACGGGCAGCGCGCCACCGAGGTGCGGCCGCCGCCGACTTTGGGCGAGCACAACGACGAAATCCTTGACGAGCCCCGTCAAATCAGCGCCGCTGAGTGATGAGTTCACTGCAACGGCCTCAAGTCTTGACCTGTACCAGCCTCCGTCCTCGCGCCCACAAGCAACCCCCTCGTCATTCCGGGACTCGGCGACAGCCGAGGACCCGGAACCCTGGGGATCGTAGAACGCAGCGCTTGCGGCCCCTGGGTTCCGGGTTCGCACTCCGTGCACCCCGGATTGACGGACCTGGAAGTAATTTCCTTGGTCAGGCCCCCCGACACCGGGACGCCGCATGAGCAGGCCGCCCAAACCCGACAAGGACCCGGAATACCTCTCCACCTTGGAACGCGGGCTCTCGGTGCTGCGCGCGTTCGACCAGAGCCGCCCCGAAATGCAATTGAGCGAAGTTGCTGCGGTCACCGGCTTGAGCCCTGCGGTGGCGCGTCGCTGCCTCAATACGTTGGTGCAGCTGGGCTACATGGCCAAGCATGGTCGACGTTTCCTCCTGCGCCCGGAAGTGCTGGTGTTCGGCTCCGCATTCATGTCATCCATGAATTTGGAGACGGTAGCGCTGCCGGCGCTGCAAGGTCTGCGCGACGAAACCGGCGATTCCTCTTCCATGGCAGTGCTCTCGGGCCACGACATTCTCTACGTGGCTCACGTCTCCACCAATCGGCATATTCGCCTGAGTGCTAATGTCGGCACGCGCTTTCCGATCCACGCCACGTCTCTGGGCAAGGTGTTGCTGGCGTTTCAGGGCGAGGAGGCGATCGAGGCCTATTTGAAATCGGCCAGTCTGACGCGCTTCACCGAGCGCACTGTGACCGACCCATCTGCGCTCCGCGAGCGCCTAGCGAAGGTCCGTGCCGAGGGGTTCGATTCCGCGCTCGACGAATTGGACTACGGGATCGTCTCGGTCGCCGTTCCGGTGTTCGACAAAGACCGCCGCGCCACCTGCGCCATAAATTGCTCGACCACCACCACCCGCATCTCCCAGGACGACTTGATCGCCGCCCGGCTACCGCTGTTGCAGCATGCGGCACGCGAGATTCAGTCGGCGTTGCTCAAACGCCCGTTCCTGGCGCATTCACTCACGGGGTCGGTTTTTTTCGAATATCGAACTTGACTTCGTATGTCGAATAACTAGGCTCGGGCGCAAAGCGACAACGGGGCGGAGCGCGCCAATTTTTCGGCCTACCGCCCAACAGCAAGAATTTGCTCGCTAGGGGAGGAATTGGCCATGTCTGCTTCGTTCAAGAATCTGTTGGGACTAGTTGGGGTTTCGGCGCTTGCGGTGCTGTCGGCGCCAGGCCTGGCGGTCGCGCAAACCAGCGGCGATCAGCCCGCCAGCGACGAAATCGTGGTGACGGCGCGCCAGCGTTCGGAAGCGCTGCAAGATGTGCCCGCCGCGGTCACGGCCTTCAACTCCGCTGCAATCGAAGCGCGCGGCATTCAGCGCCCCGCGGATTTCATCGCCGCGGTCCCGAACGTGACTTTCGTGGAGACGCAAAATGCCGGCACCAGCTTCTTGGTGATCCGCGGCATCTCGCAAGCGCGCAATAGCGAGCCGTCGGCAGCGATCGTCGTCGATGGCGTGCCGATGACGCAACCGGCGCAGTTTAATCAGGAACTGATCGATATTTCTCAGATTGAAGTGGTGAAGGGCCCGCAAGGCGCGCTCTATGGGCGCAACGCTATTGGCGGCGCCATCCTCATCACTACCCGCCGACCCAGCGACGAATTCGAAGGCCGCGTCAGCGCGGGTTATGAATCGGGACCTGGCTATAAACTGCAAGGCTCAGTCAACGTGCCGCTCGCCGAAAACTTCTGGGTGCGCGGCGCGGTTTCGTACTTCGACACCGAGGGACATTTGGAGAATGTCAATACCACCGACGCCTCGGCGGAAAGAAACGCCGATCCGGTCAATGACCTGAACGCGCGGATCTCATTTCTGTATGAGCCGACCAGCAATTTCAGCGCCGATTTGCGGCTGTCCTCGGACAATCTAGAAACCCGGGCGCTGTACTACGTGATCAACGATTTCGGCGATCCCGAGTTCAACGACCCCAACAGCACCAAGCGGCCGATCGATCTCAACAATTCGGGGATCAACGAACGCGATATCTTCGACGCAGCGCTGCGGCTCAATTATGAGACTTCCTACGGCGCCTTCACTTCGATCACCGGCTACAACACCGTCGAGGAAATTCTCACCGGTGACGGCTATACCTTCGATCCCCTTGGCGCCAGCCGCATCTTTTTCGATTTCAACCAGGCGCAGTTCCTGGATGTCGATACCATCACGCAGGAATTCCGCTTCACGTCGCCGTCTGAAAACAAATTCCGCTGGATCGCCGGCGCGCAATTCTTCCAGACTGATCGCTTCATCGCCACCGGCAATCAATTGGACACCGGCAATGGCGTGATCCCGGTCGGCCGCGTGCCCATTACTGACCCTAATCACTTCTCGATCAGCCATCTGGCCG
>CADEDG010000039.1 GCA_902826035.1 uncultured Alphaproteobacteria bacterium
CCGGCTTTGCCCTCGATCATGGCGATCTGCACCGGGCCGATCGCGCCGCCGCCGCCGGGCGAATACATCGGCTGAAAGCCGCAGGCGGCGACGAGCAGGGTGAGACTAGCCAACAGCATTCGCATGCAACGCACTCCCCAATCGGATTTCGATCCCCCGTCATTCCGGGTTCTGCCTTCGGCGACCCCGGAATGACGAGCGATGCTACACCCGCTGACTTAGTTCGCCACGATATTCACGATCCGATCGGCAACGACAATGATCTTGCGGACATTTTGACCCTCCAGGAAGCGTTTCACATCCTCGTGGGCGAGGGCGACGGCTTCCACGTCCTTTTGGGGCAGGCCCTTGGCCACCTCGATCTCCCCGCGCTTCTTGCCGTTCACCTGGATGGGGAGGGTCACGGTGTTGCGTTCGGCCAGTGCGGGGTCGGCGACCGGCCAGGGTGCGGTGGCGACGAAGCCTTCGCCTCCAAGGCTCTCCCAGCACTCCTCAGCCAGGTGCGGCATGAACGGGGCGATCAGCTGGCTCAGTGTGCGCAAGGCCTCTCTGCGCGCGAACACGGAGGCGGCGTCCTCGCCCTTTAGTTTGGCGATGGCGTTGACCAATTCGTAGCAGCGCGCCACCGCGACGTTAAAGCGAAAGCCCTCGATGTCGTCGGTGACGGCCTAGATGGTGCGGTGGGTGAGTTGGCGGAGCGCGTGGGCCGCGCCCACCGCCGCCGGAGGCGACGCGCTCCCTCCTTGTTTCCCAAATTTTTCGACGTGATCTTCTGTCAGCGACCACACACGCTGCACAAAATTCCACGCGCCTTTGACCCCGCTCGCCGTCCATTCCACGTCGCGTTCGGGCGGTGAATCGCTCAACACAAACCAGCGCGCAACATCGGCGCCGAAATCGGTGACGAACGCGTCGAGATCGACGACGTTCTTTTTGGACTTCGACATTTTTTCGATCGGGCCGACGGAGACCGGAATATCGGTGCCCATAATAACAGGAGGCCTCGACGATGAATCCACTTGGTCCGGGGTCAACCAAGTCGGCGGGAGCTTGAACTCCTTGAACGCATCTCGTTGCGCGCGATCGACGTCTGCTGGATCGCCTCCCCACGCGGCCGGGGTCGATGGGGTGACCTCAACGGTGGTGCCTCGGATCACCCACTTGCCGCGTTGATCTTGGTGAACCGAGGGAGGTTTCAGTACTTGGCGCGTCGCTCGATACGTCTCATGCACCACCATTCCCTGCGTAAACAAGCTCGCGAACGGTTCGCCGCTTGGAAGGTCGAGATAGCCGCAATCGCGCATGGCGCGCGTGAAGAAGCGTGCGTAGAGCAGGTGCAGCACGGCGTGTTCGACGCCGCCGACATATTGATCGACGGGCAGCCAATACGAGGCGAGCTTCTTATCGAACGGCGCAGTTTCGTTCTGCGCGTCGGTGAAACGCGCGAAATACCAGCTGGAATCCACAAAGGTGTCGAGCGTGTCGGTCTCGCGCGTAGCCGCGCCGCCGCACGTCGGGCACTTCGTGTGCTTCCAGGTCGGATGGCGATCCAGTGGATTGCCGGGCTTGTCGCGCTCGAAGGTGACGTCTTCCGGCAATTGGATCGGCAAGTCCTTCTCCGGAACCGGCACAACACCGCACTTGGCGCAATGGATCGCTGGTATCGGGCAACCCCAGTAACGTTGCCGCGACACGCCCCAATCGCGCAGCCGCCATTGCGTCGTCGCTTCGCCGGCTTCGCGTTTCACCAATTCGTCGATCGCGCGCGCGATCGCGTCCTTGGTCGAAAGGCCATCGAGGAAATGCGAATTGTAGATCACGCCTTCGCCGGTGAAGGCTTCATCGGTGATCGCGTGTGTTGCGGCGTCCGCGCCGTGCGGCAGCACAACCGGCTTGAACGGCAATTTGTACTTGTTGGCGAAATCCAAATCGCGCTGATCGCCCGCTGGTGAACCGAAAATCGCGCCCGAGCCATAGGTCGAAAGCACGAAATTCGCCGCCCACACCGGCAATTCCCAGGTCGGATCGAACGGGTGCTTCACGCGAATGCCAAGGTCGATGCCGACTTTCTCAGCCTTCTCGATGTCGGCTTCCGATGTGCCGAGCGTTGCGCAATCGGCGATGAATTTCGCCACGTCAGGGCGGAAGCCGGCGATGGTTTTCGTCAGCGGATGGTCCGGCGCCAATGCGAGGAAACTCGCGCCGAACAGGGTGTCCGGCCGCGTGGTGAACACTTCGATCGGATCGCGCGCGTGGCTCTGGCCGGTAGCCGGCGACATAGCGCGCAATTCCTCCGGAACGCTTGCGATATCCCACCAAATCTTCGCGCCTTGGCTCTTGCCGATCCAATTCGACTGCATCAGCCGCACTTTGTCGGGCCATTTGTCGAGCCCCCCGATGGCCGCGAGCAAATCATCGGCGTACGCGGTGACCTTGAACATCCATTGTTCCAGCTCGCGCGTTTCCACCGGCGCGCCCGAGCGCCAGCCCTTGCCGTCGACCACCTGCTCGTTGGCGAGCACGGTGTTGTCGACAGGATCCCAATTCACTTTCTGCTTCTTGCGATAGACCAGGCCTTTCCTCCAAAACGCCAGGAACATCGCCTGCTGGTGTTTGTAATAGCTGGCGTCGCATGTCGCGAATTCGCGCGACCAATCGATGGCGAGGCCCAGCAATTTCAGCTGCTCGCGCATGGCGGCGATGTTGTCGTAGGTCCAGCCCTTGGGATGGATGCCGCGCTCCATCGCCGCGTTTTCAGCCGGCAGACCGAACGCATCCCAGCCCATCGGGTGCAGCACGTTGTAGCCGTTCGCACGCCGGAACCGCGCGATCACATCGCCCATCGTGTAATTGCGCGAATGGCCGACATGGATGCGCCCGGACGGGTAGGGGAACATCTCCAAAATGTACGCCTTCGGTTTGCCTCTGGCTTCCTCGGGCGCAAGCGCGCGATCAATGTTGGCCGCGGCCCAGCGCCCGCGCCATTTCGGTTCGACTTCGCGATGATTGTAGCGAGACATGTTTACCCAGCGCTGTCTGGTAGCGTTATCGTTGATGCACGATAACACCCATCCCCGGATTCGCGGAACGCGAAGTCCGGGGCCCAAGATCACCAACGGTTCGTGAATATGGGTCCCGGACTGAATGCTTCGCATTCATCCGGGAATGGGTGGATGAATGTCGCACTCAATGAGATTCCGCTGTTCTAGTTCCCGGCCGCGCTCAGACGAAGTTCGCGCGCACGACGAAGAATTTGGTTCTCGATCTGGATTTCGGTGTCTGGGTTTGTCGCCGCATCCACCCAGGCGCCGTTCACCTGTTGCTGGCGGAAGATCGACACGTTGAGCGCATCCGCGCGCAGGCGTGTGTCAAGGATATAGACTGTCGCCTTGAACCGCTCAGTCGGGGTGGTGGCGTCGGAGAACCAATCGGTGATGATGACGCCGCCGAAAGGATCGGCCGACGATAGCGGCATGAAATTCAGCGTGTCGAGCGAGGCGCGCCAGAGGAATGAATTCACTCCGATGCCGGCTTCGCCGCTGCGATTGCCTCCGCCACCGCCGCCAAACACCGAAACCCCGGCGCCCGGATTGTCGTCAGCGCGAGATTGGCCGGGCGCGCGGTTCGTGTCGGGTTGGAACATGGAACAGGCCGAAAGCGCCAACGCCGCCGCCACGCCGAGCGCGCCGCGCCAAAAATTCCGCCCAGCCTGCGACATTCAAATTCCTCCGCGAGTTCCAGCTGTGACCCGGTTCATGTGATACGGGGGCCAGCCCTTCAGGCGCCCATATAGCATGCGCCCAAGCTTGGGCCAGTGGGGCGCTGCGGTACGGCTTTCTTGTGGCCCAGCCCGATTTTGTGGTATCCCGAGATGCGGCGGTAACGAATTATTTGTGCAACCTGTGGCTCAAATTCACTGCGGACGCGGGACGATTCAGGTATAGTAATCCGCTGAGAGTCGCCGAAGGGGTGAATTTAGGTGTTTAGGCCTTCAACATGGGTCGTCGCGGGCGCCGCCGTTTTGGCGTCGGCCGGGGCTGCGCAGGCCCAGGAAAGCGTCGCCGGCTCAGTGGGCGCGGAGGCCACTGGCGCGGCTGTGCCCTGGTATCAGCGCTTTACCACTTCCTCCGGCGTCACCCAATCCATCACCGGCGTAGCCGAGGATGACCGCGTTCCTGCGCCAACCTGGAATCTGAACCAGCGGTGGGGTGTAACGGTGGACGTTCGCGAGGCGCAGCGGATTGAGCGGCTCCCGGAGGGCGGCCGCGGGGACCAAACTTCGGTGGGCGCGTTCTTTCAATTCACGCCTAGCCTGCGGGTTGGCGGGCAAGTGAGCTTGGAATCCCCTGATCGGCCCGGTGCGCCAGCGGCGCCCGACGCAAGCGAGGAACCGCGCGCTGGCGTGCGGGTTGAATCCGCTTTTCGCTTCTAAGCCAGGGCGCTGACGGCGGCGATGCCGGAGAAGCCGCGCCCTAGAAGAAGCCTTGCATTGGTTGAGTTGACGCCACCAAGAGCAATTACCGGGAGCTTTGATCCGCAAGCGATCTGGCTCGCCCTGGCCAACCCGAGCTGCGTCCGGGCAGAATTGCTTTCGGTCGGGAGTATGGGGCTCAACAGGCACGCGTCAGCCCCGGACTCAAACCAACGCGCAACAGCTTCAGCGGAGTGCGCGGCGCCCGTCATCAATCCTGGCCCGGTGCGCTCGGTTCCCAGCCTCCACTCTGGCCAGTGCACTCCATGCGCGCCAACGCGGGCGGCCAGTTCCGGGTCGGCGGAGATGAGGAAAACGAGCCTGCGTCTGCGGCAAAGCGCGGATATGCGTCGTGCGACCCCTCGGCGATCGGCGTCGCCGAAATGCCGGTAAATCACGCCTGTCCCCGGCGGTAGGCGGCTGATCGCGGTTTCAGGTTCGGGCGTGCGGTCTGGGTCCGTTAGGAAAAACAGCGACGGAAGGTTCGGCGCTCCGGCGTCGCGGTTGAGGCGCCGGGCGATTGCGGTTAGCACACGGGCCTCGTGCATGATCTTGCTTCCGATATCGCCAACAGGCGCAGCGACGTGCTCGCTCGGATCGCCGCAGCCGCGAAAGCGGTTGGACGAGCGCCGAGCGACATTAATCTCGTAGCGGTCTCAAAACAGCAACCCGACGAGCGGATCGAGGCGATGTTGGCCTGCGGCCAGAGGCTGTTTGGCGAAAATCGCGTGCAGGAGGCGCTGGCCCGCTGGGGCAAGCGACGCGAGCGATTCACCGATTTGCGGCTTCGCTTGATCGGCCCGCTGCAATCGAACAAGGCGCAGGAAGCGGCGGCCTTTTTCGATGCCATCGAAAGCGTGGATCGTCCTAAGTTGGCGGCGGCGCTGGCGGATGCTGCGGCAAAGGTGGGGCGCTGCCCTGAAATCCTCGTGCAGGTGAATACCGGCGAGGAGCCGCAGAAATCCGGCGTCGCGCCGGGTGAAGCCGATGCCTTTATCCGCGCTTTGCTCCACGAGTTCGGGCTGCCCGTCGGGGGTCTTATGTGCATCCCCCCGGCGGATGAACCGCCAGCGATGCATTTCGCGCTACTGGCTAAGATCGCCGCCCGCAATGGCCTCGAAACGCTCAGCATGGGAATGAGCGGGGACTTCGAGGCCGCCATTCGCTTCGGCGCCACCAATGTACGGATCGGGTCGTCCCTGTTTGGCGAGCGCTCCTGATCGCGCGCTCGTGATGTCTGGGCCAAGCGAGATTAATTGCCAGTTTCGCAGGAAATGGCAGAGTAGAGCCAGGCAAGACCAATGCGCGAAGCGAACGTACTGATCATCGACGACGACCCCGACCTTCGGCAGGCGCTGGTTGAGCAATTCGATTTGGAAGAAGGGTTCGCCGGACAGGGCGCCCCGGACGCTGCTGCGGGGCTCGCTGCGGCGCTCGAAAACAAGCCCGCCGCGATCGTGCTCGATGTCAGCCTGCCCGATTTGGACGGCGTCGAGGCTTGCAGACAAATGCGAGACGCGGGGGTGAAAGCGCCGATAATTCTGCTGACCGGCGCTGCGCGTGAGGAGCAGGACCAGGTCCAGGGCCTGGATGCAGGCGCGAATGATTACGTGCTGAAGCCGTTCAAATTCTCAGTCTTGCTGGCGCGCATCCGCGCGCACCTGCGCAGCCATGAAGCCAGCGACGACGTGCTCTACAGGATCGGCAGCTACGATTTTCGGCCCGGCCTGCGCGTATTGTTGGACGCAGCGCAGAGGAAAATTCGGCTGACCGACAAGGAGGCTGCTATCCTGCGCTACCTGTACCGCTCCGGTGAAAAGCCGGTGGGGCGAGAGGAGTTACTCCGCGAAGTGTGGGGCTACAATGCCAACGTCACCACGCACACGCTAGAGACTCACATCTACCGACTACGCCAGAAGATCGAACCCGACGCCCAATCGCCACGCCTGCTAATTACGGAGACGGGCGGTTATCGGTTATTGGCATAGCGCAAATAGCGCGAATGCCCAAGCCACCAAAGTGGATTAGGGCCGCGTGAACCGAAGTCGCGCGCAGACGTGATCGGGGGAATAGGGGAGCGCTTCGGCGACGCCGTCCTCGCGCTCTTCGAACTGGAAGCTCTCCTTTAAGCCGACAATCTGCACGTTGCCGTCAGGCGCGGTGTAAACGCCGATGCTCACCGGCCCCTCAGGTGCGCACACAAACGCCGCGCCGGAATTCTCGGCTGCGCTCGCGGAATACAGCACCGGCGTTTCATCGCCGAAGAAGCCCATGATCTGAGACAATGGCCCGCCGGGCGCTTGCGCCATCACATCGTGGGGCGTGTGGTTGGCTTCTTCGAAACGCATCGCGCGGCCGTCTGCATGCGTGAGCGTGAGGACCACCAGCGGATCCTGCCCTGTCGTTGTAGCGGTGCGCGCGATAATTAAGCGCTCGCCGGCGATCAACGCCGTGGCCGCATCGGCGGGGGCGAGCGTGGTGGTCGTGCTGGCGGCGCAGGCTGCAAGCGCTAGCGCCGTGAACAAAGCAAGGATGCGCATGGGGTCCCTCAGGTTTTTCGCGCCTCACTTAAGCACAGGACCGCAACGACTTCACCCGGCTTGACGCGAGGCTCGGCTTCAGGCGTTTGGGCGCCCGGAGTTTGTTTCATGGAATTGCTCGCCACGCCTGCCTTTTGGGTCAGCCTTTCGGCGCTGACTTTCCTCGAGATCGTGCTGGGGGTCGATAATCTCCTGTTCGTCTCGATCGCCATCGGCAAGTTGAAGGGTCGCGAACAAGCAGAGGCGCGGCGCTTTGGCGTCTGGGGTGCGATGGTGCTGCGCATCGTCATGCTTTCCGGGATCTTCTGGATCATTCAGCTCGACGAGAGCCCGCTGTTTGCGCTGCCGGAAGGCTTGGCGGCGATGATCCTCGGCACGCAAGACGAGCACGCGATCCATGCTTTCACGTTTTTCACCGTCAAGGATTTGATCCTGCTCGGCGGCGGATTGTTCCTGCTGGTCAAGGGCACGCAGGAGATTCACGCCTCTGTCCAGGGCGCGGCCCACGAGGAGGCCGAGGCCAAGAGCAATTTTCGCGACGTTCTGGTCCAGCTTGCGGTGATCAACATCGTGTTTTCGCTCGACAGCGTGATCACCGCGGTCGGCATGACAGATATTCTCGCGGTGATGATTCTGGCGGTTGTGCTCTCGACGCTGGTGATGGCGGTGGCGGCCAAGCCGCTGGCTGCGTTCATCGAGGAACAACCGACCATGAAAATGCTGGCGCTAGCTTTTATCCTTTTGGTCGGCGTGGCGCTTATGGCCGATGGCCTCGGTTTCCATATCCCGCGCGGCTATCTCTATTTCGCAATCGCGTTCTCGGTGGCCGTGGAATTGCTCAATATCCGCGCCCGCACCAAGCACGAAGCTGCGGCCAAACGCTAACGCGCGTTTTTCCAGGTTGAATCGCTTGAACACCCATTCCCGGATTGGCGCGCAGCGACAAGTCCGGGACCCAGGGATCGCGAACGACTGGTGTTTATGGGCCCCGGAATGAATGCTGCGCATTCATCCGGGGATGGGTGGTGATCCAAAGTCGGAGGGAATTTTCCGACGGTCGAAACTCAAATCGAAGCGCCGCCGCCGCCCTGCAGCTCCAGCACAGCCAGCGCGTGTGTTTGGTTGGAAACATTGCCGCAACACTATTCGGTTATCCGCGGCTCCAAAGGCACTTTTGGAGCTGCGTTCACATGCCGCCGTTCAACGCCCAGCGAGCGTTTGATCGCGCTTTTGCCATCGCGGGGCTATCTGCAGCGCGCTTTATTGTCGGCCGCGCGGAACGTGTACGCGGACACGCCCACCCCAACGCGCACGCATTCTTCTTGCTTCGAGGAGGCATGGAAGAAGACGGGATCGGACTCGAGAGGGGCGGTGTTCGCTTATCGGGCGTCGATGCGGTTCACAACATTGATTTTGGGGCTGATGGCGGCGACTGCCTCACGGTGCATTATCGTGACCCAGGCGTGCGCGGATCGCGTTTTTTCCAAGCTGGGCGATTTGCCTCGATCGGGCCTCGCATAGCGAGGAATTTGGAGACTCCCGCGAGCTACCCGGCTGCTGTCGTCGCTGCGATACAAGGCTTGGCGTTGCTGCGGTGGCCCGAGCACACGTTCCCCGATTGGCTTGACGAGGCGTGGCTGCAACTCAGTGGCGCCGGAGCGACGGTTCGGGTGCAGGACGTCGCGCGCTCGGTGGGCGTGAGCCGAGAACATCTTGTCCGGCGGTTTCAACAGCGATTTTCTGTGGCGCCTAATCTCGTTCGGCAATTGGCGAGGCTCGAATTCGCGTGCGGCCTATTGCACCATCAGCCGATTGTGGATGTCGCCGTGGAGGCCGGGTACGCCGATCAGAGCCATATGACGCGAGTTTTTCAGCGCGCGCTGGGGCATTCGCCGGCGCGCTTTGCTCAGGCTTTGCGAGTAGAGGAAGTCACAAAGATACAAGACGAACCTCGCAAGAGAAGCTGAATGGAGAAAAGTCGAGGGGATCTCTTCATGCTGCGGCGTACATTTGTGACAGCGGGCTCGAGTCTACTGGCTGCTTGCGCCCTCGGTGGCGAGGCTGATGTCGAAGACGGATCGGTTCCGATTGCATTCGACAATGAAGGCCGCCCTGTGGGGCAGGTCTTGCTCAATGGGCGGGGCCTATTTTCTATGGTCATTGATACGGCGGGGCAGCGCGCGGGATTGGGAAGCGGTCTTGTCAACGAACTCGGTATTCGCCCCATGAATGGCCAGGCTATGTTGCATGGGTCGTCCGGCGCGCACGCCATCTCGCTGTACATGCTCGACAGCGTCGCCTTCGCTGGTCACGAGCGCGAGCAACTCGTGGCGACCGCACTGCTGCATCGAAATACGTCTACAGCGGCGGGCATTCTAGGTGCGGATTTCTTCGAGGGGCGCACAGTTATTTTCGACTTCGCGCGCGCGCGTTTATCCGTAGGTAAGCCTATTCCCACGGCATGGCATTCTCACAATGCTCGGCTGCTCCATGGTGTTTTCGCCGTGACGCCTATCCAGATCGGCGGCTTGGAGGTTCAAGCGGTGATCGATACCGGCGCGAAGGCGAGCCTAGGCGACATGTCCCTTCTCGCGGCGCTTGGGCTTGCGGCGGGCGACATTCGGCCCGGGGAGACGATTTCTGGCGTCGCGGGCGGAGCCGTCGCGACGCAGGTGGCGCGCGTTCACGTGTCTTCGACTAGTGGACCCGCGAGCCAGATTGATCTCGCCTTCGGGGCTTTTCCGGTGTTTGAGGCCTTGGGGTTGGCGGATCGCCCCGCTATTATTCTGGGAAACGATTTGTTGCGCGCCTGGGGCGGTGTTGGAATTGACTACACAAATTCGCGAGTCGCCTTTCCTCTCGGGTAAAAAATCTTCGCGAGACTGATCAAGCGTCTGCTCGTTCTCCCAAAGCTAGGCGCAGTGCGGTTCGTGGGCTGGACTGGGCGTTGACAGTTTCCCATGCGAGTAAACTTGGGGTGGCAGGGGCGGTCGGCCTCGAGAAGCTTGGAATGACGGAGCCGCGGAGATGGAGTAAGCGCACCGTGATGACCCCCGGCCCCACTCTCACCACCCCCGTCTCATCCTGCGCCCGCCTATGCACGCCGACTTCGACGGTTTCGCCGAAATGGGCGCCGAGGACGAGACCATGCGCTTCATCGGCGGCGTGCAGGCGCGCGACGCGGCGGGGCGATTTCTTGCTTTGGGGCGATTCAAATCGAAGCGCCGCCGCCGCCCTGCAGCTCCAGCACAGCTTCCCACATGTCGTCGGAGAGATGTTGGACGGCGACAGCCGCCTGCACTTGCGCGCGCGCTTGGACGATCCCTGCCAATGCAGACATCTGCGCAGGCGCGCTCCCAGCGCCAGTGGCCGCTTCGATCCAACGCCCGGATGCGTTCTCGAAGCGGCCAAGGGCGCTGGTGAGGGCCTTGGCGGCGTGGGGGGTCGCCGTCATGGTCGTAAGCTAGCAGAGTGCGCTTAAGCTCTCGTTCATGAAGCTGGTGAATGCGTGAATAACCAGGGTTTTCGGGGATCGGTTTTCGGGATTCGGGAAAATGGCCACGCGAAGCACGGTGGCGCTCGCGCGCGCTCCTTGTCCCCGAATCCCGAAAACCGATCCCCGAACTAAGCGTGGATATCGCGATCCTTCGTTTCCGGCAGGAAGCAGAAGCACACAATCGCGGCGATTGCCGTGACAATGAACGGGAACCAGAGCCCGGAATTGACTTGGCCGGTTGCGGTATTGATCGCGAACACGATCGCCGGCAGCAGCCCGCCAAACCACCCTGTGCCGATATGATAGGGCAGGGATAGCGCCGTGTAGCGTATTCGAGTGGGGAAGAGCTCAACCAACGCCGCCGCTTGCGGGCCGTAGAGCGCGGTGCCTGCGATCGCGAACAACAGCATGAATACGAACGCGCCGAATTTCTCGCCGAACACGCGCGTGACCTCGGAAACGCTCCAGCCTTTCATGGCGCCGGGCGACACCATTACGGTCTGTTTGCAGTTTTCGTTAGCGGAAGGTTTGCAATTGGGGCGATCGACGATGGCGGTGGGATAGCCGACTTGTCCAAGGACGTCATGAAGGCGACTCGAGAACGCGGTGCGCGTATCGCGAATCTGCTTCAGGGTTTGCCCTTCGGCGCTGACGCTTTCGATCTCGCGCCCGCCGACCCGGATGCGCGCCAACGTACCGGCTGGTCCAGCCTGTGTCGTGTAGCTTATCCCTGCGCTTGCGAGCGCGCTCTTGGCGATGTCGCAGGAGGAAGAGAATTCGTGCGCCCCGCCGGTGAGGTCGAGCTGGAACGAGCAATCGGCCGGGTCGGCGATCACCGTTGCGAGCGTGGTGCGCGAGGCGGTCGCGAGCGGGGGGTTGCCGAACTGGGTGATGTACTGAAAGCCGGGGAAGTACAGCGCCAACATCAGCAACATGCCGAACAGCAATACCGGCTTTCGTCCGATCGAATCGGAAAGCCTCGCGAACACGACGTAAAGTGGCGCCGAGATCAACACGACCGCGATCAGAAGAACGTTCACGGTCTGAGAATCGATCTTGAGAATGCGGTCGAGATAGAATTGCGTGTAGAAAAAGCCCGTGTACCAGACGACGCCCTGCGCCATCATGATGCCGAACAAGGCGAGCAACACGATCTTGAGATTGCGCCATTCGAAGAAGCTCTCGTGATAGGCGCGCTTGGAGATTTGGCCTTCGGCTTTCAGTTTCTGGAACGCCGGGCTTTCTTCCAGCTGTAACCGGATCCACACCGAAACCGCTAACAGGCCGATCGACAACAGGAACGGCACGCGCCAGCCCCAAGCCTTGAAGGCCGGCTCGCCGATGCTCGCCCGCACCGCCAGCACGACGGCGAGCGCGCCGAGCAGGCCGAACGCGGCGGATACCTGGATCCAGCCGGTGGCGGCGCCGCGGCGATTGTGCGCTGCGTGTTCGGCGACATAGATCGCAGCCCCGCCATATTCGCCGCCGAGCGCAAAGCCCTGCAGCACTCGGCAAGTGACCAACAGGATCGGCGCCCAGATGCCGGCTTGTTCGGCTGTAGGCAAAAGCCCGATCGCGAACGTCGCTAGACCCATCAGCGTGATGGTGATCAGGAACGCGCCCTTGCGCCCGCTCGAATCGCCGATCTTGCCGAACACCAACGCGCCGATCGGCCGGACAATGAACCCAACCGCAAACGTCAGCAGCGTGAACACGAAGGCTTGCGCATCGGGCAGGCCGGCGAAAAAGATCGGCGAAAGCACGGAAGCCACCGCGCCGTAGACGAAGAAATCGTACCATTCGAAAATGGTGCCGGCGGAGGAGGCGATGACCACCTGGCGGAGTTTTGCCGGCGAAATTTCTGGACTTGTTTGGGCGGACGCTGCGGCGTCGGACATGCTCTCTCCCCCGGCGCCTGCTGGGCGGCGCTTTTGTCGCTGATCGGCCGGGGCGGGGGCCGGTTGTCAAGTCCGAACGCGCCATGGTAAGCGGCGCACGCGTCGGGGGCCCGCGCGTCGCGTGCGGCGGCCCCTTGGCGTTTGGGTTTCCCCCAACGGACCATCTTGCCAGCAGGCGGGCCGAGTTTTGGGCCGCCGCCGGCGCAATGAGCGAGCGTGAATTGGCCCAGACCTTCGATGGCGAAGCTTCCGAAGCGGCGGGGCGTTATGCCCAGGCCGTGTTCGAATTAGCCAAGGAAGCCAAGGCGTTAGACGCAGTCGAGCAGGACTTCGCCAAGTTCGCGGCGGCCTGGAAGGAGAGCGCCGATCTGCGCGCCGCCGCCCGCTCGCCGTTGATCGATCCTCAGGAAAAGGCGCGCGCGCTGGGCGCGGTGGCCCAGAAATTGGGCCTGAGCGACCTGGGCCGTAAGGCTATAGGACTTGCCGCCCAAAATCGCCGCGCTGCAGAACTCCCCGGCATTGTGTCGGCGTTTCGCGCCCTGGTGGCGCGCGAGCGCGGCGCCCGGCAGGTCGAGATCGTGTCTGCCCGCCCGCTTGGGCAAGGGGAGAAGTCCGCCATTGTCGAGGCCCTCGGCAAGCAGCTTGGCGCCAAGGTCGAAGCTGAGACCAGCGTTGACGAAAACCTGATCGGCGGCTTCGTCGTGCGCGTTGGCTCGCGCCAGTTCGACGCCTCCATCAAAGCCAAATTGGACGCGCTGCGTCTGCAACTGAAATCCGCCTGAGCATAGGAAAACCAGAACATGGACGTTCGCGCCGCGGAAATTTCCGCAATCTTGAAAGAGCAGATCAAGGGCTTCGGCACGGAAGCCAAGGTGTCGGAGATCGGCCGCATCCTGTCGGTCGGCGACGGCATCGCCCGCGTCTACGGGCTTGAGAATGTCCAGGCCGGGGAAATGGTCGAGTTTCCCGGCGGCGTCAAAGGCATGGCGCTCAACCTCGAGCGCGACAATGTCGGCGTGGTTATTTTCGGCGAAGACCGAGGCCTCAAGGAAGGCGACACGGTTAAGCGGCTTGGCGAGATCGTCGACGTGCCGGTGGGCAAGGGCTTGCTTGGACGCGTGGTCAATCCGCTGGGTGAACCGATCGACGGCAAGGGCCCGATCAAGGCTACCGAACGCCGCACCGTGGACGTGAAGGCGCCAGGCATCATTCCGCGCAAGTCCGTGCACGAGCCAATGCAGACCGGCATCAAGGCCATCGACGCGCTGATCCCGATTGGGCGCGGCCAGCGCGAGCTGATCATTGGCGACCGGCAAACCGGCAAAACCGCCGTCGCCATCGACACGATCTTGTACCAACGCGAAGCGCATGACCGCAACGCGCCGGAAAGCGAGAAGCTCTATTGCATCTATGTCGTTATCGGCCAGAAGCGCTCGACGGTGGCGCAATTGGTCAAGACGCTCGAAGACAAAGGCGCGCTCGGCTATTCCATCATTGTCGCCGCCACGGCCTCGGAGCCCGCGCCGCTGCAATTCCTGGCCCCGTTCGCCGGCTGCGCCATGGGCGAATATTTCCGCGACAACGGCATGCACGCGCTGATCATCTACGACGATTTGTCCAAGCAGGCGGTCGCCTACCGGCAGATGTCGCTTCTGTTGCGCCGTCCGCCCGGCCGGGAAGCCTATCCGGGCGACGTGTTCTATCTGCACTCGCGCTTGCTCGAACGCGCGGCGAAGCTGAACGAGGACAATGGCGGCGGCTCGCTGACGGCGCTGCCGATCATCGAGACGCAAGCCAACGACGTTTCGGCTTACATCCCCACCAACGTGATTTCGATCACGGACGGGCAAATCTTCCTTGAAACCGACCTGTTCTACCAGGGCATCCGCCCGGCGCTAAACGTCGGCATCTCGGTGTCGCGCGTCGGCGGCAACGCGCAGATCAAGGCGATGAAGCAAGTGGCGGGGCCGCTCAAGGGCGAACTGGCGCAATACCGGGAAATGGCGGCGTTCGCGAAGTTCGGCTCCGATTTGGACGCGGCTACGCAGCGCCTACTCAACCGCGGCGCGCGCCTCACGGAGCTCCTGAAGCAGCCACAATTCTCGCCGTCCCCGGTGGAAGAACAAGTGGTGCTGATCTACGCCGGCACGCGCGGCTATATCGACAGGGTCGATGTCAGCGCCGTCGGCCGCTACGAAAAAGAGCTGGTCGCCTTCATGCGCGCAAAGAAAGCCGACGTACTCAGCGAAATCCGTACCAAAAAAGAGCTCGACAAGGCAGGCGTGATCGAAGGCAAGATCAAATCAGCGCTCGAAGAATTCGGCGCGAGCTTCGCGGCGTGATCGAACCCGCCGCCTTCCTGGCCTGGTCGGCGCTGGCGCTGGCCGTGACGCTTGCGCCCGGCGCTGACACCCTGCTTGTTGCAAGTCATGCGGCGCGTACCGGTTTGCGCTCGGGTTTGGCGGCGGTGGCCGGTATTCAGTGTGGCGCGGCAAGTTACGCAGTGCTGTTCGGGTTTGGGGCCCTCTCTGTGCTGGCGGCCACGCCGATTCTGTTTGCCGTAGTTAAGGTCGCCGGCGCGATTTACCTGGCGTTCCTCGGCATGCAATTTCTCTGGGGCGCGCTCACGCGAAAGAATGTCGCGCAAGCCAAAGCGCCGAATGTGACCGCCACCGAATCGCTGTTGCAGCCACTGCGCCAGGGTTTTCTGAGCAATATCCTTAATCCCAAGGTGGCGCTGTTCTATCTGGCGGCCTTGCCGCAATTCGCAAGCGGGCCAAACGCGCCGCTGATCGGCGCCGTGCTGATCGGAATTCACGCGTTGTTCGGCGCAACTTGGCTTTCGATCGTGGCATATGCGGCGAGCCGCGCGCGCGCGATCACCTGGAACACAACTCTAGTGCGTTGGCTGGAGGGCGCGATTGGGGCCTTCTTCTTGGGCGTGGCCGGCAGGCTCGCGTTCACGCAGCGTTAGGAAAACGGGATGCCGTCCTTAAAAGAATTCCGCAACCGCATCGCCAGCGTGAAATCCACGCAGAAGATCACTAAGGCGATGCAGATGGTCGCCGCCGCCAAGCTGAAGCGCGCGCAAGCGTCGGCCGAGGCGGCGCGGCCGTATGCTGGGCGCATGTCGCGGGTGATCGCCAACTTGGCGTCGGCGGTGTCGGGCGAAAGCGCGCCGCCTCTGTTGCGCGGCACTGGGCGTGATCAAGTTCACCTGCTAGTTGTGATGACCTCCGAACGTGGGCTCTGCGGCGGCTTCAACACCCAGATCGTGCGTGCCGCACGCGAGCGCCTTAGCGAGCTCGAGCGCGCTGGCAAAACGGTGAAGATTCTCGTTGTCGGCAAGAAGGGCCGCGACCAACTGCGCCGCCTGCATGGGTCGAAGATCGTCAAATATGTCGACCTCTCCACTTTCCGGAATGTCGGTTCGGACGCGGCGCTGATCGTCGGCGACGAAGTGCGCGCGCTCTACGAGGCGGGCGAGTTCGATGTCGCCACGCTTTTCTTCTCGCGCTTCAAATCGGTGATCAGCCAGATCCCAACCGCACTGCAGCTGATCCCCGCGCGAGCGCCGGAAGGCGTGAACCCGCCAGATCTCAAAGGCGCGGTGTACGAGTACGAGCCCAACGAGGAGGAAATCCTCGAAGCGCTGCTACCACGCTACCTCAACGGCCAGATTCTGCAGGCGTTGCTCGAAAATCAGGCCGGCTTCTACGGTGCGCAGATGAGCGCCATGGATAGCGCCACACGGAACGCCGGCGACATGATCCGCAAGCTCTCGCTGCGCTACAACCGCCAGCGCCAGGCCAACATCACCAAGGAGCTGATCGAAATCATCTCCGGCGCGGAGGCTTTGTAATGACGACGCTTTACACCACAACCGCCATCTCCAAGGGCGGGCGCGCGGGCGGCAAAGTGGCGCTGACCGATACAGGACTTTGGTACCACACCGAGCACTCGAAGGGCCTGGGCGGCTCAGGCGAGGGCGCAAACCCGGAGCAATTCTTCGCGCTGGGCTACGCCAATTGCTTCAACTCGGCCGTGCTCTTTGTCGCGTCGCAGAAGATGATCGATGCTTCCGCCGCAATTGTCACATGCGAAGTCGGGATCGGCCGCGGCGAGGGCGGCCTGGGGCTGTCAGCCAAGCTGACGCTCTCGATTCCAGGTATGGAGCGGGCCCAGGTGCAGGAGCTGCTCGATGCGGCGCACCAGGCTTGCCCGTACTCGAAGGCCACGCGCGGCAACATCCCAGTTGAACTGATCATTGTGAACTGATCATTGAATAATCTGAAGGGCCATGACAGCAATGCTAGCGTTGATTGACAACAGTGCTGTCACCGGGGTAGGCTGATCCATGGCCACCCTCACTGTCCGCAATATCCCCGAAAACCAGCATGTCGCGCTGCGGGTGCGCGCTGCTAGGGCGGGGCGGAGCATGGAAGAGGAAGTACGCGTAATGATCGCCGATGCCGTGGCGAGCGAGAACCTATCGCAGAACGCTGCCCTCGCCGATGCAGAAGCGCGCGTGGCGAAGGCTCAGGCCATGGTGCGCGAGATGTTTGGCGGCGAATTGCCGAAGGGTCGCGTGGACGCATTCCTCGCCGAACGCCGCGCCGCCGCGGAGCGCGGTGAGTGAAGGTCTTCGACACCTCTGCAGTGCTCGCCATCCTCTATGGCGAGAAGGGAGGCGACATCGCGCTGGCCGCTCTGCCGGCAGGGCGAATTGCGATGGCGAATGTGGCGGAAGCAGTTTCCGATTTGCTGATTGGGGGGCACGGCACGCTGGACAAGTGCGCGGCGACTGTCCGAGCTTTGGGGCTGGTTTGGATCGAGACAGACGAAGCCCAGGCGTTGCGAGCGGCTGCAATGCGACCGATAAAGGGGCTCTCGCTCGGCGACCGCTTTTGCATCGCCCTTGCACAAAAACTGAACGCGGCGGTTCTTACATCCGATCAGGCATGGGCCAAGCATGCGCTCGGCGTGCAACTCGAATACATACGTTGAAGCATCGAAAAACACACATAGAGTGAGAGAGACGAAGATTATGGCGAGCAAGGGAAAAGGCCGAGTGGCGCAGGTGATCGGCGCGGTCGTCGACGTCGAGTTCGATGGGCCGCTGCCGGACATTTACAACGCGCTGGAAACCACCAATCGCGGCAATCGCCTGGTGCTTGAAGTGGCGACCCACCTCGGCGAAAGCACAGTCCGCGCCATCGCCATGGACGCCACTGACGGTCTCGTGCGCGGCCAGGATGTCGTCGATACCGGCGGGCCAATCTCGATGCCGGTGGGCGAAGAGACCCTCGGGCGCATTCTCAATGTTATCGGCGAGCCGGTCGATGACGGCCCGCCGGTCAAAACCTCGACGCGTCGCGCAATCCACCAATTGGCCCCGGCGTTTGTCGATCAGAAGCCGGTGCCGGAAATTCTCGTCACCGGGATCAAGGTCGTCGACCTGCTCTGCCCTTATTCCAAGGGCGGCAAGATCGGCCTGTTCGGCGGCGCCGGCGTCGGCAAGACCGTGCTGATCCAGGAGCTGATCAACAACATCGCCAAGGCCTATGGCGGCTACTCGGTGTTCGCCGGCGTCGGCGAACGTACAAGAGAGGGCAACGACCTCTATCACGAGATGATCGAGTCCGGCGTCAACAAGCATGGCGGCGGCCAGGGCTCGCGTTGTGCGCTCGTGTTCGGACAAATGAACGAGCCGCCGGGCGCGCGCGCGCGCGTGGCGCTCTCGGGCCTCACCATCGCTGAGCACTTCCGCGATCAGGGCAAGGACATTCTCTTCTTCGTCGACAACGTGTTCCGCTTTACCCAAGCCGGCTCGGAAGTGTCGGCGCTCTTGGGTCGCATTCCTTCCGCGGTCGGCTATCAGCCGACGCTGGCGACCGAAATGGGCCAGATGCAGGAGCGCATCACCTCAACCACCAAGGGCTCAATCACCTCGGTGCAGGCGATCTACGTGCCGGCGGACGACCTCACCGACCCAGCGCCGGCCACCTCGTTCGCGCACCTGGACGCCACCACCGTGCTTTCCCGCGATATCGCGGCGAAGGGCATCTATCCGGCGGTCGACCCGCTCGATTCCACGTCGCGCATTCTCGACCCGAATGTCGTCGGTCTGGAACACTACGAAACAGCGCGCAAGGTCCAGGAGACGCTGCAACGTTACAAGGCGCTGCAGGACATCATCGCCATTCTGGGCATGGATGAACTCTCGGAAGACGACAAACTCGTCGTCGCCCGCGCCCGCAAGATCGAGCGTTTCTTGTCGCAACCCTTTCACGTCGCGGAAGCCTTCACCGGCTCGCCCGGCGTGCTCTGCGACCTGAAGGACACCATCCGTGGCTTCAAGGGTTTGGTTGACGGCGAGTACGATCACTTGCCAGAACCAGCGTTCTACATGGTAGGTTCCATCGATGACGCCATTGCCAAGGCGCAGAAATTGGCTGCGGAAGCAGCTTAAGGCAAGAAGTCGGGAGGGACGACGATGCGGTTGAAATGCAAGTTGCGCCTCCTCCCGACATTCCGAGCGCGCGCCTTTTTGGGCGCCACGGTTACAATGAGAGGGGCGCTATGAGCAATTCACTTAGCCCGGCTTCTTTCGTGGCGCAGATGGTTTCTGACTTTTGCGTCCCGATCATTCTTGGCCAGGCAAAAAGGGACGCGCCCGTGCAGGGTGTTGAGCTTGATCCAGCCGGCCGCGAACAGCTCGGCCTAAAGGGCGACGGTTTCACGGTAGTCTATCCCGTTGAAGATGTGCCGGTGTATCTCGATCTTGCTGGCAATCGATCGACACTTTGGTTTGAGCGCGGCGATGCGGTTTCTGCGCTGTCCATAGTGGAAAAGGCGCTCGAACGGAATTTTCCAACAATAAAAAGAACCCACGACCTTGAGCGAGATCGCCCGGGCCTGCGTTCGCGTATTTATGAGGGCGAACTCGGCAAGGGCATTCTTGTGCAGATCGACATCGCTTACCCGGATCCCAAAAGTGGCGCCGAGATGGCAAACCGATTCATGGTGCGTGTTTTCTCGTTGCTGATGCCCGGTGCGCCGAATCCGTTGAGCGCTCAAGGCGGGGTGAAGCCATGACTGATAAACTGAACTTCGCACTCGTCTCGCCGGAACGGGAGATATTCCACGGCGAGGTCGATCACGTGGTTGTCCCTGGCGTCGAGGGGGAGTTTGGGGTTTCTCCGAACCACGCGCCGGTGATGAGCGTGATCAAGCCGGGCGCTCTCAAGGTCATGAACGAGGGCCAGGTGCGTCGCATCTTCGTCAATGGCGGCTTTGCGGACGTAACGCCGGAGGGGCTCACCGTGTTGGCCGAGGATGCGGTCGATCTCGCCAACGTCGATCCCGCGCTATTGGAGCAGGACCTGAAGAACGCAGGCGACGATGTGCGCGATGCGTCCAGCGACGCGCAACGCGAAGCGGCCACGCGAAGACTGACCCGGCTCGAAGGCGTCAAGGCGGCGCTGGCGCGGTAGGGTTCAGTCAACGCCCGTTCCCGGATTCGCCGAAGGCGAAGTCCGGGATCCAAGTACACAATCGGCTCGCGATCCTGGGCCCCGGACTGAATGCTCCGCATTCATCCGGGGATGGGTGATGTTCAACGTTGATGGGTTTGCCTACGGTGCCTCCATGCTCCCTCACCCGCAGCTTTGGCCGGCTTGGATCGGCGCGATAGTCGGCTTTGCACTGATCGCGTGGTTGACTTGGCGGCTGCTGCGCAACTGGGACGGCATGGCGCAGCGCCGGCGTTTTATATTGCTCGGCGCGCTGGCGCTGTTCGAGGGCGCGTATTGGCTTAACGTCTACGCTTGGCTGATTGAGCCCAACCTGCTCGTGGTGCGCCGGGTAGAGATCGTCAGCGAACAATGGCGCGGCCCGCCGCTTGTTATTGCAGCGCTGGGCGACGTGCATGTGGGCGGCCCGCATGTCGATGTGGCGCGCGTGCAGCGCATCGTTCGCCGTGTCAATGCGTTGAAACCTGATCTTGTCGTGCTGCTCGGCGATTATGTGAACGGGCACGCGCCGCGCCCAGAGCGAAGCAATAGCGAGCAACGCGAGATCGCCGGCGCCATGGCGAGCTTCGCCGCGCTCGATGCGCCGCTGGGCGTCGCGGGCGTCATCGGCAATCACGATTTCTGGTACGACCGGAACGCGATCGTGGAGGCGCTCGAAGGCGCGGGTGTCGCGGCGTTATGGAACAGACACGTTGAGATTCAGCGCGGTAGCCGGTCGTTTGTTGTGGCCGGCGTCGCTGACGCTTGGACCGGCGAGCCCGATTTTGCTGCTGCACTCGACGGCGCGCCGCCGAACGCCGACACGATCATGATCTCCCACAACCCGGACCCATTCGCCGAGATGCCCCCAGGGCCCGCGCTGATGCTCGCCGCACACTCCCATTGCGGGCAGGTGACGATCCCGCTCATCGGCAGACCTGTGTCAGTGGTGCGCAATCGACGCTATGAATGCCATCTAGTGGAGGAGAATGGCCGCACTATGTACGTCACTGGCGGCATTGGCACGAGTGGATTGCCCGTACGTTTCCTCAATCCACCGGAGATCGCACTGATCACGCTGCGCGGTCGGCGCAAGAACTGACATAACATGGACCGCCGGCGCCCTCGCCGGCTTACGGAGGTGCAAGCACACTGCTGCCTGAGCGGTAGCAAACGCCGATGCCGGCGAGGGCGCCGGTGGTCCATATTGCAGCGAATTCTTGAAGCGACGAAAACTAAGCCCCGGCGCTATCGCCCCAATTGAACAGCGAGAGCTGTTTGCGCTTGGCGCGCGGCAGCTTAGGCGCGATGTCGCGCGCCTCCAGCCATTGCAGCGTCAGCTCCGCGACGTCGCACGCCTCGGGTTCGCCGATGAGCCAATGGCTCATCTCCGGGAATTGGTGGAAGTGGGCTTGGCCTTCGGGGAAGCGCGCGACCACGCGGCGGACGGTGCTTGCGGAATTGACCCGGTCGCGTTCGCCCGCCAGCGCCAGAACGGGCGCGGCGATCCTGTAAACAGGCGCTTGCGAGGCCATGGACGCATCGAGCCACCATTGCACGGCTTCGCGTATTGCGCGCCCGGACTCAGGCACAAACCGCGCGAACACGCGCCGGGCATCGTCGCGCGAAAGCCGGTCCAAGGTGGTGGCGCGGGCCACTTGAAAATCAGGCGGCACGGCGCGGCGCCAATAATCGCCGAGCATAGACAGACCGAGATGGTTGCCGTGTTCGTCGAGCGTGGTCGGCGGCACGCCCCAAGGCGCAGACGGCGCCAGCAGAACGAGGCCGGCAATCTCGGTTTGGGCCGCGGCAAGTTGTACAACCAGGCCGCCGAGGGAATGGCCGGCGAGCACGGGTGGCGCGCGCAGGCCCTTCGCGTATTGCGCTATCGCCAGGGCGTATTCTTTCAGGCCGATTTCGGACAGCGCCTCGAGATCGGCGCCGCGCTCATGATGGGGCAAATTGGGTGCGTGGGTCTCGAAGCCGCGCGCCTCGAACGGCTCGCGAAATGCTTCGAACGCCCAGCCGCCGCAGAAGGCGCCGTGTACGAACACGATCGGCGTCTTTGGGGCCACGCTTGCGGCGCGCTTCATTCGGACGCTGCCGCGGCGGCGCCCATCGGGCTGGCAATCATGTTCAAATCCCCACGCTATATTTCTTGAAACGCTGCGCTACTTGTTCGTACGTCGCCCGCTTGAACGGGATCACCAAACTAGGCGCTTGTTCGAGTGGCGCCCAGCGCCAATCGCTGAATTCAGGCGTGTGTGTATCAAGTTTGATATCAGCGTCACGTCCCTTGAAACGGAAGGCGAACCATTTCTGTCTCTGCCCCTTATAGCGCCCGCGTTGTTTCATTTTTGTGCGGAGATTTATGGGGAACTCGTAATATAGCCAATCGGAAGTTTCTTCGAGAAGATCGACATTGTTGGCGGTGACGCCGATCTCCTCCTCCATTTCGCGATACGCGCCGTCGCGCGGCGATTCGCCTTTGTCGACGCCCCCTTGCGGCATTTGCCATTGGTAGGGTCCTTCTGCGCCATTGCGCTTACCCAAGAAAACCAGCCCGTCACGCTGAAACAGCGCGAGGCCTACATTGGGACGAAAGTGCTTTGGGTCGAGTTTTTCGTTCATCGACGTGCGGCGCGTGCATTGAGCACCGCCGACACCGGGGCCAATTGATAGCCGCGCGACCCCACGTCGCGGGCCCAGCGTCCGACCTGCTCCATAGTGACTGGATAAGCGAATCCCGCGCCGATTGCGCTCTGATTCTGCAGAGCCAGGGCTTCCAGATTGAGCAATTGATCGTCGATTGCGTCCGCTTCGCGGCGGGCGTCGATGATGCGGTCGGCGGCGGTGCTCGTAAGGCCCGCGCGCTGCGCCTCGACGCTGAGCGCGGTGCGCTGGCCTATCCCCGAGGAGACGAACGCAAGCCCACGCCGGCGCAACGCCTGCACCACCGGTTGGGCCGCTTGCGCCGAAGTGGCGAAGCGAGCGCCCTGGTAATTGGTGACGCCAAAATAGCCGGTCGCGCGCGAAAGTAGCTGCTCCAGCCTGCTGGTGTTCTGCTGCGCGGAAGCGGACGCAAGCAAAGTCTGCGGGCCGGTGTCGTCAGCGTTTGGATCGAAAGGCTCCATAGGCAGTTCGAGCAATGTCTCATGGCCGCGAGCGCGGGCGCGATCGACCCAGCTCTGCAAATTGTTCGAATAGGGCACGAACGAGAGCGTCACCTCCGGCGGCAGCTCGTCGATCGCCTGCGTCGTCGCGGTGGCGTTGAAGCCGAGGCCGCCGACGACGATGGCCAGCATCGGCTTGCCGGCCTGGGCGGTGAACGGGCGTGCATACGCTTGCGCAGGCGTGCGTCCGTTGGCGCCGATGATTGGCAACAACCCGTTCGGGCCGGATTCGGTAAGTCCTGCTATTGGCGCACGCGGCAGCGGCGCCGTCGCCGGGCGCGAAGTTTCCGGCGTGTTGACCACGGCGACGCGCAATTGCCCGTCGCCGCCAACCTCTCCGATTTCCGAGCCGGTGGTGGAGGGCAGGTCGGTGAGTTCGAAAAACTCGGCGTTCTCGTTTGCTTGTTCAAACGAAAGCCGCGGCGCGCTTTCCGCCGACGCTGTTGCGGGAGAAAGCGAAACCACGCGCTTAGGGCCCGCTGCATCGGGGTCGCCGAAAATCTGGATCGCAAAGAACGCTGCAAACGCCAATGCGCCACTCGCGCCCAGAGCTGCGAGGCGGTGATTGAGGCCTGTTTTTTGTTTCAGCTTAGGCGCCATGCCGGCCCTCGCAGGCAAGCGCAAAGCCGTGCGTGCGCGCGCGAATCATCAAGCGGAACATCGCCCAATTCGCGCCCGGCGTCACTAGTTGGATTCTGTCATTAACCTGTATTGACGAAAGGGAAAAGTCAGCCCGCTCGCGCCCGCAATCGTTGCGCTACCAAGCCTTGGCGCAGGAAGTCCATGGCGCGGCGCAATTGATAATCTTCGTCCTCGTCCCAGTCGGCGGGCGGCTGATCGTCGGGCACGTGCGGCGCGCGTCGTTGCGCCCCTGAATCGTTGTCGAGCGCGTTCGGAAGATCGGCTTCCGAAATACCAAGCCGCTGCAGCCGCGCGGTGTCCACGCGCTGCGCCGCCACTTCCATATCGGGCTCGATGCCCGCGCCCTGGATTGAGCGCCCGGCCGGCGTGTAATAACGCTGCGTCGTCAGCCGCAGCGCGCCGTCGCGTCCGCCATTGATCGGAATCAGCGTCTGCACCGAGCCTTTCCCAAATGACGTAGTGCCGATAATGAGAGCACGATTGCGGTCCTGCAGTGCGCCGGCGACAATCTCAGCCGCGGAAGCGGAAGCGCCGTCGATCAGCACCGCGATGGGCACGCCTGCAAGGTCATCGCCGCGGCGCGCGTTGCGGCGCTCGTCGGAATGACGTCCGCGAGTGGAGACCACTTCGCCGCCGTCGAGGAAGGCATCGGAGACGTCAACGGCTTGTTCCAACAGCCCGCCTGGATTGCGACGCAGATCGAGCACGACGCCGCGCAAGCGCCCGCCAGTGTCGCGCTTTACGCCGCGAATGGCGTCCTGCAACATGGCGCTGGTGCGCTCGTTGAAGGTCGAGATGCGGATCACGCCGATGTCGCCGCCTTCAATCCGCCACGTCACCGCCCGGACGTTGATCACTTCGCGGCGCAAGGTCACGTCGAAAGAATCCACGCCTTCACGCGCGATGGTGATGGTGATGTCGGTGCCCGGATCGCCGCGCATGCGTTGCACAGCTTCGTTCAGGGTGAGGCCGACGATGCTGTTTCCATCGATGGCGATCAGATAATCGCCCGCCTGCACGCCCGCGCGCGCCGCCGGAGTTTCGTCGATCGGGCTGACCACGCGAACCACGCCGTCTTCGCTCGTCACTTCGATGCCCAGGCCGCCATACTCGCCGCGCGTAGTCACCTGCATCTCGCGATACTCGGCGGGGTCCATGTACGAGGAATGCGGATCGAGCGAAGCGAGCATGCCCTGGATGGCGCCCTGCATCGCTTTGCGTTCGTCGACTTCGACCACGTAATCGTGTTCCACGCGCGCCAGCACGTCGGCGAAAAGATCGAGTGGGGGATAGCGGTCGTGGTCCGCGTTGTCGGTTGCCGACCATGCCAGCGCGCCAACGCATGCCGCCAAGCCGACCAGCGGTGCTGCTACCCAGGCTAGGCGCATATACGTCACTCCATCGGCGCGCCGTGAGCGCCCTCTAAACCGGCCCTGCTCTAGCCTGCGCGTATCGTGCGCGCCGCTGCAAGCCCTTGCGCGGTCAGCCAGCGTCCCGGATCGACCGGCTGCCCATTGCGCCTGACTTCTACATACAATTCCGGCGCCGGCGTGTCGGGCCCTGACATTTCGCCAATGGGCTGACCAGCGCGGACGGGTTCGCCCACCTGGACCGAAATTGCCCCCAGCCCGGTGAGCACCAGAGCGTAGCCTCCGTCGAGGTTCAGGATCAAGACTTGTCCGTAGCTGCGGAAGGGCCCGGCATAGGCCACCCGCCCGGCCGCCGGTGCCCGTACGGCGGCGTTGGCCACGGTTTGCAGGGCGACGCCCTGGGAAGGCGGCCCTCCGGCGCTCCGAGCGCCAAACGCGCGGACGATCCGCCCCGAGATTGGGGCCACCCAGCCGGCGGGGATTACGCTCGGCCCTGCGCTTGCGCTTCCGCGGCGAACCGCAGCTGGCTGCACTCGCGCGGCCAGGTCGCGCAGCGACTGCGCCTGGCTCGCAAGCTGACGCGAGCGGCGCTCTGCCGCGGCGGCGTCGTTCGCTAGGGCCATTTGCGTGGTTCGCCTGCGGGCGAGCAGCGTGGCGAGTTGGCGCCGTTCGATTTCGATGGATGCCTGCGCTTCGGCGAGGATGCCGCGCTCTTGAGCCGTTTCGTCCGAGAGTGTCCGCGCATGCGCCAAGGCGTAGCCGCTGCGGCGTTCTTCTTGAGCCAGCGCGGGGGCGGCCGCACGCGCGAAGACTGTCTGGCGAACCGCGCTCAGCTCGGCGCGGCGATTGCTGAGCGCAGCCAGAATGAGGGCGTTTTCGAACGCCTCGCGAGAGCGGCGTTGGCTCGCGGTATCGGACGCGATTTGCCGGTTGAGCAGGGCGAGACGCTGTTCCGATGCGGCCGCAGCGGTTTCGGCCTCCGTGCGGCGGCGTTCGGCGTCGCTAAGCTGCGTGTCGAGCGCGGAGATTTCTTGGCGCGCGGCGACAGCCTCTGTACGCAGACGCTCCGCGCGCGCGCTTTCGGCGCGGCGATCGCGCTCAACCTGGGCCAGGCTGCGGTTTTGGGCGTCGGCCGGGACCGACGCAAATGTCGCAAGCGCCCCTGCCGCGAGCGCGACGAGGGCGCGGGCGCGTTTTGCGCCTTGATCCATATTTCACCATACCGTCCGGAATCTTCAGTCCCGGTGGTAGGGAGTAGAACACAAGATCGTCATAGCCCGGTAAATTTGCTCGCAAATCATCACCCTGACCAAGCGGTGCGGCCAGGTTTGGCGGCCAAAAGCCAGTTTTTCGTCAGCATTATCCTTAACGCTTTGCGACACGCCGTCGGCGCCGCCGATCCAGAATGTTGCACAAGACTGCCCATCGTCGCGCCAGCGCGCCAGCTTCTCCGCCAATTGCCGCGAACTCCATTCTGCGCCGCGTTCGTCGAGCAGTATCTTGCGGGCGTCGTCGGGAGTGGCGCGGTAGAGCGCAGCGGCGTCCGCACGGGGGTCGCCGGGCGGCCTGGCTTCGACCTCGACGATGTCGACGGATTTGAAGCCGATCTGGCGGCCCTGCGACGTTGCGCGGGTCACGTAGTCGGCGGCGAGCGCCGCTTCGGGGCTGTCGCGGAGGCGTCCGATTGCGGCGATGAGGATTTTCACCGGTCGAGGCCGTTGGCTTACCCTCTCCCCTTGAGGGGAGAGGGTGTCGCGAAGCGACGGGTGAGGGGAAGGCGGTCCCTCCTGAAGTCGCGCAGACCCCTCATCCGGCCCTTCGGGCCACCTTCTCCCCTCAAGGGGAGAAGGAAGTCGTTCGATATGACGATCGGGGAACTCAACTCACCAGCGGCGTCGGCCCGGGCCCTGCGGCCCAGATTTTCTCGATATT
>CADEDG010000040.1 GCA_902826035.1 uncultured Alphaproteobacteria bacterium
TGGCGTACCCAAGGGCATTCGACAGCAGCTGCGTGACTTCCCAGTCAGCGTAGCCGTTTTTCGGGCGCATCACGCGGCGTACGCGCTGGATACGACGCTCGGCATTGGTGAAAGTGCCGTCTTTCTCCAGGAAGGTCGAGCCGGGCAGGAACACGTGCGCGTAATTGGCGGTCTCGTTGAGAAAGAGATCGTGTACAATCACGCATTCCATCGCCGCCAGACCCTCGGCGACGTGGCGGGTGTTTGGATCCGATTGGAGGATGTCCTCTCCCTGGATGTAGATGCCCTTGAAACTGCCCTCGATGGCGGCGTCTAACATGTTGGGGATGCGGAGACCGGGTTCCTTGTCGAGCGGCGCCTTCCACAAATCCTCAAATACCGCGCGCGCTGCATCGTCGGAGACGTGCCGGTAGCCGGAAAATTCGTGCGGGAACGAACCCATGTCGCAGGCGCCTTGTACGTTGTTCTGCCCGCGCAGCGGGTTAACGCCGACGCCGGGGCGACCGATATTTCCCGTCGCCATGGCGAGATTGGCGATCGCCATCACCGCAGTCGTTCCTTGACTGTGTTCGGTGATGCCCAGTCCATAATAGATCGCGCCATTGGCCCCGCTCGCGAACAGCCGCGCGGCGGCGCGCAGATCGGAAGCGGGAACGCCAGTGGTTTTTTCCAACGCTCCCGGGGACCAGCGCTCCTGCGAGACAAACGCCGCCCAGCTCTGGAAACCCTCCCAATCGCAACGTTCGCGCACGAACGCTTCGTCGGCCAAGCCTTCGGTGACGATGACGTGCGCCAGTGCAGTGAGCACGGCGACGTTTGTCCCTGGCAGGAGCGGCAAATGATAAGCGGCCTCAACATGGGGCGTACGCACGAGATCGATGCGGCGCGGATCTATGACAATAAGTCTGGCGCCTTGGCGCAGACGACGCTTCATGCGCGAAGCGAAAACGGGATGCGCGTCGGTAGGATTGGCGCCGATGACGATAATAACGTCGCTTTGCTCGACGGAGTCGAAATCCTGAGTGCCGGCGGAAGTGCCGAAAGTGGTCTTCAGTCCATAACCGGTCGGCGAATGGCACACGCGCGCGCAAGTATCGACGTTATTGACGCCGAAGCCGGCGCGTACCAGCTTCTGAACGAGGTAGGTTTCCTCGTTGGTGCAGCGCGAGGAAGTGATCCCGCCCACAGCGGCTTTGCCATATTTGCCTTGGATGCGCTTCAGCTCGGCGGCGGCATAGGCGATGGCCTCGTCCCAACTTACTTCGCGCCACGGATCGCCGATACTCGCGCGGATCATCGGCTTCAGCACGCGTTCCTTGTGGGTGGCGTAGCCCCACGCAAAGCGCCCCTTGACGCATGAGTGGCCGCGATTGGCTTTGCCGTCTTTGTAAGGAACCATGCGCACGACTTCCTCACCGCGCATTTCCGCCTTGAAGGCGCAGCCGACGCCGCAATAGGCGCAGGTGGTGACGACCGAATGCTCGGGCGTGCCAATTTCGATCAGGGATTTTTCCGACAAGGTCGCGGTCGGACAGGCCTGCACGCAAGCGCCGCAGGAGACGCACTCGGAGTCGAGAAAAGATTCGGCTGCGCTCGCCTTCACTTTGGAATCGAAACCACGCCCCTCGACGGTCAGCGCAAACGTGCCTTGAACTTCTTCGCACGCCCGAACGCAACGCGAGCAGACAATGCATTTCGAGCCGTCGAAAGTGAAATATGGGTTGGACTCGTCCTTCGGCTCATCAAGGTGGTTTGCGCCAGCGTAGCCGTAGCGTACGTCGCGCAACCCCACCGCGCCCGCCATATCCTGCAATTCGCAGTCGCCATTGGTGGGGCAGGTCAAGCAGTCGAGCGGGTGGTCAGAGAGGTAGAGCTCCATCACGCCGCGGCGCAGTCTGGCCAAAAGCGGCGTCTGGGTGGAGACTTTCATCCCCGGCGCGACGGGCGTGGTGCACGAAGCCGGTGTTCCCGCGCGGCCCTCGATCTGCACCAGGCAAAGCCGGCACGAGCCGAAGGCTTCCAGCATGTCGCTGGCGCAGAGTTTCGGTACGCCTATCCCCGCCTCGCGCGCCGCGCGCATGATCGAGGTTCCGGCCGGGACGGTTATGGTGTGACCGTCGATTTCGAGGCTCACAGTCGCATCACTCAGAGCGCGCGGCGTCCCGAAATCCCCTTCATCGACGAGCGTCATGTTGCGACCCCCGCTCGCTCCGCGCGTCCAGAACGAGGAAAGTTGGATCTCGACAAGGGGGCGCCTAAATTCATCGTTTCAAACCGCCCCCATTTTGCGCCGGTTTCCGCTGGAAGTCCTCAGGGAAATACCCAAGCGCACTAAGCACTGGATAGGGTGTAAAGCCCCCCAGCGCGCAGAGCGAACCAAGCTTAAGCGTCTGGCAGAGGTCTTCTAGAAGAGCGATGTCGCTACTCCGGTTTTCGCCGGAAACGATGCGGTCGATCACTTCCTGCCCGCGCACCGAACCAATGCGACAGGGTGTACACTTGCCGCAGCTCTCGACGGCGCAGAATTCCATGGCAAAGCGCGCCTGCGTGGCCATATCGACGCTGTCGTCAAAAACCACAATTCCGCCATGGCCAATTAGGCCGTCGCGCGCCGCGAAGGCTTCGTAATCGTAGGGCGTATCGAAAAGCGAGGGCGGGAAGTAAGCGCCGAGCGGGCCACCGCACTGCACCGCGCGCACGGGCCTTCCTGATGCTGTGCCGCCGCCGATCTCGTTTACGATCTGGCCAAGCGTGAGGCCGAAGGGCGCTTCGTAGAGGCCCGGAAACTTCACGTTGCCGGCGAGTTGGATCGGCATGGTTCCGCGCGAGCGGTCGTGGCCGACGGCTGCGTAGGCTTCGGCGCCGTGTGTGAGAATCCAGGGCGCGGTCGCCAGCGTCAGAACATTGTTGATCACTGTCGGCTTGCCGAACAGGCCTGCATGCACCGGTAGTGGCGGCTTGGCGCGCACCTGTCCGCGCTTGCCTTCGAGGCTTTCGAGGAGCGCCGTCTCCTCGCCGCACACATATGCGCCCGCGCCGATGCGCAGCTCTATTTCGAAAGGGCTATTTGGCCCAAACGCGTGGGCGCCCAGCCCACCGGTAGCGCGCACCGCCGCGAGCGCTTTCGCGAAAGTTGCGTTGGCGTGGGGGTATTCGGAGCGCGAATAGACGAAGGCCTTACTGGCGCCGATGGCGAAGGCGGCGATGGCGATGCCCTCGATCAGGCTCATGGGGTCGCCTTCCATCAGCATGCGGTCCGCGAACGTGCCGCTATCGCCCTCATCGGCGTTGCATACGACATATTTGCTATCCGCTTGCGCGTCGGCCGCGCCCTTCCATTTTATCCCGGCAGGAAAGCCTGCGCCGCCACGGCCGCGAAGGCCCGATCGCGCGATCTGCTCAATGGTTGCGGCATAGCCGATCTCAAGCGCGCGCTTGAGGCCGCGCAGGCCGCCATGGGCGACATAATCATCGACCGAAAGCGGATCGACCACTCCGCAGCGTGCGAAGGTGATGCGCGTTTGCGCGCGCATCCACTCGTGATCGTCGATGTGGCCGAGGAACAGAGCATGCGCGCCGCCGCTCAGCATTCCCGCAGCGAGTAGGCCGGCGACGTCGCCAGCGCTGACCGGACCGTAGCCTACGCGCCCGCCCACAATCTCCACTTCGATTAAAGGTTCGAGCCACGCCATGCCGCGCGAACCGGTGCGGACGATCTCGGCGCCGGCGTTCACGAGCGCCTCTGCGACCCCATCCGCGCCAAGCGCGACCGCCAGGGCGTCGCCAGGAACAAAGACGCGGCTCATCGCATCGCCTCGATGTCGGCAATCAGGCGCGCGGGCTCCACGCGTGCGCGCGGCGCGCCATTGACTAGAGCCGCGGGCGCTACGGCGCAAAGGCCAAGGCAATAGACCGGTTCAATAGTCACCGAGCGATCGCAGTTTGTGTCACCCCAGCCCAGCTTAAAATGCGCGAGCACCGCCTCCGCCATCTCACGCCCGCCCATCGCTTGGCAGGCCTCGGCGCGGCAGAGCTTAACGACGATCCTTCCCGCCGGTTCGCGGCGAAAATCGTGATAGAAACTGATGACGCCATGGACCTCCGCGCGCGAGAGATTGAGCTTCGACGCAAGAATCGGCACCGCTTCAGCGGCAATCCAGCCGAACTCCGCCTGAAGCGCGTGCAGCATCGGCAAGAGCTGATCCTGGGTCGGCGAGAAGGCGCCCAAGACGCGATCTGCGGCGGCATCGTCCCAGGCTTTGTGCATGCGAACTTCCAACCCGATTGGCCGCAACGGCTAGGGGAGCATGCATAGGCGAAGTCCGCGGCTCGGGAAAGCGCGTCCTCAAGCGCCGCCGCGGGTTGTTATGCGGCCTCGAGCAATTCCAGAGCGCCCCTGTCGCGCACCAATACCCGGCGCGAGCGCGGCAGCTCTATGGCGTGGTCGCGCTCCATTTGGGTGAAGGTGCGCGAAACCGTCTCGATAGTCAGCGCCAAATAGTCGGCTATGTCGGCGCGCGACATAGGCAGGTCGATCTCGACCTGCTGACCGCACCGATCGGCCAAATTGAGCAGGAATGCCGCCACGCGTTCGCAGGCGCCCTTGCGCCCGAGCAGCAGAGCGTGGGTCTGCGCGTGCTGCAATTGGCGGTGCATGAGCTCGATCATACCAAGGGCCGCGGCTGGGGCGGCGGCGGCGGCGTCAACCAGGGAGCGGCGTACAAGCGCTACTTCAGTGTCGCTGACGGCCTCAGCGGTAAGCGTATGCACCCCGCCGGCCTCAAGCCCAAACACATCGCCCACGGTATGAAACGACAGGATTTGCCGCCTGCCGCCGTTGCTGAAGCTGGTGCTACGCACCGCACCCGACACCACCCGGTAAACGTAGGTCGCGGGCTCGCCTTGGCCAAATATCTCTTCGTTTCGGTGGAAGCGCATATGCACACCCTGCAGGACGAGGCCAGAACCCAGGGCAATCGCACCGGACACTCTGTGGCGTGCCGGGTAGAAAGTATTCACGCTGCATTCTGTCATGCCCTGCTCCTTGCAGGACTAGAATTAGGTCGCCGCGAGGCATCCAAAAAACCCGGGGCATCGCTTAAGGAGTATTCCTTAGTTCCCCGGCGCGCGCTTGGCTGAGTTGGCCCTGGGACTATGATGGGGACGATGCGAATGCGGGCGATCACACGGCGGTTGCGAACTCTGACCGAGCAGCGCCCTCGCGTCCTCACCTATGGTGCAACCGCGCTGGCGCTTGTGGTTGTGGCGGGCCTCTGGACGCTGTTCCGGCTATCTACCCCAGAGGCGCCGTTGCTTTATTGGCTCTCGCCTGTGGTCTGTGCGTGCGCCATCCTTGGCGGGCCGGGGCCAGGGTTGGTTGCTACCGCTCTCGGGCTTGCCATTGCGTGGCTGATCGTGCCGGACGGCGGCGGCGCACAATTGGCGTTCGCCGCCAGCGGACTCGCCGTGTCGTTGGTTGGCTACCTTGTTCGCCGCGAACGCCGCCGCGACCATCGCATGGATTTGGCGTTGGCCGAGCGCGAAGCGCACCTAGGATCTATCTACGATACCGCGCCGGACGGACTGATCGTCATCGACGAAATTGGTGTGATTCGCTCCTTTAGCGCCGGTGCCGAGCGCATCTTCGGATGGTCCGCGGCTGAAACGCTCGGACGCAATGTCAGCATGTTGATGCCGGCGCCGGATCGGGGTTCGCACGACGGATATCTGGGCCGCTACCTCAAGACCGGCGAACGGCGCATCATTGGCGTCGGGCGCATTGTCGTGGGGGAGCGCAAGGACGGATCGACCTTTCCTATGGAACTCGCAATCGGTGAGATTCGGTCCGAGCGCGGGCGCGCATTTACCGGTTTTGTGCGCGACATCACCGAACGCCAGGCGGCCCAAGCCAGGTTGCAGGAATTGCAGGCCGAGTTGGTGCACATGTCGCGGCTGACCGCGATGGGTGAAATGGCGTCCGCGCTGGCGCACGAACTCAACCAACCTCTTGGGGCGATCGCCAATTATCTCAGCGGCGCACGGCGCTTGATGGACCGTCCGGGCGACAACCCCGACCGCATCGCCGAAGCGCTGGAGAAAGCGGCCGCGCAAGCGATGAGGGCAGGCGAGATCATCCGACGGCTGCGGGATTTTCTTTCGCGCGGCGAGGGCGAGCGGCGCGTCGTCTCCATCCAGAAACTGACGCAGGAAGCGTGCGCGCTGGCGCTGGTGGGCGCCAAGGAAAGCGGCGTGCGAGTGCAGTACAACTTCGATCCCGCGGTAGACGGCGTGCTGGCCGATCGCCTCCCGGTGCAGCAGGTGATTCTTAATCTTGTCCGCAACGCCCTTGACGCCATGGACGGTGCGGTGAGGCGCGAATTGCTGGTGACGACGGCGCACAGTAGCGACGGCATGACGATGGTGAGCGTCGCTGACACTGGCGCGGGCGTTGCGCCCGGAACGAAATTGTTCGAACCGTTCGTCTCCACGAAAACGGACGGCATGGGCGTTGGGTTATCGATTTCGCGTACAATCGTTGAGGCCCATGGCGGGCGGATTTGGACCGAGCCGAATCCGGGCGGGGGCGCGATTTTTCGCTTCACTGTCCCGCTTGCGCCCGTCGGCGAGCCTGTGGAGGCGGGGCCATGAGCGAGACGATGGTTCATATTGTCGATGACGACGCCGCCATGCGCGATTCGTTGGCGTTTCTGCTGTCGGCGGAGGGGCTGGCGTCGCGGCTCTACGAGGGCGGCGCTGCGTTGCTCGCGCGGGTGGGCGAACTCGAACCCGGGTGCGTCATCACCGACATCCGCATGCCGGGCATGAACGGGATGGAACTAATCTCGCAATTGCGCCAACAGGGCGTGGCGCATCCCATCATCGTGCTCACCGGCCACGCCGATGTGCCGCTCGCGGTACAGGCAATGAAGGCTGGCGTCGTGGATTTTTTGGAGAAGCCGTTCGACGACGTCGTTCTGTTGCGCGCCCTTCGCACGGCGCTGACCCAAGGCCAGAGCGAAGCTGCCCGGCTCAGCCAAAGCGCTGAAGTTGGGGCGTTGGCGGCTCTGCTCACCAAACGAGAGCGTCAGGTATTCGAGGCCATCGCGAGTGGCGACTCCAACAAGACCGCCGCCATAAAGCTAGGGATCAGCCCAAGGACAGTCGAGATCTACCGCGCCAATGTGATGGAAAAAATGAAGGCGCACACGCTTTCGGACCTGGTGCGAATGTCGATGATGCTGAATGACGCAAACGCCTAGGCCGTCATTGCACTTAGCGCCGTGTAGCGTTTCAGGTGGTGATCGACATTGCCGAATGTGGCGTCGAGCATGGTGACGCGCTTGAAATAATGGCCCACGCGCATTTCGTCGGTCACGCCCATGCCGCCATGAGTCTGTACTGCCGCTTGGCCGACGAAGCGAGCGGCGCGACCGATGGAGACTTTCGCGGCCGACACCGCCTTGGCGCGCTCGGCGGTGCCGGAATCGAGTTTCAAAGTCGCCAAGAGCGCCATGGAGACGCTCTCTTCAGTAGCCATGAACATATCGACCATGCGGTGCTGAAGCACTTGAAAATCGGCGATTGCGCGGCCGAATTGCTTGCGCTGCTTGGCGTATTCCTGGGTCAACGCGGTCATCATGCGCATGCAACCTACAGCCTCGTGCGCATAGGCGGCGTTGGCGGCATCGCTAACCCGCTCGATCAACTGAAGGGCGGTGTCTGTTGCGCCTATCAAATGTTCCGCGCTGACGGTGACATTCTCGAAATACACTTCCGCCGCGCGTGAGCCGTCCATGGTGGGATAATCGCGGCAGGAGACGCCCTTCATGTTTTTTGGGATGAGAAACAGCGAGACGCCCTTGCCCTCGCGTTGTGCTCCGGCGGTGCGCGCTGTCGTCAGCAAATAGCTGGCTTGTGGCGCTCCGACCACGACCGCCTTTTGGCCATTGAGCACAAAACCCGCGCCGTCTTTCCTGGCGCTCGTGCTCACATCGTTCAACGCCCAGCGACTCTTCGGCTCCGCTTGCGCGAACGCGACAACGCATTCGCCCGCCGCGATCGCGTTCAAATATTCTTGCTTCTGCGCTTCGCTGCCCTCAGCACTGAGCGCGCCTGCTGCGATCACGACACTTGAAACGTAGGGCTCCACCACCAACGCTTTGCCGAATTCTTCCATCACCACCGCGACATCGAGCGCGCCGCCGCCTAAGCCGCCATAGGCTTCCGGCAGGGGCGCTGCCAACAAGCCAAGCTCGGCGAATGTCGCCCAATTCTTCTTCCACGCATCCTCGGTCTTGAGCGCTTCGCGACGCTTGTCGAAATCGTACTGCCCCGCCGCCCATTTCGCGATCGAGTCGCGGAGCATGTTTTGTTCGTCGGTGTAATCGAAATTCATGGGGCGTTGATCTCCGCGCAAAGCTTTGTTCTCGCCTTCGCGCGCGGTCAAGACTTGCGTTTGCCGCCGCCAAAGATTCCGAACAGCCCTCCGCCCCTCGGTTTGGGCGGCGGCGCCCATGGGCCGGCGGCAGGCGACGGGCCGCCTCGCGCCGCATCGGTTCTGCTTGTCGTTCCGTCAACCACCGGAACCGAGGTGCGCGCGGGTCGGCGCGGAGCCGCGCCTTCGATCGCCGCCTTGAGACGGCGCGCTACCGCGGCGGCGTCCCCGTTCCAGGCCATGCAGTCCTTGCCTTGGATCAGCGGCAGGCGCGAGAGATCGGGTTTGCCTACAAGCAGCGGCACTACCTTCTTCTGCCCCGTTACCTCAAACGAAAGCGCGGTGTTCACTTCCGTCACCGGCCATTCCTTGGTGACGGATACTTGGCTGACGATCGCCAGCACGGTCCGCGCAGAACCGAGCGCTGTATTGATCTTCTGGGTGAAACTTTGTCCCCAGCCAATATGGGCCTCGTCCAGAAACGCCTTCATACCGAGCTTGGCGCAAGCTTCGAAGATCGGGCGCGCGATTGCGTCCTTATCCTCGCTGGCGTGGCTGATGAAGATGTCGAAATCGTCGCCGCCGAATGCCATTTGCCGCACGAAGCGCGAGGGATTGGGATCGATCTTGATCAGCTTGGCGGCGAGATTTAGGAACACGGGGTCCTCAGCCCCACGCACCATCTTGATAAAAGCAAGCTGCCCATAGACGACGTTGCGATATCCACGCGCGGGATCTTTGGGCGGGCGCAGCATGCCGCGATGCTTCAGAAAGTGGTCGCGCGCAGCGGCGGGAAGCCCGAATTTCTGCCACGCATGCAGCATGGCGCGCACGCGGCGGATACGTTCGCGAGATACGTTCGCCCGGGAGTTTACCTGCAGCCCGGTCACGCTCTGTCGCTGATGGCGGGTCTGCAGGCGTACTTTCTTGTGATTTATGGCGAAGCCGCTCGCGGTGATGGCGCGATCGAGTGTCTCGGCGATCGCCACGCTATGACCGTCCGAACCCTGACCATCTGCACTTTGGGCATGGACAATCAGCGTCTGCGGCAAACTCTGCTGGTTGGATGAGAACGTGACGTCGTCGGCGTAGCGGGTGTAGCGCACATTGCTCTCGCGGGCGAGCCGGGCCAGGCGGCGGCCGAGATCGGCGGCGATGAAGTTCGAGAGCGTCGGCGAAGTCGGCGCACCTTGCGGCAGGCCATTCTTGTAGGTGCACAATTGCGCGAATACGGAAGCCGCGGCGGGCCCAAGCTTGAACGGCTCGGCCATGAACAGCCCGCGCACGCGACCGAAATTGATGCTCGGGAAGAAATCCTCGAGATCGATGTTCAACACCAGACGTTGGCCGACATGAACGCGCGCATTGGAAAGAATGCTGCGCTCCTTGATGAAGCCCTGCGCCGCGGGATGGGCGCTGTAATGCGCCTGCAGCACCGGCGCGAGCTTGGTCTGCAACTCGCGGATAAGGCCCGTGGGAGCGGCAATCGCGCGCATGCCGCCGGTGCGCTTGGGAATCTCGAAGCTCCTGTAACGCTGCTCGTCGGGCGCGCGATAGAGCGCATGGGTGAGCTTGCTGACCGACACGCCGAAATATTTCGCCGCGTCGTGGGCGGTGAGAATCGGCTTGCCCTCGTGGAGCAGAATTGGATCGGCTGCAATTTCAGGAGGAGGCATCCCGTCCCTCGTACCTTACCAAACCCGCGCCTTTAGGCGCTGGGTTTAAAGACGCACCTTATTTATTCCGCCGCAGGATCAACAGCGGACTTAGAAGGACGGGATGCTTAGCGACGACTAAAGCAAGTGCAAACCCTGTGTGTCAATCGCACTTAGGCAGCCGCCGTGATCTCAAAGACCCAGCACCATTTTCGCGATGATGTTGCGCTGGATTTCGTTGGAGCCGCCATATATGGAGGCCTTGCGCCAGTTGAAATAGATCGGCGCCGCTGCGCGCGAATAATCAGGGCCGATCGCGAACTCGTTACCTTCAAGTTCGCGCGTGTACGGCTGAGCGTAATTACCGACCGCCTCCAACGTCAGTTCCGTGAGTCGTTGCTGTATTTCTGTGCCGCGGATTTTCAGCAGAGAGCTTTCCGGCCCCGGCCCTTTGCCCGCGCTCTCGCGAGCGAGCACACGCAGTTCGGTCATTTCCAGCGCCGAAAGATCGATCTCAAGCTGCGCAAGCTTGCGTTGGAAATCCGCATCCTCGCTCAACGCCTTGCCGTCGTCGCCGATCTCTGCCTTTGCGATAGCTTTTAGTTTCTCAACATTGCGCTTCGACCGCGCCACGCCGGCAATACCCGCTCGCTCATGCGCGAGCAGGAACTTCGCGCAGGTCCAGCCCTTGTTTTCTTCGTGGATGCGCTGATCGACGGGCACTTTCACGTTGTCCAAGAACACGTCGTTCACTTCGTAACCGCCATCGAGCAATTTGATCGGGCGAACGCTTACGCCCGGCGATGCCATGTCGATCAGCAGGAACGAGATGCCTTCCTGTGGCTTTGCATTTGAATCGGTGCGTACGAGGAAAAATCCCCAATCGGCGTGTTGGCCCAACGTGGTCCAGGTTTTCTGGCCGTTGACGATATAATGATCGCCTTCGCGCACCGCTTTCGTCTTTAGGCTCGCGAGATCGGAGCCGGCGCCTGGCTCGCTATAGCCTTGCGCCCACCACACCTCGCCAGAGAGGATGCCCGGCAAAAAACGCTGCTTTTGCTCAGGCGTGCCGAATGTGTAGATCACCGGTCCCACCATCGAGACGCCGAATGGAAGCGGTGGAATAGTTTCCGCGCGCGCGTTTTCTTCAAGCCAGATGTAGCGCTGCGTCGCGCTCCAACCCGTGCCGCCATATTCCTTTGGCCAGGCGGGCGCCGACCATCCCTTCTTGCCGAGTATTTTATGCCAAGCGAGGAAGTCTGCTTTCGAAAGATCCTCGCGCAACCCCTTGCCTTTGAGATGTACGGGGTAATTGGCTTCGATGAACGCGCGTACTTCATCGCGAAACGCGAGTTCCTCAGCAGAGAATTCTAGGTTCATGGGGCGCCATCCGCGCGCCCGACGCGCGCATGCGCGCGACTATAGAGCGCCGCGCGAGCCTATCAACTCGGAGTCTGGGATGCGCCTTCCGCCGCGGCGCCGGGGCGGAAGGGTCCGCGCAGGCTCCGCCGGAACTGCGCGCGGCGGGGCGGCGGCTTGCCGAGCTTCGGCGGGAGTGGGCGAGGCCGCGCTTTCGGCGCCGCGGCGCGTTTCATCGATTTGACAGGCTTTGCTATCGCCTATCGCAAACGCGCTCGGCGCGAGCACACCGGAAAGGAGCCCCGCAAGAAGCAAAACACGCATGCCGCTTCCTCCCTTGTTGCGACTCAAGCCTCGTAACCTGACGGCTTTGAGCCGCAAATCATGCCATCTCGACCGGCGCCGTCATCTATTTCGCGGACGACGTCGAGCGCTTCTGCCACAGTCTCAGGCGATTGTCTGTGGGCTTCCCAATTTAGCTCGGACTTGGCTGCCCCAACCTCGGCGCCGTGGACCCCTTGGTAGGCTACGCATCGCACTGCGCCCACGAATTGCTCACCCGTCATGTTCGGGCCGGCGACGACAACGCCGAACGGGATTGCAGCGGCTGCTGCTAGGCTGGTTGCGGCCAGAGCAAAACGCATTTTCTATCCTCCAAATCGCGATCGGGTCGCGTGGCCCTCCTCGGTGCTTGGATGCAATTCGCAACAGCGACGGATGCATGAAGAACCAGACATTATCGATATACGATAATACACATCGTTTGTCAATATGACATTATCGTTTTTCAATTCATGACTTGGGGCGATTTGGTGACTAGGCTGCCTTTGTGCCTCCTATTTCCAGCCCATGCCGAAAGGTCTGCGCCATAGACGGGCGCAGCGGGTTCTGTGTCGGTTGCGGGCGGACTTTAAAGGAAATCGCTGCCTGGAGCGCCATGGAAGAGACCCACAGGCTCGCCTTGATGGCTGAACTTCCGGGGCGACTTTCGAAGGTGGAGCCAGTCGGATGAACCGCGCGACCGGCCTCGGAATTGTTGGGCTGCTGCTGCTCATGGCTGGCGTTGGCTATTTTCGGCCGGACTTTTTTCCAGGCCTCGATGCGCCCAAGTTTGCTTGGCTGTAGATGGCGCTGTTGCTCGTTTCAGGCGCGGGCTGGGGCTTCTGGCGCTTTCGCCATGACGGTGGGCGCGCGTTGGCGGGAATATTGTTCTGGGCGGCGGCGCTAGTCATCGTCGCATGGACCTACCAGGTCCTTCACTAGAAGGCTGGCGCCATCCCTCATTCAGCGAGGGCAGGCGTACGTGCGAGGTGTGACAGCGCCGCCAATACGACTTCCGCGCCAGCGCCAGGACGAACTGCGTCAGTCGAGAGCGTACGCCGCCACGCGCGTCCTCCCGGTAGCCCGTTAAACAGACCGAGCATATGGCGGGTCATGGCGTGCAACGGCGTTCCCTGCCTAAGCGCGAGTTCGATTGTGCCCATGTGCGCTTCAACTGCCGCCACGCGATCGGCGCATGGAGCGGGAGCGTTGAAAATTCGGGGGTCTACGCCCAGCAACAATGCTGGGTTCTGATACGCGGCTCGCCCGAGCATGATCCCGTCGAGCTCCCCTTGTTCGGACAATCCGTGCTCTATGTCGCGCAGGCCGCCGTTCAGGATGACCTTCAAATCAGGCCGCATTTGCTTCAATTCGCGCACCAATTGGTAGTCCAGGGGCGGCACGTCGCGGTTCTCTTTGGGCGACAATCCCGATAGCCATGCCTTGCGTGCATGCACGATGAAGATTTCGCACCCTGCGCGCGCACACCAATCCACCAGCGCGAACAGCGAGTCGCGTGGAGGCTGGTCATCGACGCCGATCCGGCACTTTATGGTCACCGGACTATTCGGCGCGCCGTCTTGAGCGGCGCTCCATAACGTGGCCACCAATTCTGGCTCGCGCATGAGGCACGCACCGAAGCGGCCTGATTGCACGCGGTCCGAGGGGCAGCCGATATTGAGATTGATTTCATCGTAGCCGCGCTCGGCGCCAATTCGTGCGGCTTCACGCATTTTTTGCGGATCGCTGCCGCCCAGCTGCAGCGCAACCGGATGCTCGCAGGGATCGAAGCTCAGCAACCGCTCCCGCGCACCGTGAATCACAGCGTCCGCAGTGAGCATCTCAGTGTACAACAGCGCGCGCCGCGTGAGTTGGCGATGAAACGCCCGGCAATGCCGGTCGGTCCAGTCCATCATAGGCGCTACGGAGAATTTATGATCTAGGATCGACCACACTTGGCTTGTCCTGCGGTCGGCTGAGTTGCCGCGTGTGCACGTCTTTATAGAAAACGCCAACTCTGCGCCAAGTGTGGATTGCCAAGCGTGGCAAGGCTCCGGTCGCCATCGTTTCAATGTCCGAATTCGGCGAGACGGCGGGCGAAATCGGAGTTAGCTTGCGCCCATGCTCGACCCCGACATCTGCCACGCTGCTTGCGACGCCAAGGACCGGCGTTTCGATGGGCGCTTCTATATCGGGGTGACCTCGACGGGTATTTATTGCCGCTGCATTTGCCCGGCGCGGCTGGTCAAGCGCAGCAATAGGACGTTCTGGCCGTCCGCGGCGGCGGCGGAAGCGGCCGGCTTTCGCCCGTGCCTGCTGTGTCGACCGGAGCGCGCGCCTGGTCTGGCGCCAATTGACGCGCCCGCGCGGCTCGCCGCTGCCGCTTATGCTCGAATTGAAGCAGGCGCGCTGGAGGAACGCGGCCTCGAAGCGTTGGCCGATGACCTCGGGGTTACGTCCCGCCATTTGCGCCGCGTAATGAGCGTCGAGTTTGGCGCCAGCCCGATTCAGATCGCCCAGACCGGTCGGCTGCTCTCGGCGCGGCGGCTGTTAAACGAGACCGGTTTGAGCGTCACCGAAATCGCCTTTGCATCTGGCTTTCGCTCCTTGCGCCGTTTCAATGCGACCATGAAGGAGCGCTACGGCGCGCCGCCCACCAAGATGCGCGGCCGCAAGACGATCGCCCGTGGGGAGACCTTCACGGTTAGTTTGTCGCCGCGGGGCGAGTTCAGTTTCGCGCCAATGCTGGACTTCTATCGCATGCGCGCGCTTGCGGGCGTCGAGCGATGCGATCGCCGCAGCTATACGCGCGTGCTGAAATTGGGCGATGCGTTGGGCTGGATAGAGATCGGCATGGGCGAGAAGGGTCTCCAGCTCACGCTCTCCGAGAATCTCGCGCCACATCTGCGCCCGCTGGTCGCCAACGTGCGCGGCGCGTTCGATTTGGATGCGGAAATGACCTCGGTTGACGCCGTGCTGGCTGCGGACGCTGAATTGAAGAAGGATGTAAAGCGTGAACCTGGCGTAAGGGTGCCGGGCATGCTTGACGGTTTCGAGTGCGTCGTCCGCGCCGTGCTGGGCCAACAGATCACGGTGGCGGGCGCACGAACGCTGACGGAGCGTTTGGTCGCGAAATTCGGCGAGCCGCTCGAGCGTGGCCCCGACCATTTGACGCATGCCTTTCCCGCCCCCGGCGCACTGGCGAATGCCGGCGTGGTTTCGATTGCCGCCATTGGATTGCCGAGGAAACGCGCGGAGACATTGCACGCAATAGCGAGCGCCTACGCGCAGGGAAAGCTCCCGCTGGCGCGCGGCGCCATCGCCTCGGGCCGCGCCGCGCTCGCAGAAATTCCGGGCATTGGCCCGTGGACGATCGAGTATGTCGCGATGCGCGCGCTCGGCGATCCCGATGCCTATCCGGCCACCGACATCGCCTTGATCAACGCGCTCGGCGCCAAGGGCCAGACGCTCGAACATCTTAGGCCGTGGCGCGCCTACGCGGCTATTCGCCTTTGGCGGCGCGGCGCAAGCAAGGGCGTACGAAAATGATCTCCTGCATTCACGATAGTCCAGTTGGGCCGCTTACGCTGCACTCGAACGGCGCCGCGCTTACGGGGCTCGAGTTCGACAAGCCGAAGTACAAGCTGGCCGAGAGCGCGCGCGGCGAGGATCGCGTGTTGGCTCGAGCCCGCCGCGAGCTAGATCTCTATTTCGCGGGAAAGTTGACGGTTTTCACTATCGCGACTGCGCCGGAAGGAACTCCGTTCCAGAAGCGGGTCTGGGCCGCCTTGACCAAGATCCCCTACGGAATAACACGCACCTATGGCCAGCAGGCGACCGCAATCGGCTCACCAAAGGCCTTCCGCGCGGTCGGCCTCGCCAACGGCAAGAACCCTATCTCCATCGTCGTGCCATGCCACCGGGTCATCGGCTCCGACGGCAGTTTGACCGGTTTCGGCGGCGGCGTGCCGCGCAAGCAATATCTGCTCGATCTGGAACAGGGAGCGTTGAGCCTCGGCTGCTGATCATTACCAAGCTTCCACAGCAATTGGCCGTCGCACACCGCCGCTTGGGCGTGCTAAGAGCGCGCGCTTTGAGGAATTCGGGAGACGACGCGATGCGGAAGTTGATGGCCGTTTTTGCTTGCGCCTTGGCGCTTTCCACGCCGAGCATGGCGCAAGCGCAGACAGGCTGGTCCTACGCTTATGTCGACGGCGTCGCCACAGCCACGGAGCGCGACGATCGCGGCCGGGTGGTTGCGACGATGACGTGCCGGCCCCCGACCGGCGACATTGTGCTGACCGATTTCACCTTGGTGCGGGCGGCGCGCCGGGCGACCACGTCATCGGTGCGGATCGGCGCTCTGAGCGTGACGGTGCCGAGCCGGCTGGAAGGCCGCGGGCGCAATCGGGGATTGGCTATCAATCTGCCGCAACGACCGCCGATCCTGGCTGCAGTGCAGCCGACCGACCAGCTCTCGGTTACCGTCAACAACCAGACCCGCACTTTCAGCACTGGCGGCCCCGCCAAGATGCGTGAAGTGGCTTACGCGTGTTGGGGCAGCTAAGCGGCTGATGCTTAGCGCTGTGCACGCACCCATCGCGGGCGGCGCGGACCTTCAGCGCCCGGCGCGAAATTGACCGCAAGCGCAAGAGAAAAGGCGGTGGCAGCCGCTGCGGCGCCGACCCAATCGTTGACGTTCTCGCCGATACGAGCCTTCAGCACCTCGGCGCTGAACGCGGCAGCGGCTAGGAATGCGCCGGCGCCAAGGCTCGCGCGCGCAAGCAGCGGTGAGTGCGTGCGTCGCCAAACCCACCAGTGCGCCCCCAGCAGCAGAGCCGGGCCGATGAACACCCAGGCGTTGAAGCGCGTCAGCGTTTCCTCAGGCGCATCCAGATAGCCCACCAACCAGGCGCCGGCCATGCAACCTGTGGCGACGACGCCGACCGCTGTAAAGACGCGAGCAAGCGCGGAGCGAACCACATCGCGATCGGCCGCGATCATCGCCAAAGCCGCCGTTAGCCAGATGCAGGCCTGCGCGCTGAGTTCTTCGACGCCGAACTCGTACGACATTGGTACGCCTCCCGAGAGGGCTAGGCGGGCGGCGATGTGTAACGCGGTTAGCCCGAGGGCTGAGCCAAGCAAGTCCATGATAGCGCTGCTGACGGCATGGGCGCGTCCGAACGCCTGTGAAGCTCCGAACGCGAGTGCAGCAGGCAGCGCCAACGCGGCGGCAAGCGTCACCCAGCTGGGCATGGTTTCGTTGAGGATGCCCGCGGCGCAAGTCCATGCATAAACGACCCCGCACAGCGCGAACGCCAACGCGCCAACGCGCCAATGCGGCGACGGAAAACGCATGTTGAGGATCGCGCCGCCGGCCGCTCCAAACATCAGCAGCATCGCCGCCAGCCCTGGGCCGGCGCTCACCCAGATCGCCGCGAGCAAAGCAGCGCCTATCCCCGCCGCAAGCACCCAGGCGGTGAGTTTCAAGCTTGCGAAATTGCTTCCGCGTCGTTCTGCGGCAAGCCAGGCGATACCGGCGAGCATGAGTGCCAGCGAGAAGAATGCCGCGCTCGCCGCCGTCGGGTCCGATAGGCCTTGGCCGCCGCCATTGAGTGCTGCGATAGCGGCGAACGGCGCGAGCGCCCCGGTGCCGGCGATGGTGACCCCGCGCGGGCCAAGCTGCGGCGCGCGCACCACCGCGATGGCCAGAAACAGCGCGCCGGTCCAGGTCGCGATCGGCGTGAACCAATCAGCGGCGACGGCTTGGCCGCTGATCACGTAAAGTCCGCCGAGTGCTGCGACAAACGCGCCCGTGTGCAATCCCTCCAGGCGCAAGCGCGAGGCGCCCGAGATGGCGGCGGAAACGACCAGGGCGGCGAACGCGGCGCCGGGAGCGCCGATCATTCCAAGCTGCGCGGCCAGCACGAGGCAGGGCGCAGCCATCGCGACCGTCATTGTTGCGCCCGGCCCAAGTCGGTTGAGAACCGCGAAGGCGAGACCTGCAAATCCAGCCGTGACGGTCGCGGACGAAAAAATTGCTGGATTGGCTTGAGCTGCTCCGAGGAACGCGCCCGCTAGCGCCCAAGCGGTGCTGCAAATTGCGCCAGCCCAGGCAAGGTCACGAAATTCCGACCGCAGCGCCACTACTAATATCAACGCGCCGAGCAGGATTCCGCAGCTAACAGATATGGCGGCATCGCCGCCAAGCGCCATCGCGGAGGCGGGCGCAACGCCAAGGATGGCTGCCGTCGCCCACAACACTTTCGCGCCGATGCGTCGCGATGGCCGCGCTTCGGGCGCTCGCCAGAGCTGCGCTGTGCGAACACGCGGCGCATCGACGCTGACATGCACGGCGCTCGTGTTGGTGGCCACGAGCTTGGGCCTGGCCGCGCGGCGGCCCTCCAGCGCTTGGCGCAATTGCGCCACCTCCTGCTGGAGCCGATCCATTCGCCGAACCAGATACACGAGGCCGAGGCCGAGCGCCGCGAGTTGCACGCCAAATAAGATGAGGAATTCCATAGCGTTCCTTAGCCGATTGAGCCGGCGCGCGCATACCCAAAACCGGGCGCCCCCCATGCGTCCGGGGCAAGGCGTTGGGGAGTGACTGAAATCATTCCAAGTTTTATGCGTGAGGCCGCTTGGCGCGCACCTCGAATTCTCTATCAAGGCGGTAACAATCAAGGCGCGGGCGGCGCCGGGGAGGGGAATCTCGTGACCTACACCCTCGACAATGCGCGCAGTCTCGGCGCTCTGGCGGCGATTCTGCTGTTTTGCTGGCTTTTGTCCGAGAACAAGCGCCGATTTCCGTTTCTGCTGACGCTCGGCGCGCTTGCGGTGCAGGCGAGCTTGGTGTTGGCGCTGTTTGCGCTTCCTGACTCTGACAACGTGCTGAAGGCGGTCACCGCCGCGGTCGATGGATTGTCGAGCGCGACCGACCAGGGCACGCAATTTGTGTTCGGGTATCTGGGCGGGGGTCCCCAAATCCAACCGTTCCAGATCGAAGATCCCAACAAGCTTTTCATCTTCGGATTTAGGGTGCTTCCCTTGATCTTGGTGATATCGGCGCTCTCCGCATTGTTGTGGCACTGGAAGGTATTGAAGTGGATCACACACGGATTCGGAATTTTGTTTCAGCGGACGATGGGATTGACCGGTCCCTCCGCGCTCGCCGTGGCCGCCAACATCTTCATGGGCATGGTCGAGAGCCCGATCGTGATCCGCGCGTATCTTGACCGGCTGACGCGATCGGAATTGTTCCTGATGATGGTAGTCGGCCTCGCGACCGTCGCAGGCTCGACCATGGTGGCGTATTCGGTGATCCTCGGGCCGACCTTGCCGAACGCGGCGGGGCATGTGCTCGTGGCGTCGATCATCTCAGCGCCCGCCGGGGTCCTGCTTGCGCGCATCATGGTTCCGGAAATGAAGGGTGGCGCGCAATTGGCCGCGGGCGACGAACTGAAATACCAAAGCTCGATGGACGCGATCACCCGCGGCGTTCAGGACGGCGTCATGGTGGCGGTTAATGTCGCTGCGTTTTTGATGGTGTTTGTGGCGTTCGTCTGGATCGTTAATAATGTGCTCGGGATCGCAGGCGACGTCGGGGGCGCGCCGCTCACCCTGCAACGCATTTTCGGATACGTATTCGCGCCGGTCGCCTACATGTTGGGAATCCCGTGGAGCGAAGCGCAGGCGGGCGGCTCGATCCTCGGGACCAAATTGTTCCTGACCGAGTTCATCGCCTATATCGATCTCGGCGCCACGCCCGTCGACGTACTGAGCGAGCGCAGCCGCATGATCCTCACCTACGCTATTTGCGGTTTCGCCAATGTCGCGTCCGTCGGCATCATGACCGGCGGCATGACCGTGCTGATGCCGCAGCGTCGCGATGAGATCTTTTCCTTGGCCTGGAAGTCGCTGATCCCTGGCTTTTTGGCGACTTTGATGACCGCCGCAGTAGTGGCGGCGCTGCCGGCCGGAATGTTCCGCGTCCAGCCATGAAGTTCTTCACCGCGCCTTATGCACCGAACCCGCGACGCGTGGCGATGTTCATCGCCGAGAAGGGCATCACCGACATTGAGATCGTGCAGGTCGATCTGATGAAGGGCGAACACCGCGAGCCCGATTTCCGCGCCAAGAGCCCGCTCGCACAAGTGCCGACACTTGAACTGGACGACGGGCGCACGCTGACCGAAAGCCGCGCCATCTGTCTCTATCTCGAAGCGCTGTATCCCGATCCAAATCTGCTCGGCGCGGACGCTTTCGAGCGCGCGTCGATCGAGATGTGGGATCGCCGCGTCGAGCTCATGCTCGCGATGCCGCTGATGATGTGGGTGCGCCACGGCTCTCCCATGCTTGCGGCGGTTGAGAAGAACCAGAACGGCGAAGTGGCGAACTGGTATCAGGCGCAAGCTTTGCGCATGGCGAAATGGCTGGACGGCGAATTGGGGAACAAGCCCTGGATCGCGGGCGATCGCTTCACCATCGCCGACATCACCGCCGCATGCGGCATGGACTTCGCCAAGATGGTGCGCTGGCGACCGGGTGACGATCTGCCCAACCTGAAACGCTGGCGCGCGGCGCTTGCGGAGCGGCCCGCTGGGCAAACGCCCGCTTAGAATAGCGCTTCTGCCAAGCGCCATCCTCGTTGGCCGCTCGACCGGAAAAACGCACACCCATCGGAGGGCGGGGACGCGTTCGCACGCGTCGTAAAAAACTGCGCCGTTGTTTCGGCGCTTATGACGCGAACCAACGCGTCCCCGTGGTCGTGCTCGCCGGGCATCGGGACTGGAGGTCTTTCACTCCGCGACGCGTACCCCGGCGGCGTGCAGGTCGCGGTGTTCGTCCGCGATCCCGGTGACTTCCCACGCTTCATTTTCTCGCGCGGGCTTGGCGTTTTTGACGCTTCACGCTCACCACCTCGCCATGCGCATCGGCTCGAACAGGGTACCGACTGCCCTCCATGCGAAGGCGATGGACGCAGTATACGGCCACGCCGGAGGTGTGGGATAGATTTTGTACAATTGGTTTCCTTTCAGTGCCGTGGGCGGTGGATTTGCGGGATTGAGAGCGCGCGGCTTCCGACCGCGCATGCGTCGCCGGAGGCGACGCGCTCCAGCGCAGGTGCGATTCAAGCTGCCTTCAGCGCGCCAATGCGGAAGGCGCGTTCGCCATGGGCTTCGATAGTCTCGATTGCCGCCGCCGCGCTCGCATTGTCGACGATCAGCGCCATGCCGATTCCAAGATTGAACGTGCGCCGCATGTCTTCTTCCGGCACGCCGCCGCTGCCCTGCAGCCACTGGAATACAGCCGGGCGCGGCCACGCTTCCCAATCAATGTTTGCGACCAGGTGTTCGGGCAGGGCCCGCGGAATGTTCTCGACTAAACCGCCCCCGGTGATGTGGGCCGCACCCTTGGCGAGGCCGGCGTCGAAGATCGGTTTGAGCGCGCGCGCGTAGATACGCGTTGGTTCAAGCAGCGCTTCTGCAAGCGTGTGGCCTGGTGCGAACGGCGCGGGCTGATCCCAGCCCAAGCCGGCGCGCTCGACAATCTTGCGCACCAGCGAGTAGCCGTTCGAGTGTGGCCCGCTCGACGCCACCCCGATGATAGTATCGCCGGACTTCATGTCGCCGACGCGTGGCAACAGCGAGCCGCGTTCCGCGGCACCGATGGCGAAGCCGGCCAAGTCGTAATCGCCCGCCGCGTACATGCCGGGCATTTCCGCGGTCTCACCACCCGCCAAGGCCGCGCCGGCGCGGCGGCAGCCTTCGGCGATTCCAGACACGATTTTTGCAGCAGCCTCGGCGTCAAGTTTCCCGGTCGCGTAATAATCCAGAAACATGACGGGCTCGGCGCCCTGGGCCGAAAGGTCGTTGACGCACATGGCGACGAGATCGATCCCCACTGTTTCGTGGCGATCGCTCTCGATGGCGATTTTGAGCTTGGTGCCGACCCCATCGGTGGTGGCCAGAAAGATGGGGTCCTTGAAGCCCGCCGCCTTGGGATCGAAAATAGCGGCGAATCCGCCCAAAGCGGCTTCTGCGCCGGGGCGCGAAGTCGATCGCGCCAGGGGTTTGATCAGATCGACAAGGCGCTCGCCTTCGTCAATATCGACGCCAGCGTCGCGATAGGTAAGTCCGTTCGATTGGGTCAAAGATAAAGTCCCGAAGCCGCCACATTGATAGGCGATTCCGCCCAAGCTAAAGCAAACTAAGGCTCCCGGCGTCGCGCAAAAGAGGTTCTCAAACATGACATTCAAGCCATGGTCTGGCCTGATCGCCTTGCTTATCGCCGCTTTCTGCGCGCTAACGCCGGCCCCCGCAACCGCGCAGGCGGGGCGCGACAATGTGTATACAGTGTCCGGCGTTCAGGTGGACCAGACGGCGACCAACGCCGCCTCGGCCCAGGAAGCTGCCTTCGCCGGCGGCCGGCGCACCGCTTTCGAACGGCTGGTTCGACGGCTCACCATTCCCGAGGAACTTAGCTCCCGTCCCGCGCCGGCCCCGGATGCGACTGGTTTGGACCGCCTGGTGCTGTCGGTGGATGTCGCGGACGAGCGACGCTCCTCGACACGTTATACTGGCAGGCTGACGGTACGTTTTGACCCATCTGGCGTGCGCACTTTGCTTCGCGGCCAGGGCCTGACGGTAGTGGATACCCGCACGGCGCCGGTGCTGCTGGCGCCACAGAGCGCGCCGGGAACTGCTCCCGAAAACGCCGCCATGTGGCGCGATGTCTGGATCCAGGGGGGCTTCGGAGAAGAATTGGCGCCGCTGGCGATTGCGCCGGAGAGCTTGCGCAGCGGCACCGATTGGCGCGCGGCGCAACCGTTTGCACAGGCGGCGGCGGCGTCGGCGGCGGTGTATGCGACCCTGCGGGTGCAAGGCGGAACCGCAAGCGTGAACCTGATAGAAGTCGCCGGCGAACAGCGGCGTGAGCGCGGCGAGGTGTCCGCGAGGCTGGGAGGGGATGACCCCGCTTCGTTGCGCGCCGCTCTCACGGCGCTGGCTGAAGCAGCGAGCGCGCGGGTTCAGAACGAGTGGAAGGTCAGGGTCGCTACGGGTTCGGGTCAACGGGCCCGGGTTTCGGCCTCCGCGATTTATGACGACGAGCGCCAATGGGAACGCATCAAGCAAGCCCTGGAAGGCGCGGCGCAGACGTTGATTTCGGAAATCCGCATCGAAGCGGTGGCCCGAGAGGGCGCTTTGGTTTCGTTCTCGTTTGTCGGAGACCGCGCCCAACTCGTCGCGGAGCTTGCACGACGAGGTGTACGCCTGGACGACAGCCCCAGCGGGCCATTGCTGCGAGTGCAGGGAAATTAGGTGAGCGCACAGCCGCGCCTGTTTGAGTTCCGCATGGGCGACCGTGCGCCGGCGAATTTGGTGGTGGCTGGCGCCAATCGCGACGCGGCGCGGCTGCTGACCGATTGGCGCGCCTGGCCTGGTGGGGCGCTTGCGCTCGTCGGCCCTCCCGGCTCTGGCAAAACCCACCTTGCGCTGGCTTGGGCGATGGAGACGGGCGCAAGGCAGATCGCAGCCCACGCCAGCCCTGATGACGCCGCGGCGGTTTTCCGCGAGTCCGGGTGGCGGTTGTTGATCGACGACGCCGATGGGCGGCGCGACGAGGCCATGCTCTGGCGGGTGCTTGACTTGGCCCGCAGCGAGAATGGGGCCCTCCTGCTGACCGGGGCGGCGAGCCCGGGCTCATGGTCCACCGAATTGCCCGATCTCCGCTCTCGGCTGGCAGCCCTCCCGATAGCCCTCCTGGAGGAGCCCGACGAAGCGCTGATGGAGGTGATTTTGCGCCGGGTTTGTCGCGAACAATTCATCCATTTGAGCGATGATGCTGTGAAATACTTGGCCGTGAGGTTGCCGCGAACCTATGCGGCCGCGCGAACCTGGGCGGCGGCGCTCGACCGTGATTTGGTTAAGGGCGCAAGACCGGTGACATTGGCTATGGCGCGCCAATCGCTGAAAAAGGCGGGCGCGCCGGGGTAGGCGGGGGCAGTTGACACATGGCGAAGTCGCGCAAGAACAAGCGCGCCAAGGCGGAAAAACCGCCGATAGCGTCGGGGCCGCAGCGTTTCATTAATCGCGAGCTTTCTTGGCTCGCGTTCAACACGCGCGTGCTGGACGAGGCGGAAAACCCCAACCACCCGCTCTTGGAGCGTCTGCGGTTCTTGTCGATCTCGGCCAACAATCTCGATGAATTCTACATGGTGCGGGTGGCGGGCCTGCACGAGCAGGTAAAGCTTGGTGTCTCCACGTTGAGCCAGGATGGCTTGACCCCGGCCGAACAATTGGCGCGCGTCCACGCCGCCGCCGGTGAATTGATGGCGCGCCAACAAATGCGCTGGCAGGCGTTGCGCCAAGAAGCGCGCGCCGCCGGCATTGCGGTGGTCGAGCCTGACGAACTCAGCAAAGCCGAACGCGCATGGCTCAAGCCCGTTTTCATGGAGCAGGTGTTTCCGCTGCTTTCGCCGCTCGCGATCGATCCTGCTCACCCATTTCCCTTTATTCCCAATCTCGGTTTCGCCATCGCGCTGAAGCTCAAGCGCAGGGAGGATGGCCGCGTGTTGAACGCGCTCATCCCGGCCCCCAGCAACGCGGCGCGCTTCATGGATGTAACGCCGGCCCGGCAAAACGGAGTGGGGCCCGACCTGAAACGCCAGCGCCGTTTCTTGACGCTCGAGCATGCGATCATGCTTTTTCTGGACGAAATATTTCCCGGCTACGCGCTCGAGGCGCACGGGGCGTTTCGGGTTGTGCGCGACAGCGACATCGAGATCCAGGAAGAGGCTGAAGACCTGGTGCTTGAATTCGAGACGCGGCTTAAGGAGAGGCGCCTCGGCGACATCGTCAGACTCAAGGTCGAGGCCTCTATGCCGGACGATTTACGCGCGTTCATCGTGCGCGAACTTGAGGCCGATGCGCGCGATGTCGTCATCGTCGATGGTATGCTCGGGCTTTCGGCGCTATCGCAACTGGTGGGCGAGGAGCGTCCTGAACTAAAATTTCCGCGCTACGAGCCGCGCTTTCCAGAGCGCATCAAGGATTTTGGCGGCGATTGTTTCGCTGCCATACGGGCCAAGGATTTCCTCGTCCACCATCCGTATGAATCCTTCGATTCCGTAGTGCAGTTCGTTCGCCAGGCCGCCGCCGATCCCGCTGTGGTGGCGATCAAGCAAACGCTCTATCGCACCTCCAAGGACAGCCCGATCGTGGCCGCTTTGGTTGCCGCCGCTGAGGCCGGCAAGAACGTCACCGCGCTGATCGAATTGAAGGCGCGTTTCGACGAAGAAGCAAATTTGCGCTTGGCGCAGACGCTGGAGCGTGCCGGCGCGTCGGTTGTGTACGGGTTCATCGACTACAAAACCCACGCCAAGATCAGCCTGGTGGTGCGTCGCGAGAGCGACGGCCTGCGCACCTACGCCCATTTCGGAACCGGCAATTACCACCCGATCACCGCGCGCATCTATCAGGATCTCTCGCTCTTCACCTGCGACCCCGCCTTGGGGCGCGACGCCGGGCGGTTGTTCAATTTTATCACCGGCTACGCCAAACCCGCGGCGCTGGAGAAAATCGCGATCTCGCCAATCAACGCCAAGTCCACGATCCTGAGCTTGATCGACGATGAGATCGCGCACGTCAAAGCCGGCCGCGACGGCGCCATCTGGTGCAAGCTCAACGCGCTCGTTCACCCCGAGATCATCGACGCGCTTTACCGGGCCTCGTGCGCGGGGGTGAAGATCGAATTGGTGGTGCGCGGCATCTGCTGCCTGCGCCCAGGCGTGCCGGGGATGTCGGAGAACATCCGGGTCAAGTCGATCGTGGGGCGCTTCCTCGAACATTCCCGGATTATTTGTTTCGGCTCCGGTGCGAAGCTCCCGAACGCGAACGCCAAAGTATACCTTTCCTCCGCAGATTGGATGCCGCGGAACCTGGAGCGGCGAGTGGAAGTCATGTGCCCAGTTGAAAATCCCACCGTTCACCAGCAAGTTCTCGACCAAATCATGGTCGCCAACCTCAATGACGAGGCGCAGAGCTGGTACATGGACCAGGACGGGGTGTTCAAACGCGTCGATGTCTCCAAACTTCCAGACGAACCGTTTTCCGCGCACCTCTATTTCATGCGCAACCCGAGCCTCTCGGGGCGCGGTCGCGCGCTTAAGGGCGACGCTCCTGCAGCGTTCGACCATATCGGGGCGCGCACTTACTGAAGCTAGGAAGCAGCTTTGAGCGCGGATGAGCCTGCGCTCGCGGACGGCCAGGAGGCGGCTGTCATCGATGTCGGCTCCAATTCGGTGCGCCTGGTGGTTTATCGCATCGACGGCCGGGCGATGACGCCGATCTTCAACGAGAAGGTGATGGCGGGCCTGGGGCGCGATCTATCGCGAACCGACCGACTTTCCCCTGCCGGAACCGACATCGCCGTGCGGGCGCTACGCCGGTTTGCGACTTTGCTCGAGGCGCGGAAAATCCAAAGCACGTTTGCGGTTGGCACTGCTGCGGTTCGCGAAGCCGCGGACGGGCCTGATTTCGCCGCGCGCGTCGCCGCGGAGACTGGATTGAACCTGCGCATTCTTTCCGGCGCCGACGAGGCGCGGCTCTCTGCGCTTGGCGTGATGGCCGGCGCCCCCGACGCGGAGGGCGTGGTCGGCGACCTTGGTGGAGCGAGCCTCGAACTGATCGAGATTGGCCCCAAGGGCGTCGGCCGTGGCGAGACTTTCGCGCTCGGGCCGCTGGCGTTTCCCGCGCCCTTCGACGATGAGCGCGTCAGCGCGACGGCGGCGAAATTACTCTCGGAATCGCGTGTGATCAGCGGGCGCGGCGGCGATTTTTACGCTGTCGGCGGCGCTTGGCGTGCGCTTGGGCGCATCGATATCGGCCAACGCCGCCA